>JBNPEA010000072.1:0-36011 GCA_051117315.1 Salinarimonas sp. | reverse complement strand
CCTTCGAACGCCACCAGGGACCGAACCTCCACCCCCATCCCCCGCAGCCGCTCGGCCCCGCCGAGATCGGGCAGGTCGACCACGAAGCAGCAGGCGACGACCTCGGCGCCTATCCGGCGCAGCAGCTCGACGGCGGCGGTGGCGGTGCCGCCGGTGGCGATGAGGTCGTCGACGAGCACCACCCGCTCGCCGGCGACGAGGGCGTCGGCGTGGATCTCGATCTCGTCGGAGCCGTATTCCAGCGCGTAGGCGATGCTCACCACCTGGTGGGGCAGCTTGCCCTTCTTGCGGATCGGCACGAAGCCCGCCGACAGCTGGTGGGCCATGGCGCCGCCGACGATGAAGCCGCGGGCCTCGATGCCGGCGATCTTGTCGACCTTGGTGCCGGCATAGGGGTTCACCAGCTCGTCGATGGTGCGGCGGAAGGCGCGCGTGTCGCCCAAGAGCGTCGTGATGTCCCGGAACATGATGCCGGGCTTGGGGTAGTCCGGGATCGTGCGGATCGCGGTCTTGATCTCGGACACGGCGTGCGTATCCATCGAGTGCGTGTCCATGGAGCGTCTCTCGGTCCGGTTCAGCGCCCGAGCACGCGGCCGGCGACCGCGTCGAGCTTGGCCATCAGCGCGGGGTCGCGCATCTCGGGTGCGGTCATGATCGCGACCTCCAGCGCGGTGTCCGAGCCGATCGGGCACGGCTCGTGCTCGGTCGGGAAGTCCCGCGCCACGCGTGCCACCAGCCGCGCGGCGTTCGCCGCGTTCGCCCGCACCACCGCGATGACGGAGGCCACGTCCACCGCCGCATGGCCCGGATGCCAGCAGTCGTAGTCCGTGACCATCGCGATCGTGGCGTAGGTGATCTCCGCCTCGCGGGCGAGCTTGGCCTCGGGCATGTTGGTCATGCCGATGACGTCGTAGCCCATCTGCTTGTAGCCGACGCTCTCGGCCAGGCTGGAGAATTGCGGGCCCTCCATGCAGACGTACGTGCCGTCCTTGCGCACGTCGAGCCCCTCGGCGAGGCCCGCCGCGTGCAGGCGCTGCTGCAGCCCCGGGCCGACGGGGTGGGCCATCGAGACGTGGGCGACGCAGCCTCTGCCGAAGAACGAGCTCTCGCGCTTGTGGGTGCGATCGACGAACTGGTCCACCAGAACGAAGCAGCCCGGCGGCAGCTCGTCCTTGAACGAGCCGCAGGCGGAGAGCGAGACGATGTCGGTGACGCCGGCGCGCTTCATGACGTCGATGTTCGCGCGGTAATTGATGTCCGACGGCGACATCCGGTGCCCGCGCCCGTGGCGCGGCAGGAATACGACGGTCGTCGTGCCGATGCGCCCGATGCGCGGGACGTCGGAGGGCTCGCCCCAGGGCGACTCGATCCGCTGCTCGCGCACGTCCTCCATGCCGGGCAGGTCGTAGACGCCCGAGCCACCGATCACGCCCAGAACTGCGCGCGCCATCTCTTCGGCCCCTCCGATTGGTGCGCTGCGATGCTAGCCCGAAGCGGCGCGCGAGTAACCCCCGAAAAACGCGGGCCGCCTCGTCGACCCGCCCGCGAGCCGGCGCCGGGACACGGCGGCTTCCGGAGGGCTCGGACGGGCATTGCGCCGCCGATTCACATCCGGCGTAATGCGCCGATGACGCCGCACCCTCCGCTCCTCGTCGCCTTCGCCGGCCTTCCGGGAGCCGGGAAGACCACGATCGCGCGGGCGCTGGCCCTGCGGCTCGGCGCCGTGTTCCTGCGCATCGACACGATCGAGGCGGGGCTCGCGCAATCCGTCCTGCGAATCGACCCTGCGGAGGACGCGGGCTACGTCGTCGCCCGGGCGCTGGCCGAGGAAAACCTCCGGCAGGGTCTCACGGTCGTGGTCGACGGCGTCAACCCGATAGACCCGACACGGCGGGCCTTCGCAGAGGTGGCGCATCGCGCGGGCGTCGCGATCCTCGACGTCGAGATCGTCTGCAGCGACGAGGAGGAGCATCGCAGACGGGTGGAGCGGCGCCTCGCCGACCTCCCGGGCCAGAAGCTGCCCACCTGGGCGGACGTCAAGGCCCGCCGATGGGAGCCGTTCGCCCACGAGCGGCTGCTGGTCGACACCGCTCGGCTCGCCGTCGAGGAGGCCGTCGCGCTGATCGCGCGCGGCGCCGCGACCGCCGGCACCTGAAACGAGGAGGGCGCCCCGTGGGGCGCCCTCGCAACCGATCGCGAGCGGGTGGCGGCGGCTCAGCCCGCCGCGTGACCCTCTGTCTCGCCGCCGACGCGGGCCCAGATGCGCTTCTTGGTGAAGTACAGGAGCCCCGCGAAGACGAGCAGGAAGACGAGGACCTGGAAGCCCATGGCCTTGCGCGCCTCGAGGTGCGGCTCCGCCGTCCACATCAGGAAGGCCGTCACGTCGTTGGCGTACTGCTCCACGGTCTCCGGCACGACGGGGCGGCCCTGGGCGTCGCGCGGATACTCGACGGCGCCCTCGAAGAGCACGTTGGGCATAGCCACGATGTTGCCCGGGTAGTAGAGGTTCCAGTTGCCCAGCGCAGGGTCGAAGTCCTCCGGCGGCTCGATGTAACCCTGCAGGAAGGCGGACAGGTAGTCGACGCCGTTCTCGTTGTACTGCGTGAAGACGTCGGTGATCCACAACGGGAAACCGCGCTCGAAGGTGCGGGCCTTGGCCATCACCGAGAGGTCCGGCGGGGCCTTGCCGCCGTTCGCCGCGGCCGCCTGCTGATAGTTCGCGAAGGGAGACGGCCAGAAGTCGGCAGGCGTCGCCGGACGCTCGACGGGATCGCCGAACTCGTCGTAGCCGCCGTCGACGAGGAACTCCGCCGCGAAGGTCTCGACCTGCGCCTCGGTATACTCGGGGCCGCCGTCCTCCGCGAGGTTGCGGAAGGACACCTTGTCGAGGCCGTGGCAGGAGGCGCACACGGTCTTGAACACCAGGAAGCCGCGCTGGAGCTGCGCGCGATCGAAGGTGCCGAAGGGGCCGGCGAAGCTCCAGTCCTGCCGCGGCGGCGTGACGCCGCCGGCTGCCGCCTGGGCCGCCCCGCCGGAGAGGGCGAGGGAGGCCGCGAAGGCGCCGGCGATGATGAGGGTCTTGTTCATGGTTCTCGAACCCTTGTCCTGATCTCGCATCCCGCCTCGCCTCAGCCCTTGGACTGAGGCTCGGCGGCGGCGCCGACGGGCATGCCCGACCCGCTCGCCTGCTTCTTGCCCAGCACCGCCTCGGTGATCGAGTTCGGCAGCGGCAGCGGCTTCTCGAACAGGCCGAGCAGCGGCAGCGCGATCAGGAAGTAGGCGAAGTAGAGCACGGTGAAGATCTGCGCGAGGATCACGTAGATGCCATCGGCGGGACGCGAGCCGAGCCAGCCGAGCACCAGGCAGGTGACCACGAAGCCCCAGAAGAGCGTCCGGAACACCGGCCGATACGAGCCGGAGCGCACCTTCGAGGTGTCGAGCCAGGGCAGGAAGGCCAGCACCGCGATGGAGGCGAACATCAGGATGACGCCGAAGAGCGCGTCCGGGACGGCGCGGAGGATCGCGTAGAAGGGCAGGAAGTACCACTCCGGCACGATGTGCGCCGGCGTCACCGACGGGTTGGCCGGAACGTAGTTGTCCGCGTGGCCGAGATAGTTCGGCATGTAGAACACGAACCACGCCAGGACGATGAAGAAGCACACGATCGAGAACGTGTCCTTCACCGTCATGTACGGGTGGAACGGCAGCGCGTCCTTGCCCGACTTGATCGGCACGCCAGTCGGGTTGTTGTTGCCCGGCACGTGCAGCGCCCAGACGTGGAGCATGGCCACGCCGAAGATCATGAAGGGCAAGAGGTAGTGCAGCGAGAAGAAGCGGTTGAGCGTCGGGTTGCCCACCGAGTAGCCGCCCCAGAGGAACGAGACGATGGTGTCGCCGACGAGCGGGATCACCGAGAACAGGTTGGTGATCACGGTGGCGCCCCAGAACGACATCTGGCCCCACGGCAGCACGTAGCCCATGAAGGCGGTGGCCATCATCAGGAGCAGGATGATCACGCCGAGGATCCACAGGACCTCGCGCGGCGCCTTGTAGGAGCCGTAGTAGAGGCCGCGGAAGATGTGGATGTAGACCGCGATGAAGAAGAACGACGCACCGTTGGAGTGCAGGTAGCGCAGCAACCATCCATACTCGACGTTGCGCATGATGTGCTCGACCGAGGAGAAGGCGTAGTCGGCGTGCGCGGTATAGTGCATCGCCAGCACGATGCCGGTGACGATCTGGACGACCAGCATGACCATCAGGATGGCGCCGAAAGTCCAGAAATAGGTCAGGTTGCGCGGCACCGGGAAGGCGACGAAGGACGAGTGCACCAGGCCGATGATCGGCAGCCGGCTCTCGAGCCACTTCGCGGCGGCACTCTTGGGAACGTAGGCGGTGGGATGTGAGCTCATGGGTCTGGCCTGCTTGGTCTCGCCTGATCGGCTCTCGTTCGGATTTCCGTCGGCGGCGGACGCGATGTGCGTCGCCGCCGCGAGGCGCGCTCTCGCCCTCAGGCCGTCTCGCCGATGACGATGCGGCCGTCGTCGACGAATCGGTAGGGCGGCAGCGGCAGGTTGATCGGCGCCGGCCCGGAGCGGATGCGTCCCGACGTGTCGAAGACCGAGCCGTGGCAGGGGCAGAACCAGCCGCCGTACTGGCCCTGGAAGTCGAGCGGGACGCAGCCGAGATGGGTGCAGTTGCCGTAGATGATGAGCCAGTTCTCCCGACCCTCCATCACACGCGCCTGATCCGGCTCCGGATCCTTGAGGTCGCCGAGCGGGGTCGCGCGGGCGGCCTCGATTTCCGCCGGGGTGCGGTTGCGCACGAAGATCAGCGCGCCGCGCCAGAACAGCTTGACGATCTGGCCTTCGGAGATCGGGGTCAGGTCGACCTCGACGGGCGCGCCGGATGCGACGGTCTGCGCGTCCGGAGCGAGCTGCGCGATGAACGGCCAGGCGGCGGCGGCGACGCCGACCGCCCCCATGGCGCCCGTCGCCAGGAACAGGAAGTCGCGCCGGGTTGGCTCTTGCGCTGCGGTGGTCTGGGCCACGTCACTCTCCCGAGCAGAATTGACAAGACGGTCTTCGTGCGACCGCGACCGAAATCGGACGCGATCGGCACATGGAACCGCGCGGATCATGCCGGGGGAAGTGCATCAGCACCCGCGCGCGCGCAATGCGACCGGGCGTCGCCCGCGCGGCGTTGCCTTTGGCACGGCGACGCTCGTCTGTCCATAGCTGGAACGGTTCCAGGCGATGCGAGGGCGCTTTCACGGGCCGGCGAGATGCTTCCTGTGGCGCCAGGCCGCAGCCGAGCTTGCCGGCGGAGGTCTCGATTCGCCGGCCGAGGGCGCGGGCGGGCGCGCCCCGTCGCGGGCGCCGCCCGTCAGGTCTCCTCGCCGGCCGCCCAGGCGAGCGCCCGCTCGAGCCGATCGTCGCCCCAGAACATCTCGCCGTCCTCGGCGAAGAAGGTCGGCGCCCCGAAGACGCCGCGGGTGCGGGCCTCCTCGTTGATGGCGCGCAGGCGCTGCTTGTTGGCGTCCGCGCTCGCCGCCTTCATCGTGCCGTCCGGGTCGAGGCCGACCGTCCCGGCCAGCGCGCCGACGGCGGAGGGCTCCTCGATCGAGCGCCCCGCCCCGAACTCCGCGTGGAAGACCGCGCGCACGAACGGCGCGCACCAGGGCTTGTCGGCGCCGAGCAGCGCGACGCGGGTGGCGGCGAGCCCGTTCTGCGGGAACGGCTCGGGCCGGCGGAACGGCAGGCCGCGGCGCTCGGCCTCGCGGGCCACGTCGCGCCACATGTAGCGGCCCTTGGCCGGGTAGAGGTTGAAGGGCGAGCTGGTCCAGCCCTGCGCCTGGAAGATCGGCCCGAGCAGGAAGGGCCGCCAGCGCACATCCACGCCGGCGGACTCCGCGAGCGGCCCGATGCGCATTGCCGAGAGGTAGGCGTAGGTGGAGGCGAAGTCGAACCAGAACTCGAGGACGGGGCGACGGGTCATGAGGGCCTCAGGTTCGGGGGCACGGGTGAGCGATGATGCGCGATCCTCGGCGGCTGCGTGAGCGGTTGCGCACGCCGTCCACCGCATTATAAACGCGCCGACCCAACCCTCGGCACGATGGCGGCGAAAAAAAGTCCGGCCACGTCCTCGGCTCGCATCCGCCACCCGCACCCGACGCCCGCGTCCTCTCGTCCCCGGTAGCCTCCAGAAAGCCCGCATCCATGACCGACAAGCGCGCGAACAAGGTCGTCCTCGCCTATTCCGGCGGGCTCGACACCTCGATCATCCTGAAGTGGCTGCAGACGACGTACCAGTGCGAGGTGGTGACGTTCACCGCCGATCTCGGCCAGGGCGAGGAGCTCGAGCCGGCGCGCGCGAAGGCGGAGCTGCTCGGCATCAAGCCGGAGAACATCTACATCGAGGATCTGCGCGAGGAGTTCGTGCGCGACTACGTGTTCCCGATGTTCCGGGCGAACGCGCTCTACGAGGGCGTCTACCTGCTCGGCACCTCGATCGCGCGGCCGCTCATCGCCAAGCGCCAGATCGAGATCGCCGAGATGACCGGCGCCGACGCCGTCTGCCACGGCGCCACCGGCAAGGGCAACGACCAGGTCCGCTTCGAGCTCGGCTACTACGCCTTGAAGCCCGACGTCACCGTGATCGCGCCCTGGCGTGAGTGGGACCTGCGCTCGCGCGAGCAGCTGATCGCCTTCGCGGAGCAGCACCAGATCCCGATCGCCAAGGACAAGCGTGGCGAGTCGCCGTTCTCGGTCGACGCGAACCTGCTGCACACCTCGTCCGAGGGCAAGGTGCTCGAGGACCCGGCGCAGGACGTGCCGGACTACGTCTTCTCGCGCACGCTCTCGCCGGAGGAGGCGCCCGATACGCCGACCGTGATCACGGTGGGCTTCGAGCGCGGCGACGCGGTGTCGATCGACGGCGAGGCGCTGTCCCCCGCCAGCCTGCTCGAGCGGCTCAACGATCTCGGCCGCGACAACGGCATCGGCCGGCTCGACCTCGTCGAGAACCGCTTCGTGGGCATGAAGAGCCGCGGCATGTACGAGACGCCCGGCGGCACGATCCTGCTCGCCGCCCACCGCGCGATGGAGTCGATCACCCTCGACCGCGGCGCGGCGCACCTGAAGGACGAGCTCGCGCCGAAATACGCCGAGCTGATCTACAACGGCTTCTGGTTCTCCCCCGAGCGCGAGATGCTGCAGGCGCTGATCGACAAGAGCCAGGAGACCGTGACGGGCACGGTGCGGCTGAAGCTATACAAGGGCGGCGTGCACGTGATCGGCCGCGAGAGCCCGTACTCGCTCTACGACCAGGACCTCGTCACCTTCGAGGAGGGCGCGGTCGCCTACGACCACCGCGACGCGGCGGGCTTCATCAAGCTCAACGCGCTGCGGCTGCGCACGCTGGCGCAGCGCAGGAAGAAGATGGGGATGTGAGGCGGGGACCCTACCGCCCCGCCGTGCGCCGCGCTAGGCTGAGCGCATGCTGACGCGCATCGAAATCGACGGCTTCAAGAGCTTCTCGAACCTCGAGCTCGACCTGCAGCCGTTCACGGTGATCGCGGGGCCGAACGCGTCGGGGAAGTCGAACTTCTTCGACGCGTTGCGTTTCCTGTCGCAGCTCGCCTCGACCGACCTCGCCGAGGCGCTGCGACGCGTTCGCGGTGATCCGAGCGAGCTGTTTCGGCGGGAGGCGGACGACACGTCGGCCATGCACATGCGATTCGCGGTGGAGGTGCTTCTCGAGACGGAGATCGTGGACGCGTTCGCCGAGCGTCGACGCCTCAAGCACACCCGCCTCCGCTACGAGGTCGAAATCGAGAAGCGTACAGAAGCGCCCGGCGGCGTCGAGCGACTGTTCGTCCGGCACGAGGCCGCATGGCCGATCATGCGCAAGGACGACGCTTGGCTCGCGGCGGACCCGAAGCCCTCGAAGGACTTCGTGAAGGCTCACGCGCTGTACTCGGGCGGCGGTGGCAGGAGCCCCTTCCTCGAAACGCTCGGAGACAAGTTCCAGGCCAACCAGGACGGCACCCAGGGACGTCCGCGTCCCTTCTCGAAGGAGCGTGCGACCGCGACCGTGCTGTCGCGCATCACGGTCGGAAGCGAGTTTCCGCACCTCTTCGCGCTTCGCCGGGAGCTGGAGAGCCTGACCTTCCTGCAGCTCGAGGCCGCCGCGGAGCGAGAGCCGAGCGATGCGCTCGATCCCGACGAGCTCAGGCCGGACGGATCGAATCTCGCGCGCGTCCTCGCCCGCATCGAAAGCGAGACGCGCACCGCGGATCGTCCCCACGGTGACCTCGCCGACATCCGCAATCAGCTGGGTCTTCTGATCCCCGGCGTTCGAGACATCGCCATCGAGCAGGACACGTTCGCCGGTCGCTACAGGCTTTTCGTGTCGATGCGCGATCAAGCCACCTTCAGCTCCCGCGTCCTTTCAGACGGGACGCTGCGCGTCTTGGCGTTGCTGACCTTCCTCAACGATCACAGACGCAAGAGCGTCCTGCTCTTCGAGGAGCCCGAGAACGGGATTCACGAGGAGCGCCTGATGCAGCTCGTCCAGCTGCTGCGGGAGGCGACGACGGACGTCACTTCCGACGGAGCCGAGGAGCGGCTCTTCCAGACGATCGTCAACACGCATTCCCCCATCGTGCTCCAGAACACCGAGGCGTGGGAACTGGTTCTCGTCGACGTCGTGACGAGCATCGACCCCGCGACAGGCCGCATATCGAGACGGTCGCGCATGCGCACCGGGGTCAAGGATCAGGCCGAGATGCGGCTCTCCGATCGCGAGACGACCTTGACACGCATGGAGGCCGACCGCGTCCTGCGGCGCGGGTCGGAGGATGCCGCGTGAGCCGACACGTGGTGCTCGGCCTCTTCGCGGAAGGGCCGAGCGACTTCAGCTTTCTGCTCGGCCTGCTCGCCCGGGAGGCGTTCGACCTCGTGGGGAGGGGCGGAACGCAATCGGTCATCGTCAGCGAACCGGTCGTGCGGCTGGATGGGCGCTCCGCCGAGGAGCGGGCGCGGAGCGCCTGTGGGGTCGAGCGCGAGATCGACGTCTTCGTTGTCCATGGCGATGCGAGCCGAACGGCGCGAGCGAACGTGGAACGCCTTGTCGTGGCCGAGCTGCGCGGACGCGCGAGCACATTGTGCGGCCTTCCCGCTGCTCGCTTCGTCGGCCTCCTCCCGGTTCGGGAGATGGAAGCGGGGGCGCTCGCGGACGCGGACGCCATCGCGCAGGCCTGCGGCTATGCCTCGTGGCCTGCGGATAAAGCGCCGTCTTGGGACCCGGGCGACGCGGAACGCATCCCCGACCCGAAGCGCGCTCTGGACGATGCCATCGGGACGCTTCTGGGTCAGCGGCGTCGGCGGCGCTCGGTCGCAGCCGCGGCCTACCTGAACTGCATCGGCGAGACCGCGCGGCTAGATCGCCTTCGTCGGCTCGACAGCTACGCCCGCTTCGCGAGCGACCTGCGCGACGCATTCGATCTCCTCGGTCTCCTGCGCCGCACCTGAGCCGAAAGAACCCTCACCCCCGCGCCGCCTCCAGCGCCGCCACCACCTCCTCGTCCGTCGTCTGGTCGAAGTCCTCGTAGTAGAGCCCGACCGCGTGGAACGGGTAGGGCGTCGTCAGCGCCACCACCTCGTCGGCCTCCGCCCGCAGGGCCTCCACCGTCTCGATCGGCGCGACGGGGACGGCGAGGATGCGGCGCGCGGCGCCGGCCTTCTTCAGGGCCCGCAGTGCCGCCTTGGCGGTGGAGCCGGTGGCCACGCCGTCGTCGACCACGATCACCGTTCGGCCGGCGACGTCGAGGGGCTCGCGGTCGCCGAGGTAGGCGCGGCGGCGGCGCTCGATCTCGGCGAGCTCGCGGCTCTTGGTGTCCTCGAGATAGGCGGCGTCGGCGCCGGCCATGCGGGCGGTCTCCTCGTCGATGACGACCTGCGGGTCGCGCCCGTCGACGACGGCGCCGATGCCGTACTCGGCATGGCCGGGCGCGCCGATCTTGCGCACCATCACGAGGTCGAGGGGCGCGCCGAGTGCGCGCGCCACCTCGGCCGCCACCGGCACGCCGCCGCGCGGCAGGGCGAGCACGATCGTGCCCTCCCCCGCATGCGCGGCGAGCGCCTGCGCCAGGCGCCGCCCGGCGTCCGTGCGATCCTTGAACATCATGACGTCACCAGATGGCGCGTGAACCACCCCGTCGCGAGTTCGGTGACGCGCTCGAGCGCGCCGGTCTCCTCGAAGAGATGCGTCGCGCCGGGCACGATCGCCATCTCCTTCTGGCAGGTCAACGTGTCGAGGGCGCGCTGGTTGAGCGGCAGGACCTCGACGTCGTCGCCGCCGACGATCAGCAGCGTCGGCGCGCGCACCCGCTCGAGCGCGATCCCGGCGAGATCCGGGCGCCCGCCCCGCGAGACCACCGCGCGCACCGCGCCGGGCAGGCGGGTCTCGGCGACGAGGGCCGCGGCGGCGCCGGTGGAGGCGCCGAAATAGCCGATCGGCGTGTCGCCCAGCCCCGCCTGCAGCCGCACCCAGCGCGTGGCGTCGACCAGCCGCTCGGAGAGCAGGTTGATGTCGAACACGTTCTCGCGCCGCTCCATCTCCGCCGACAGGAGCAGGTCGAGCAGCAGCGTCCCGAAGCCGGCGCGGCGCAGCTCGGCGGCGACTTGCCGGTTGCGCGGCGAGAGCCGACCGGAGCCCGAGCCGTGGGCGAAGAGGACGAGCCCGCGCCCCGGCGCGGGCAGCGAGAGCTCGCCGGGGAGGCCGAGCGGCTCGACGGTGACGTCGACCGGCGGCGCGGCGGGGCGGATCGGGTCCGTATCGGCCATGGGTCGCCTCCTTGCGGATGCGATTGGGTTCGGGGCGGACGGCGGCGCGCTCCTCCGGCGCGGGAGCTCCCCCGCCGTGGACCGGTCCTCTCACGGAATGAAAGTCCTCGAGGGTCCGCAGGGTTTCGTCGCGGCCCTCGACGCGGGACGCCGGCGCGCACGCCGCCCGGCCATGGCGATCACCGCCGTGCCCGGCGGCGCGCCGAGGGCGTCCGCGATGCGCGGAGGCCGGGGACGCGTGCTAGCGCGCCGCGGCGTCCCCGGCCCTGCCGTCGCGCGCCCTGCCCTCCTTGGCCAGCTGCGCCAGCCAGCGCTTGGCCTGGCGCCTGACGTTCGCCGGCGCGGTGCCGCCGAAGCTGGTGCGGCTGCGCACGGACTTCTCGACGCCGAGCACGTCGAAGATCTCCTGACCGATCCGCGGCTCGGCCTCCTGCATCTCGGCCAGCGTCAGCTTCTCGAGCCCCACGCCGCGCTTCGCCGCGAGCCCGACGAGGCGGCCGGTGACGTGGTGCGCGTCGCGGAAGGGCAGGTCGAGCACCCGCACCAGCCAGTCGGCGAGGTCGGTCGCGGTGGAGAAGCCCGCGCCGGCCCATTTCTTCATGGCCTTCGTGTCGGGCTCGAGGTCGCGCACCATGCCGGTCATCGCGGCGACGCACAGCGAGAGCGTCTGGAGCGCGTCGAAGACGCCCTCCTTGTCCTCCTGCATGTCCTTCGAATAGGTCAGCGGCAGTCCCTTCATCACCACGAACAGGCCCTGCAGCGCGCCGAGCACGCGCCCGGTCTTGCCGCGCACCAGCTCGGCGGCGTCCGGGTTGCGCTTCTGCGGCATGATCGAGGAGCCGGTGGTGAAGGCGTCCGACAGCTTCGCGAAGGCGAACTGCGGCGTCATCCACAGGGTGATCTCCTCCGCGAAGCGCGAGAGGTGCACGGCGCAGATGGAGGCCGCCGAGAGCGTCTCGAGGGCGAAGTCGCGGTCCGAGACCGAATCGAGCGAGTTGGCGGTGGGCCGGTCGAAGCCGAGCGCCTTCGCCGTCATGGCGCGGTCGATCGGGAAGGAGGTGCCGGCCAGCGCGGCGGCGCCGAGCGGGCACTCGTTCATGCGCCGGCGCGCGTCGGCGAAGCGGCCGCGGTCGCGTGCCAGCATCTCGACATAGGCCAGGCAATGGTGGCCGAACGTCACCGGCTGGGCCGATTGCAGATGCGTGAAGCCCGGCATCACCGCGCCCGCATGGCGCTCTGCCTTCTCGGCGAACGCCTGCTGCAGCCCGGCGAGCTGGAGGTCGAGCGCGTCGACCGTGTCGCGCACCCACAGCCGCATGTCGGTCGCGACCTGATCGTTGCGCGACCGGGCCGTGTGCAGCCGCCCGGCGGCGGGGCCGACGATCTCGCGCAGCCGCGACTCCACGTTCATGTGGATGTCCTCGAGCGCCCGCGAGAACGTGAACGTGCCCGCCTCGATCTCACGCAAAATCGACTTGAGCCCGTCGGAGATCGCGCCCACATCCTCGTGGGACAGGATGCCGGTCTCCGCGAGCATGGCGGCATGCGCGAGGGAGCCCCGGATGTCCTGGGCCGCGAGCCGCTTGTCGAAGTCGATGGAGGCGTTGATCTCCTCCATGATCTCGGCCGGGCCGCTCTCGAAACGGCCGCCCCACATCCGATTGCTCACGCGTGACCCCTGAAGCTCGAGTATGCCGATGACCGACGAGACGTCCCCCCGCCCGCGCTCCGGACCCCGGCGCGGCCTGATCCTGGGCGCAGGCGCCCTCGTCGTCGGCGCTGTCGTAGCTTTCGCGCTCGCCTCCCGCAACAACGAAGCCGTCGCCGAGGCCTGCATCCCCGCCCAGGAGACGCTCGCGCGCCTCGCGCCGATGGCGACGGGCGAGGTCGCGGCGGTCTCGGTCGCCACGACGCCGCGGCTCGCCCCCGAGATCGCCTTCACCGGCCCCGAGGGCGAGCCGCTGACGCTCGCGGACTTCGAGGGCCGGACGTTGCTCGTCAACCTCTGGGCCACCTGGTGCGCCCCCTGCCGCGAGGAGATGCCGGCGCTCGACGCGCTCCAGGCCGAATACGGCGGAGAGGAGTTCGAGGTCGTGGCCATCAACGTCGACACCCGCCACCTCGACCGGCCGCGGGCCTGGCTCGAGGAGCACGGCATCGACGATCTCGTCTACTACGCCGAGAACGAAGGCACGCTGATGCAGACGCTCCAGCGCTCGGGTCACGTGGTCGGGCTGCCGACCACGATCCTGCTCGACGGCAGCGGATGCGAGCTCGCGGTGCTCAAGGGCCCGGCCGAATGGGCGAGCGAGGACGCCTTCGCCATGATCCGCACCGCGCTGGGGCGCGGCGAGGAAGGCTGAGCGGGAACCGCAGCCATTCCCCGCCGGTTCGGCATCATCGCCCTTTGCCCCGCGCGAGCGGGTGACGTAGATTCGCCCCATGACCCGCACCACCTTCCGCATCGCCCTCGCGCAGCTCAATCCCACCCTCGGCGCGGTGGACGCCAACCTCGCCCGCGCCCGCCGGGCGCGCGAGGAGGCCGCCGCCCAGGGCGCGGACCTCGTCGTGTTCACAGAGCTGTTCCTCGCCGGCTACCCGGCCGAGGATCTCGTGCTCAAGCCCGCCTTCCAGGACGCCTGCCGCGCGGCGCTGGAGAGCCTCGCCCGCGATACCGCCGACGGCGGCCCTGCGGTGCTGATGGGCCTGCCCTTCGTGGAGAACGGCAGCCTGCACAATTCCTACGCCTATCTCGACGAGGGCCATGTCGCCGCGGTGCGCCACAAGGTCGACCTGCCGAACTACGGCCCGTTCGACGAGAAGCGCGTCTTCGAGCCCGGCCCCCTGCCCGGCCCGATCATGATCCGCGGCGTGCGCGTCGGCGCGCCCGTGTGCGAGGACATCTGGTCGGAGGAGGTGGTGGAGTGCCTCGCCGAGACCGGCGCCGAGATCCTCGTCGTGCCCAACGGCTCGCCCTACTGGCGGGCCAAGACCGACGAGCGCTTCTCGATCGCCGCCTCGCGGGTCACCGAGAGCGGGCTGCCGCTCGTCTACGTCAACCAGGTGGGCGGGCAGGACGAGCTCGTCTTCGACGGCGCCTCCTTCGTGCTGCAGGGCGACTGCGCCCTCGCCGGCATGCTGCCGAGCTTCACCGAGTGCGTCGTCACCACGACCTGGGAGCGCGGCCCCGACGGCTGGCGCTGCACCGACGCACCCCGGCACGTGGCACCCGAGGGCGCGAAGGCGGACTACGAGGCCTGCGTGCTCGGCCTGCGCGACTACGTCGAGAAGACCGGCTTCCCCGGCGTCGTCCTGGGGCTGTCGGGCGGCATCGACTCGGCCTTGTGCGCGGCGATGGCGGTGGACGCGCTCGGCCCCGAGCGCGTGCATTGCGTCATGCTGCCCTACCGCTACACGGCCTCGACCTCGCTCGAGGACGCCGCCGCCTGCGCGCGGGCGCTGGGCGTGCGCTACGACATCCTGCCCATCGCCGACGCCGTGGAGGGCGCCGAGCGCGTGCTCGCGCCGCTCTTCGAGGGCACCGAGCCCGGCGTCACCGAGGAGAACATCCAGAGCCGCACCCGCGGCACGCTCCTGATGGCGATCTCGAACAAGTTCGGCGCCATGGTGGTGACCACCGGCAACAAGTCCGAGATGTCGGTGGGCTATTCCACCCTCTACGGCGACATGAACGGCGGCTTCAACCCGGTGAAGGACCTCTACAAGACCGAGGTCTTCGCCCTCTCGCGCCTGCGCAATGCCTGGAAGCCGCCGGGCGCCCGCGGCCCCGACGGCGAGGTCATCCCCGAGCGGATCATCACCAAGCCGCCCACGGCCGAGCTGCGCGAGAACCAGACCGACCAGGACTCGCTGCCGCCCTACGACGAGCTCGACGCCATCCTCGCGCTGCTGGTCGAGGGCGAGACCCGCATCTCCGACGTCGTCGCCCGCGGCCACGACGTCGAGACCGTGCGCAAGATCGAGCGGCTGATCTCGATCGCCGAGTACAAGCGCCGCCAGGCCGCGCCGGGCGTCAAGGTCACCCGCAAGAACTTCGGCCGCGACCGCCGCTACCCGATCGTCAACCGCTTCCGCGACGCTGGCGAGCCGGCGTTCAAGGGCGACGCGAGCCTTTACCGGGACGGCGGCGGGGCCGGGGGGAGCCGGGTGGACCTGGATTTTTGACGGTCGGCCTGCGCGTCGTCGAAGCCGCGGTGAAGACGCGGCACGCGGCGGCCGGCTGCATGTTCGAGCGTCAGGGTCGCGGCGACCACGAGATCTGGTTCACCCCGATCTCCGGGAAGGCATTCACGGTGCACGGCGCCATCCAGTCCCGCCCCTCGCCGGACAAGACGCTCGAGGATGCCTGGCTTGACGAGGCGTCCTGAACCGTTCGCGCGGAAGCACGACGTTCGGTCGCTTCTCGGCGCACCGCCAGCTCGCCTCCCCACCAACCGCCCTCGGCGCCCTCTGCCCGCCCTTTGCCCGCCACATGCGCGGCCTTAAGGTCCCCCCACGCGCCGCATCCCCGCGGACACCGGAGGTTCGCCTTGCTCGAGTTCCTGCGCCAGCTCTTCGACGTCGAGAGCCTGTCGCCGCACGGGATGTGCCTGACCTGGCGGCCGGAGCTGATCTGGACGCACGTCGTCGCCGACGGGCTGATCGGCATCGCCTACCTGTCGATCCCGCTGGCGCTCGGCGCCTTCGTGATCCGGCGCCGGGACGTGAAGTTCGGCTGGATCTTCTGGTGCTTCGTGACCTTCATCACCGCCTGCGGGGTGACGCACCTGTTCGGGATCTGGACCCTGTGGGTGCCGGACTACGGCACCGAGGCGGTGATCAAGGCCTTCACCGCCCTCGTGTCCCTGGCCACGGCCGCCGTGCTCTGGCCGCTCCTCCCGGCGGCGCTGGCGCTGCCTTCGCCGAACCAGCTCGCCGCCGCGAACGCGAGCCTCGAGGCGCGCATCGCCGAGCGCGACGCCGCGCTCGAGGCGCTGCGCCGCGAGATCGCCGAGCGTGAGAAGGCCGAGGAGACGCTGCGCCAGATTCAGAAGATGGAGGCCGTCGGGCAGCTCACCGGCGGCGTCGCGCACGACTTCAACAACCTGCTCGCCGCCACGCTGTCGAGCCTGGAGCTGCTCGCCAAGCGGCTGCCGGACGACGATGGGCGGGCGCGTCGCTACCTCGACAACGCGATCGCCGCGACCGAGCGCGGCGCGGCGCTGACGCATCGCCTCCTCGCCTTCGCCCGCCGGCAGACGCTGGCGCCGACGACGCTCGACGCGGCGGGCCTCGTGTCGGGCATGACGGACCTGCTGCGCCGCTCGCTCGGCCCGATGATCGACATCGAGACGCGCTTCCCCGACGCGCTGGCGCCGGTGCGGGTCGACGCGAACCAGCTCGAGCTCGCGCTCCTCAATCTCGCCGTCAACGCCCGCGACGCGATGCCCGAGGGCGGCCGCGTCGTGATTTCCGCGCGGGAGGAGACGATCGGTGCGTACGATCCGACGGGCCTTCGCCCCGGCCGCTACGTCCGCATCGCCGTGCGCGACAGCGGCACCGGCATGGACGCCGAGACGCTCGCGCGCGCGACCGAGCCCTTCTACACGACCAAGGAGATCGGCAAGGGCACGGGCCTCGGTCTCTCCATGGTGCACGGCCTCGCCGCCCAGTCCGGCGGCGCGCTGAGGCTCTCGAGCGAGCCGGGCGTGGGCACCGAAGCGGCGATCCTGCTCCCGGCCACGGAGGCGATGGCAGACGCGCCGGTCGAGGCGCCGGAGGAGCGCGACGGGCCGCTGCCGTCGCTCGCCATCCTGCTCGTCGACGACGACCCGCTTGTGCTCGCCGGCACGCGCGACCTCCTCGCGGAGTTCGGCCACCGGGTCGTGGCCGTGGGCTCTGCCGCCGAGGCGCTGGCCCGGCTCGAGGTGGACCACGCCTTCGACGTGGTGCTCAGCGATCTCGCCATGCCCGGCATGACCGGGCTCGCGCTGGCGCAGACCCTTCGGGAGCGCCGCCCCGGCCTGCCCGTCGTGCTGCTCACCGGCTTCGGGGAGGCCGCGGGGGACTGGCCGCGCCTGGCCAAGCCGTTCCACGCCGCGGACCTCGCCCGCACGCTCGCGCAGATTTCGCGCACGATCGCCGCGGGGCGGCCCGCCCTCACCGGCTGAGGGCGGAACCACGGCCCGTTCTCCGCGGGGGCCGTGCAGCGCCGGACAGGGGCTTGCGCCTCCCGACGTTTTGGGCCATATGCCGGGTCCGGCCCGCGCCGTCCCGCGCGGCGACCCGCCATGCAGCTGTAGCTCAGTAGGTTAGAGCGTCGGATTGTGGCTCCGAAGGTCGGCGGTTCGAGCCCGCCCAGCTGTACCATCTCCCCTCCCGCCGCCCGAGACCGCGCCTCGCCCGAGACCGCGCCTCGCCCGAGACCGCTCCGTGCACGAAAGCCGGATTGGCCCGCGCTCACGCGCGCGGCGCTTCCCCCCGTCGACGCCGCCTCTCTATGATGTCGCGGACACGAACGGGAGGACGCCATGGCACGCACGTACAGGATCGCGGTGATCCCCGGTGACGGGATCGGCAAGGAGGTCGTGCCCGAGGGCGTGCGCGTGCTGGAGGCGGCCGCGAAGCGACACGGCTTCACGCTCGAGCAGGACTGGTTCGACTTCGCCTCGTGCGACTACTACGCCCGGCACGGGCGCATGATGCCCGAGGACTGGAAGGCGCGGATCGGCGGCCACGACGCCATCTTCTTCGGCGCGGTGGGCTGGCCCGACACCGTGCCGGACCACGTCTCGCTGTGGGGCTCGCTGCTGCTGTTCCGGCGCGAGTTCGACCAGTACGTCAACCTGCGCCCGGTCAAGCTGATGCCCGGCGTCCCGTCCCCGCTCGCCGGCCGCGCGCCCGGCGACATCGACTTCTTCGTCGTGCGCGAGAACACCGAAGGCGAGTACTCCTCCGTCGGCGGGCGCATGTTCGCGGGCACCGACCGGGAGGTGGTGATCCAGGAGACGGTGATGACGCGGGTCGGCGTCGACCGGGTGCTCCAGTACGCGTTCGAGCTGGCGAGCCGCCGCCCCCGCCGCAAGCTCACCTCGGCCACGAAATCGAACGGCATCTCCATCACCATGCCCTACTGGGACGAGCGGGTGGCCGAGATGGCCAAGGCCTATCCGGACATCGCGGTCGACAAGTTCCACATCGACATCCTGGCGGCGCACTTCGTGCTGCATCCGGACTGGTTCGACGTCGTCGTCGCCTCGAACCTGTTCGGCGACATCCTCTCCGACCTCGGCCCCGCCTGCACCGGGACGATCGGCATCGCGCCGTCGGGCAACATCAACCCGCAGGGCGACCACCCCTCCCTGTTCGAGCCGGTGCACGGCTCGGCGCCGGACATCGCCGGCGCGGGCATCGCCAACCCGATCGGCCAGATCTGGTCGGGCGCGATGATGCTCGACCATCTCGGCGAGCGCGAGGCCGCCGCCGAGATCGTGGCGGCGATCGAGCGCACGCTGGCGGAGCGGACCCTGCGCACCCGCGATCTCGGCGGCAACGCGGGAACCGAGGCGTGCGGCCGGGCGGTCGCCGACGCGCTCTGAGATCGCGCCGCCTGAATCGACCAGGAACTTTACGGTTGTGTCTGCCCCTCCGTAAATAACCGTAGCTTAATAGAGCAAGATCAATCCTGCTGCTCATGGATTGTAGTGGCCCGGCAGCGCGCCCGTGCGCGTGCCGGCCACCGTGACACGAGCGAGGATACGAGAATGGGCAAGCTCATCGACCGATGGAACATCTCGACGAAGATCAACTGCCTCGTCGGGCTCTTCGCCGTCGTCGTCATCGCCGTCACCGCGGCGAGCGCCGTGGTGATGACGACCTATCGAGACCAGGTCGCGCTGGCGCAGAACGCCGCGGAGCGCGCGATCCTCAGCGAGCGCGCGAACGCGCTGATCAACGGCGCCGTCAACGAGACGCGCGGGATCTACATGGCGCAGAGCCCGCAGGAGATCGACCTCTACACCGAGGCGCTGCTCGCCGAGCTCGAGCGGATGGACGTGATGCTCGACGCCTGGCAGCCGCTCGTCTCGGCGGACCGGATGCATCTGTTCATCGGCTTCCGCGAGGACGTCACGGCCTTCGCGGACGTGCGGCGCGAGATCGTGCGCCGGGCGCGCACGCAGGGCGTCGAGGCGGCCCGCGCCTTCGGTGACAACGAGGAGAACCGCGCGGCACAGGATGCGCTCCACGAGATCATGGACTCGACCGCGGCGGTACAGTCGGCCAACCTCGCGCGGTTCGTCGGCACGCTGGAGACGCTGTTCGGGCGCAGCCTCCTCACCATCGTCACGCTCGGCGGGCTCGGCATCCTCGTGGGCGTCGGCTTCGCCGCCTATCTGTCGCGCCGCCAGCTGGCGCAGCCGATCCGCGACATCTCGGGCGCCATGCGCGCGCTCGCCGACGGCGCCCTCGACACAGAGGTGCCTTTCGTCGCACGCGTCGACGAGATCGGCGGCATGGCCCGCGCGGTCGAGATCTTCAAGCGCAACGCGCTGGCGCGCGAGGAGCTGACCCCCGAGCGGGCGGCCGACTCGGCCGCCCGCGAGGAGCCCCCGATGCGCGTCTCCGAGCTCATCGCCGAATTCGAGGGCCGCATCGAGACGCTCGTCGAGGCGCTCGGCGCGTCCGCCTCCGAGATGGAGGCCACGGCGGAGACGATGCGCAGCAGCGCGGACCAGGGCCGCAGCCGCTCCGAATCGGGTGCGGTCACGGCGGAGCAGACGAGCTCGGCCATGCGCACCGTCGCCGTCGCCGCCGAGGAGCTCGCCGCCTCCGCGCGTGAGATCAGCGCACAGGTGTCCCACGCGACGCAGATCGCCTCGCAGGCGGTGGAGGACGCCCGCGGCACCGACGCGACCATGCGCGACCTCTCCGCCAACGCCCAGCGCATCAACGAGGTGGTCGCCCTGATCAGCGAGATCGCCTCGCAGACGAACCTCCTGGCGCTCAACGCGACGATCGAGGCCGCCCGCGCGGGCGAGGCCGGCAAGGGCTTCGCGGTCGTCGCCGCCGAGGTGAAGACGCTCGCCGACCAGACAGCCAAGGCGACCGAGGAGATCTCCGCCCAGGTCGGCCGCATCCAGACCGCGTCCGGCAGCGCCGTGCAGGCGATCGAATCGATCGGGGCGACGATCCAGCGCATGCACGAGATCTCCGGCGCGATCGCCTCGGCGGCCGAGGAGCAGCAGTCGGCGACGCAGGAGATCGCCTCCAACGTCTCCGAGGCGGCGACCGGGACGGAGGCCGTCAACGAGTTCGTCGGCGAGTTCCGCCAGTCCGCCGCCCAGACCGGCACGGCCGCCGATCAGGTGCTCCATGCCGCCCGCCGCCTCTCGGGCTCGGCCTCCGACGTCACCGGCCAGGTCGAGGCCTTCACCGCCGGCATCCGGGCGGCGTGATCGCTCCTTCAGGACCGCGACCGGCGCGAGGCAGGTGCCGCACAGGCTCGCCCCGGCCCAATCCCTGAGGCAGCAGGCCCGGCGGCGATGCACGAGCGGGCGGGGGCCATCCCCCGCCCGCTCGCACGCGAGCAGCGTCCCGAGCGTCCGGGCGACCAGGTTGCCGACGTTCGCCCACAGCCACGGGGCGCGGCGCCGGCGATCGCCGGGACCGCGGCGAGCGCCGCCGCGCGAACGGGTCCTGGGACGTGCATCCCTTCTTTCCCGATGGGGCGCAGCCCCGGTGGGAGCCGTGACGGCGGCTATCGATCGGCGCCGGCCGTCTACGCGGGACGCTCCGCGCCGTCGCGGCGGCAGCAGCCCTCGGCGGCGAAGTGGAGGCCGTCGCCGCCGCAACAGTCGCCGTCGGCCAGGAGGCCAGCCACGAGGCGCTCGCGACGCTCGGCCAGCCGCGCGGCGTGGTGGCGGTCGCCCGGTCCGAAACCGGGCTCACGGCCGGGCTCACGGCCGGGCTCGCTGCCCGGCCCCATGCCCGGCTCCATGCCCGGCTCCATCGCGTCCCGCCGCGTGGTCATGCGACGACGAGCCCGGCCAGGGCCACGCCGGTGAAGAGCACCGCCGCCGCGAGCCCGAAGGTTATCTCGCGGACGGGAAGAGGGTGGCGGATGCGTGTCATGGCCGGTCGGCTCCTGTATCGACGCAGGTGACGATGACCCGATGCTGGACGACTTGTCAACGACCTTGGAGAAGCAGGCTCGAACATTGGAGCTGGAACGCTTCCAATGTAGACTATACTGTGATCCATTTCTGGAGACGCGAGACGAAGACCTCGCTACAGCGCGCGCCCACGGCGCGCGACCGCCTCGGATGCGGCTCGGCCGCGCCCCGCACCGGAACCCGTTCCGGCAAGGGTCCCGGAGGACGCCGAGGCGGCGATGGCCGCGACCGGCGGCGCCGATCTCGCCGAGCGCCCGCTGGAGACACTGCCGGGCGGCCGGCGGCCCGGCGCGCTGCTGACGCAGGCGCGGGTGCGCAGCGTGTTCCGCGTCGAGAGCCGCATCCTCGAGGACCCGGTCCACGGCTGCCCGCCGGTGATCCCGATCGGCGCCGCGCCGCGGGAGACGGTGGTCGCGTGACGTCCTGCGCGACCGCACGCCTCAGGCCTGTGGGTCGTTCTCCAGCACGATCGCCACGCCGTGCGGCGTCGCCGCGGCAGCACGCTGCCAGGCGGCGGCGCGGTCGGCGAGCGCGTCCGTGCCGGCGAGGCCCTTGTCGGCCGCGAGGCGCTCCAGCGCCGCGACCCAGGCGACCCAGTAGCCCGCCCCGCCCTCGTCCGCGCCGGGCGTCTCCGCCAGGGCGAGGGCGAGCGCCCGCGCCCATTCCGACCAGGTGAAGACGCCCCGCGCGTTCAGCGACACGGCGAGCGCGAAGGCGTTGGCCTGCCAGGGCTCGGCGAAGGCCGGCGCGTCCTCAGACGGCATCGAGATAGCTCTCCCAGGCGTCGACCGAGACCGAGAGCGTCGGGTCGGCGTCCGGCCCCCACAGCTCCGTCCCGGAAAAGCGCACGGTGTAGAGGTGCTGCGGCGCCTCGCCCGCTCCATGCGCGTTCGCGTCCGGGAAGACGTGGGCGCCGTGGTGCAGCACGATCTCGCCTCGCTTGCCGCGGGCGTAGCGCGGCAGCCGCGTGTGGCCGGCGGGGTTGATCACCCGCGTGCGCACCCGCGCACCGACGGGAAAGCGCGGCGGCGCCGGCGCGTCCCGATCCGTCGGGCCGCCCCGCGCCAGTGCCGACGGCACGGCCTCGGCCGACAGGACCCGTGCGAGCCGCGCGCCCGGCCGCAGCGCGCGCCCCGCCGCGAGCTCGTCCGCCCCGACGAGCCCGGCGCCGACGACGAGGCGCTCGAGCCCCTTCGTCCAGATCTCGTAGTAGGAGGCGGCGAGGTATTCCGCCGGCGGCAGGCTCTCGCGGGCGTGGCGAGAGGTGTCGAGCGTCCAGGAGCCTGTCGCGCCCATGGCCAGGGTCAGGCCGAAGGCGCGGCGTTCCCAGGGCGCGTGGAACAGCGGCTCGTCCGCCTCCGGCAGCACCGGCCCGAAGCCGTGCATGCCGCCGAGATCCTGCGCCCCGTTCATGCCGGCGGCTCCCCGCTTGCTGCGCCTTGCGCGCCGGCGAGGCCGGTGCCGATCATCGAATCGCGGGTGACGAGATCGGCGAGCCGCGCCTCGTCGAGCCCCTCGGTACCCTCGGGTCGCATCGGCACGACGAGGTAGCGGACCTCCGCGGTGGAATCCCACACCCGGATCGCCGTCGTCTCCGGCAGCACGACGCCGAAATCGGCCAGCACCCCGCGCGGGTCCATCACCGCGCGGGAGCGGTAGGGCGCGGACTTGTACCAGGCCGGCGGCAGGCCGAGCACGGGCCAGGGATAGCAGGAGCACAGCGTGCAGACGACGAGGTGATGCTCCTGCGGCGTATTGAAGACCGCCACCATGTGCTCGCCCTGGCGCCCGACGAAGCCGATCGAGCCGATCGCCGCCGTGGCGTCCGCCGCCAGCGCCGCGCGGAAGTCCGGGTCGACCCAGGCACGGGCGACGACCCGCGCGCCGTTGCGGGGGCCGACCTTCGTCTCGTAGGTCTCGATCAGCGCGTCGATCGCCGCCGGCTCGACGTAGCCCTTCTCGACGAGGATCGACTCGAGCGCCTTCACCCGCGCCTCGATCGGCGTCAGGTGGCTGTGGCCGGGATGGCCGTGGTGGTGATGATCGTGGTGGTCGTGATGGTGCGCCATGGGCGGAGCCTAGGCGAGCGCGGGCGCGCTGTCACCGGCCGGCCGTCGTGCGCGCCGTCAGCTCGCCGCCTTGTGCGGGCGCACGACGTCCGCCGCCGGGCGGGCGAGGCAGACGCGGTTGCGGCCGGAGCGCTTGGCCGCGTACAGCGCCGCGTCGGCGGCGCACATGACCGCGTCCTCCTCCGCATCGGGGGCTCCCTCGGCGACGCCGAAGCTCGCGGAGACGGTGATCTGCTCGCCCGCGATCTCGAAGACCTCGCCCGCGAGCCGCTCGCGGATGCGCTCGGCCAGCGCCACCGCGCCGTCCTTGCGGGTGGAGGGCAGGAGCAGCACGAACTCCTCGCCGCCGGTGCGGCCGATCACGTCGGCATCGGCGCGCACCGCCGCGCGCAGCAGATCGGAGACGGCACCGAGCACCCGGTCGCCGGCGGCGTGGCCGTAGACGTCGTTGATGCGCTTGAAGTGGTCGATGTCCACCGCGACGAGCGAGAACGCGCGCTGGTAGCGCTTCGCGAGCGCCAGCTCCCGCCGCAGCGCCGCGTCGAAGCCGCGGCGGTTGAGCGTCTGGGTCAGCTCGTCGGTGTGCGAGAGCCGGCGCAGCTCCTGCTCCAGCGCGAGGCGCTGCTCGATCTCGGCGGCGAGCTCCTCGCGGGAGCATTCCGCCTCGATCAGCGCGTACTTCAGGTCGGTGACGTCGCAGAACGAGATCACGAACCCGTCGTCCAGCGGCACGATCGTCACCCGCAGCCAGGTGTCGAGGCGCCGGTGCGAGATGTTGATCTCGAAGCGCTCCGTCGCCCGCTCGTCGATCACCCGCACGCAGCGCTCCCACACCCGCCGCGCCACGAGGCCGGGGAAGAGCGCCTTGAAGGAGCCGTGCACCAGCCGCCAGACCGGATGGCCGGAATATTCGGACGCCTGCTGATTCGCCGTCACGATCACCGCGTCGACGACCCGCCCCTGCGGATCGCGCACGGCGCGCACGCTCATGATGCCGTCCTGCGACGCCTCGAGCACGGCGGTGAGCAGGTCCTCGCGCGACAGCCGCGCGGTGACGAAGGTCGCGATGCGGTCGGCGCCGCAGGGCGCCTTGCAGGGCAGGATCAGCTTCTCCCAGGAGCGCACGCGCTGCACCGCCTGGGACTGGAGGACCGCCAGCATCGGCGTGCGCTCGCGCCGCACCCGGTGGAGCAGCTCGCGATAGGCCTGTGCCGACGGCTCGGGCATCTCCGAGACCAGCCGCCCGGCCATGTCGAGGCCGTAGGTCGCCGTCACCGCCGGCCCGTAGCGCAGGTAGAACCAATCGTCCTCGCCCCAGGGCTCGAGCAGCTCGATGCCGCTCGCGACGGTCTCGTCGAGGCGCGCGAACAGGGCGTCGACGGGCGCGCGCCCGTCCTCGCCCGCCAGCTCCGCGAAGGCGTCGAGGATCGCGCCGGCCTCGGGGGCCGTGGCGTGATCGCGGATGTCGCTCGTGTGGACGGTGGGAATCATCGAACGGAAACGGTCCTCGTTGACACCGCGAACCCTAGCCCGGGGCTCCATGCGACGCCGTGAAGGCGATCGGTCGAATTGTTCCGTTCGAGCCGGTTTTTTCGGGACGAACGCCCCGTTCTCGCCGTGGTCGACGGGCATGCCCCTTGCAACCAACCGAGCGACCCGAGCCGCCGTACCGAAACGGGACGATCCGATGCGCCCTGCCGTTAACGTCCGCCGCGTCGCCGCGCTCGCGCCGCTCGCCCTCCTGGCCTGGCTCGCGCCGGCCGAAGCCCAGGACGCCGTGGTCGCGCCGCGCGCCTGTGGCGGCGATGCGTGGAGCTACGCCATCGTCGTGCCGCGCTCGCCGCAGGACGGGCGCTATGCCGTGGGCCCGCAGACCTTCTGCGCCGAGGTCGCCCGCGAGGACCCCTCCCCCCTCGGCCCGATCGGCATCGTCATCGACCCCTTCTCCGACCGCGCCGCTCCCGCACCCCAGCCCGTCCCCCCGATCGCCCGCCCGCGTTTCTGACCGCCGTCGCCTCCCCGTCGGGGAGGCGACGGCGCGTGCGAATCGGTGCGGCCTACCCCATCTTCCAGGCACGACGTCGCCCCGCCCGCGCGTGCGGGCGCCGTTGACCTACGACGGGAGATATGTCAGCATTACTGACGTAATACCGCACATCAGAACCGGGGAACCCGGCGGGCGCGGTCGCGAGGAGGAGAATGCCATGGACGACGTACGACGCGAGCCCCAGGACGGTGTGTCAGGAGACCGCGTGTCGCAGGACCGCGAGACCGCCGCCGCCGAGCGTGCCGCCGCCGCCGTCGGCGAGAGCCTGCGCCACGCGGCCCTGCGCGAGGTCTCCCTCGACGACAAGTACGACCTCTCCAAGGAACGGGTCTTCCTCACCGGCACGCAGGCGATCATCCGCATGCTGCTGATGCAGCGCGAGCGCGACCGCCTCGCCGGGCTCGACACCGCGGGCTTCGTCTCGGGCTATCGCGGCTCGCCCATCGGCGGGCTCGACCTCAACCTGTTCCGCGCCAAGAAGCAGCTCCAGGCGGCGAACATCCAGTTCCAGCCGGGGCTCAACGAGGAGCTCGCCGCCACGGCTGTCTGGGGCTCCCAGCAGGCGCAGATGCGCGGCGAGGGCAAGCACGACGGCGTCTTCGGCGTCTGGTACGGCAAGGGCCCGGGCGTCGACCGCTCCGGCGACGTCTTCCGCCACGCCAACATGGCGGGATCGGCCGCGAACGGCGGCGTGCTCGCGCTCATGGGCGACGACCACACGGCCGAGAGCTCGACCGTCGCGCACCAGTCCGAGTTCCACTTCGTCGACGTGATGATGCCGATCCTGAACCCGGCGGGCGTGCAGGAGATCCTCGACTACGGCCTGCACGGCTTCGCCATGAGCCGCTTCACCGGCGCCTGGGTCGCCTTCAAGTGCGTGAAGGACAATATCGAGTCGACCGCCTCCGTCGACGCGGCGCTCGGGCGGGTGAGGATCGAGATCCCCGACGATTTCGTCATGCCCCCCGGCGGGCTCAACATCCGCGCGGGCGACGCCATCCTCGAGCAGGAGGCGCGGCTGCACGACTTCAAGCGCGACGCCATGCTCGCCTATGTGCGCGCGAACAACCTCAACCGCATCGTCCTCTCCGGCGGCCGCACGCCCAAGATCGGCGTGATCACGGTCGGCAAGTCCTATCTCGACGTGCGCCAGGCCATGGACGAGCTGGGCCTCGACGAGGTCAAGGCCAACGACATGGGGCTGCGGCTCTACAAGGTCGCCTGCCCCTGGCCGCTGTCGCAGCGCGAGCTCGTCGCGTTCGCCCGCGGGCTCGACCTCGTCATGGTGGTCGAGGAGAAGCGTTCGCTGATCGAGGTCCAGGTCCGCGAGGAGCTCTACGGCACCACCGACCAGCCGACCTGCATCGGCAAGAAGGACGAGGAGGGCCGCTGGCTCTTCCCGGTCAAGGGCGCGCTCGATTCGAACGAGATCGCGGTGGCGATCGGCGAGCGGCTGCTGCGCTACCATAACAACGACGACCTGCGCGGGCGCGTCGAGCGAATCCGGCACGCGCAGGACGTGCTCACGCAGACGACGGACGTCGGCACCCGCACGCCGCATTTCTGCGCCGGCTGCCCGCACAACACCTCGACCAAGGTGCCAGACGGCATGCGGGCCTATGCCGGCATCGGCTGCCACTACATGGTCCAGTGGATGGAGCGCGGCACGCAGGGCTTCACCCAGATGGGCGGCGAGGGCGCGAACTGGATCGGCGAGGCGCCGTTCTCCAAGCGCGGCCACGTCTTCCAGAATCTCGGCGACGGCACCTACAACCACTCGGGCATCCTCGCCCTGCGCTGGGCCGCGCACACCAAGACCCACATCACCTACAAGATCCTCTACAACGACGCGGTCGCCATGACCGGCGGCCAGCCGCACGAGGGCAACCTCACGGTGGACATGATCGCCCGCCAGGTGCGCGCCGAGGGCGTCGAGCGGATCGCGCTCGTCACCGACGAGCCGGACAAGTATCCCAAGACGGTCGAGTGGCCGAAGGGGCTCACCATCCACCACCGCGACGATCTCGACGACGTGCAGCGGCAGCTCGCCGAGATCGGCGGCGTCTCGGTGCTGATCTACGACCAGACCTGCGCCTCCGAGAAGCGCCGGCGGCGCAAGCGCGGCACCTATCCCGATCCGGACAAGCGCGTGATCATCAACGAGCTCGTCTGCGAGGGCTGCGGGGACTGCTCGGTCCAGTCGAACTGCGTCGCCGTGCAGCCGCTCGAGACCGAGTTCGGCCGCAAGCGGCAGATCGACCAGTCGAACTGCAACAAGGACTTCTCCTGCGTGAAGGGCTTCTGCCCCTCCTTCGTGACGGTGGAGGGCGCGAAGCCCCGCAAGGCGACGGTCCAGGGCTCGGCGGACGCGCTGCCCGAGGCGATGCCCGAGCCGACGATCCCGGCGATCGACCGCACCTGGAACTGCATCGTCACGGGGGTGGGCGGCACCGGCGTCGTGACGATCGGCGCCATCCTCGGCATGGCGGCGCATCTCGAGGGCAAGGGCTGCGGCATGATCGACATGGCCGGCCTCGCCCAGAAGGGCGGCGCGGTCTATTCGCACGTGCGCCTCGCCAACACCCCCGACGAGATCCACGCGATCCGCGTCGCGGCGGGCTCGGCCGACCTCGTGCTCGGCTGCGACCTCGTCGTCACCGGCATGAAGAAGGTGCTCGCCGGCGTCTCCGCCGGGCGCACGGCGCTCGTGGTCAACACGGCGGAGAACTTCCCCGGCGACTTCACGCGCAACCCGGACTTCTCGCTGCCGGCCGTGCGCCTGCGCCGCGAGATCGAGCGCCACGCCGGCGGCGACAGGCTCGACTTCCTCGACGCCACCGCCATCGCCACCGCGGTTCTCGGCAACGCCATCGCGGCGAACATGATGATGCTCGGCTTCGCTTACCAGCGCGGCGCGATACCGCTCTCGGGCGAAGCCATCGAGCGCGCGATCGCGCTCAACGGCGAGGCGGTGCCGATGAACCTCGAGGCGTTCCGGCTCGGCCGGCGCGCGGCGGCGCATCCCGAGGGCCTGGCCAAGCTCGTCTCCTCCCTGAAGGCGCCGACGAAGGCGCGTGCGCTCTCCCAGAGCCTCGACGAGGCCGTGGCGCGGCGGGTCGAGTTCCTCGGCGCCTACCAGAACCAGCGCTATGCGCGCACCTACGAGCGGCTCGTCGCCAAGGTGCGCGAGGCGGAGGCCGACAAGGTGCCGGGCTCCGACACGCTCGCCCAGGCGGTGGCGCGCAACCTGTTCAAGCTGATGGCCTACAAGGACGAGTACGAGGTCGCCCGCCTGTATTCCGACGGCTCGTTCCTCGAGCAGGTGAACCAGACCTTCGAGGGCGAGAACCTCAAGTTCAGCTTCCACCTCGCCCCGCCGATGATCGCGCCCAAGGACAAGACCACCGGCCTGCCGAGGAAGATCACCTTCGGCCCGTGGATGATGAAGGCCTTCGGCCGGCTCGCCAAGCTGAAGGGCCTGCGCGGCACGCCGTTCGATCCGTTCGGCTATACCGCCGAGCGCAAGACGGAGCGCCGCCTCGTGCGCGACTACAAGACCATGCTCGACGAGATCGTCGAGCGCCTCTCCCCGCAGACGCACGTCACCGCGGTGGGGCTGGCGTCGCTCCCCGCGAAGATCCGCGGCTTCGGCCACGTCAAGGAGCGCAACCTCGACGCCGTGAAGGCCGAGGAGGCGGCGCTGCTGGAGCGGCTGCGCAATCCGCAGGTGGAGGTGGCGAAGGCGGCGGAGTAGAGCGGACGCGCCACGGTCATGCGACGGCACGATGCTTGACCGTGGGCGATCGGCGACGTGGAATGACGGCAGGAGTCGGAGAACGTCGGCCGGGGGGCGCAGAATGGGGTCGGCAGAGCCGAGATCGCCGGCCTCCACGCATCTGCATCTCGTCGCGGTGGACATCGTCGTCGCCGAAGACGACACGTGGCGCGTCGTCGAGCTGAACGATCAGCCGGGCGGGCTGTCGATCGCGGAGCTGCCCGCCGAGCCGAGTGCGAGCGCGCTCGACGCCGTCGCCGCGCTCCTCGCATCGGCCGCCGGTGACGGCCCGGTCCTGCTCCAGCTCCCGGACCGCTTCGCGATCGAGGGGGCGTCGCGCGCCGGACGTGCGCGCGCCCTCGGCGATGCCGATCCGAACGCGCTGGAGACCCTCGACCAGTTCAATGCCCTGTTCGTCGCGGTTCGTGCGCACGGAGCCCCCGCTCGGTTCGCGACCGCGGCGGACCTCGCCAGCCTCGGCGCGGCGAGGCCGGGCGCCGTCTTCCGGCGCGGAACGCTGCCGTTTCCCGGGGATGCGTCGCGCCTGCTCGTCGTCAACGCGCATGCGGTGCGCGAGCTGTGCCTGTCGAAGCGGCGCTCGGCCGCGGTGCTTGAGGCTCTCGGTTTCGGAGATCGCCAGATACCGACCTTCACCGGGGCCGACGCCGCGTCGCTCGCCGGCTTTCGAGATCGGCATCGAGGCGACGACGATCTCTTCGTCGCGAAGGCGGAGCGCGGGGCGCGCGGGAGGCAGGTCTATCTCGTGCCCGGCTCGCGCATCCTGCGGGACGGGTGGCTGCAGCAGATGATCCTGTCGGGTCGGCTGATGCTCCAGCCGTACCTGCGCCCCAAGGCGATCCGAGGACCCGGCGGGCACGCCTACGCCGCAGACCTGCGGCTCTACTTCGTCGGCGGGCGCCTCGCCGGCGGCATCGTCCGCCGCGCTGCAGCGGCTGTCAGCCTGTACGGAACGTCCCATCGCGCCGCCTGGCTTCCGCCGGGCGGGCGCGTTCTCTCGCTCGCCTCGGCGATCGCCGAGGGCTGGATCGCGACGGCGTCGCTCCACGGAATGTCGACGACACTGGAAGCGATGGTCGCGGCTCTCGACGCCTACCTCACGCGCGACGCCGCTGTGCTCGACGCGGCGTACCGGGCCGCCTCCACGACCTATGTCGCCCGCCGCGCGGCCCCCTGCGCCGTCGCCTGCGTGAGCTGACGGCCGCGAGCGGAAGCGACGGGACCGCTCAGAGCTTCTGCTCTTCCTGCAGCTCTTCCCAGACCTGCTGCCTGTCCGCGAGCGTGGCCGCGAGAGGCGAGAGCTTCGTATTCTGGATCACGTCGACGATGGCGAAGATTTCGCCGGCCGAGAGATCGATGCCGCTCTCGAGCAGGGTGCGAACGGGGTTGCGCGTCAGGTCGTTCATGAAGCGCCGGTCCTTCCGGGCGATCTTCATCACGAAGTCGATCTTGAGCTTGGCAGCCGCTATCATGGTCTTTCCCCCTCATTTCGGGAACGTATGCATGGCGTGGGTCGCATGGACCCGACCCTTCTCGGTGAGGCCGATCGTCCGTCCGTCGACCCACAGGAGCTCTTGATCCACGAGGCGCGCGATCGTCGGCGCGAAGTCGTCCGCACAAGGAGCGCCGGCCTTGGCGTCGATGTCGTCCAGGTCGACCCGCAACAGGCACAATCCCATCGCCAGGTCGCGCGCCGCCTCCTGCTCGCGGGTCATCTCGATGGCACGCACCGGCAGCTCGCCCGCCGCGAGCCGTCGAGCGTAGCGGGTCAGCAGGACGTCGTTCTCCCACAGCCAGCGCCCGTTCCGGCTGTAGGCGGCGGGACCGAAGCCCAGGTAGTCGTGCCCCTTCCAGTTTCCGATGACGTATGTGCAGCGGGCGCCGTCACGGCCCCACTCGGTGAGGCTGTAGCGCTCGTAGCCTGCGCCGGCGAGTATCTCCTCGGTCGCCTGCCGCATCTCCCGAAGCGCCTCGCGGCCGGGCAGCCGAGCCTCCGGATCGTCGAGCAGGCTCCTGTCGAGCATCTCCTTCTCGAAGACGATCAGCTGGTAGGCCGAGACGTGCGCGACCCCGAGCGACGCGGCGGTGCGAAGGTCGGAGCGCCACTGCGCGACCGTCTGCCCGGGAAGCCCGTACATCAGATCCAGATGTACCGTCGGGACGCCGGCCGATTGCGCTTCCTCCACGGTCCTGATCGTCTGGTCCGCGCTGTGGGCGCGGTTGAGCGCTTTCAGGATGGGATCGCTGAAGGTCTGGGCGCCGATCGAGACCCGGTTCACGCCGGCGGCGTGCAGCCGCGCGTAATCCGACCGGCGCTTGTTGGTGGGCTCGCATTCCAGCGTGCATTCCAGCGCGTCGACCGTGCCGGGTACGAGCGCGCGAACGGCCTCGAGAAACCACGCGATCACGTCGTTGCGCAACAGAGAGGCGGTGCCGCCGCCCATGTAGATCGAGCGCAGCCGGGCCCGGGTGAAGTCGTCGCGGTCGGCGCGGAGCGCGACCTCCTGCTTCAGCCCGGAGACGAAGGCCTCCATCCCGGCCTTCGAATGAACACGACGCTCGAACGTGCAATACGTGCAGATGGCACGGCAGAACGGGACGTGCAGGTAGACGTCCATGTCGCGCCATTCCTGCGCGGGAGTCGTCGGCTTGTCCCAGAGGAACTTGCGGGGATAGTGGAAGACGTACGCGGCATCGTCTCGCAGCGGCTCAAGCGCGCTCATCGATCACCTCATAGCCGTCGAGGCCCGAAGGAAGCCGCCCGATCGGGCAGGACGCGATGCACGCGTTGCACTCCACGTAGGCGTTCTGCGACAGGGCGCGCGCGCGCGAGCGCGGCATCCAGAACGAGGCCACGTAGCGCACGCAGGCATCGGCGAAGAAGTCCTCGGTCGTGATCGCCTCGGCGGGGCAGGCGGACACGCAGCTCAGGCACGAGATGCACGGATCGGTCACGGGCGCGCCGTCGTGGGCGATCCGCGCATCCGTGATCACGGCATGAAGCTGAATCCAGGAACCGAATTCCGGATGGAGGAGCAGGTTGTTGATGCCGCGTCGCCCGAGGCCGGCCCATTCTCCGAGCGAGACGAGGGAAACGTGCCCGGCCGCTTCACGCGCCAGGTCGAGGTTCCTCGCGCCGGCGCTCGCCAGGGCGCGCGAAAGCGCATCGGCAGCGCGCTCGAGCATGTGATTGGCAAAGACGTAGCGTCTGTTCCCGGAGGAGTACCATGTCCAGAGCGCGATCTCGCTGATCGGCAGGGCGAAGACGATGATGCTGCCGCCGGCGAAGGGGTCCAGCACGCGCCGCGCCGTCTCGGGAGCCTCGGCGCACAGGTCGACGGTGACGCGCGCCGTTCCGACGAGGAGCCGCGGATCGACCTCGTCCAGAATGAGCCGGACACGCTCTGCGGTGAAGCTCCCCATCCGCGCGCCCCACGCAAGATGTCACGACCTCTCAAGGAACGCACATCCAGGAGTTAAACGCAAATCAAAATGCACACAATTATCAGTCTCGCGAAGCACCGACTTCGTCGAACCTTCCGCGCTCCGGCTTTGAGCTCACCGGCATGTGCCGACCTTCGGCCGCATCCACGGACGACCGCGAGGCTCCGTTCCACCCGCCGCCTCCACCGCCTGCTCGATCGACGTCCGACCCCGCGGTCGCGAAGACCCGGCGCGCTCCCCACTCGCGAGAACCATTCTCGCGGATGCGGTGCCGCCGGCTGTTCGTCACGGCGATAGCCGGATTCGGATCGTCGAACGGCGCTCGCGGGCCGATGAGCGTCAATTCACACGTGATTGCTGCGTTTCGCTGCGACGCACGCTGCGCCGATGCAGCAGCGCATCGACGAACATCGGCTCGCGCTACCCTAAGGTCCGCACTTCAATATCTTAGACCACCCTCGCGCGTGCAGCATCTCCAGAAGATGAAATACTGCAGCGCAGCGAAGTCGTACCATTGTCTAGTGTCATGAAGCCGCATTGGCTCTAGAACGGCACGTTACACTGCTATAGCGTCCTCCCTGCGCAAGAGAAGACTGGCTCGATCCAGCGTGCATGCATCACTTCGAGCGGAAGTCTCGGGAGGACTCGATGAAAAAGCTGACTATCTCGCGGCGTGGCCTGATGAAGAGCACCGCCGCCGTCGGTGCCGGGCTCGCCATGCCGCACCTGTTCATCCGCAACGCCAACGCCTTCACCAACGAGCCGACGGGCTCCACCGTCACGCTCGGCTTCAACGTACCGCAGACCGGCCCCTACGCCGACGAGGGGCTCGACCAGCTGCGCGCCTACCAGCTCGCCGTCGAGCACCTCAACGGCGAGGGTGACGGCGGCATGCTCAACACCTTCTCGTCCAAGGCGCTCTCGGGCAACGGCATCCTCGGCAAGAAGGTCGAGTACGTCACCGGCGACACGCAGACGAAGTCCGACGCAGCTCGCGCCTCCGCCCGCTCGATGATCGAGAAGGACGGCGCGATCATGATCACCGGCGGTTCCTCCTCGGGCGTCGCGGTCGCCGTGCAGGGGCTCTGCCAGGAAGCCGGCGTGATCTACATGGCGGGGCTGACCCACGCCAACGACACGACCGGCAAGGATCGGAAGGCCAACGGCTTCCGCCACTTCTTCAACTCGTACATGTCGGGCGCCGCGCTCGCGCCGGTGCTGAAGAACGCCTACGGCACCGACCGCAACGCCTACTACCTCACCGCCGACTACAACTGGGGCTACACGACGGAGCAGGCGAACCGCGAAGCCACCGAGGCCATCGGCTGGAACACGGTCGAGACCGTGCTCACGCCGCTCGCGGCGACGGACTTCTCCTCCTACATCGCGCCGGTCCTGAACTCGGACGCCGACGTGCTGGTGCTGGTGCACTACGGCGGCAACATGGTGAACTCTCTCACCAACGCAGTGCAGTTCGGCCTGCGCGAGCGGCAGAAGAACGGCAAGAACTTCGAGATCGTCGTGCCGCTCTACTCCGAGCTGATGGCCAAGGGCGCCGGCGCCAACATCCAGGGCATCTTCGGCTCCCAGAACTGGGACTGGAAGCTCGAGAACATCCTCGGCGCGCGGTACTCCGGCACCAACGCCTTCGTGCGCTCCTTCGGCGAGAAGTACGGCTTCCCGCCGAGCCAGGCCGCGCACACCGGCTACGTCCAGGCGATCCTCTACGCCGACGCCGTCGAGCGCGCCGGGTCGTTCAATCCCTGCGCGGTGGTCGCGGCCCTCGAGGACTTCGAGTTCGACGGGATGGGCAACGGCCCGACGCTCTACCGCGGCGCCGACCACCAGTGCTTCAAGGACGTGGTCGTCGTGAAGGGCAAGGAGAATCCGGAGAACGAGTTCGACCTCGTCGAGATCGTCGAGGTGACCCCGACCGAGCAGGTCACCTACGCTCCGGATCACCCGCAGTTCGCCGGCGGCGAGCTCGGCTCCTGCAACCCGGGCGCCTGATCGCCTCAGCGACGTCGATCCCCTCCGGCCGCGCCTCTCGGCGCGGCCGGAACATCGTTCCGGCCCTGCCGCCCCGCGGCCCCGCAGCGCGCGACGAAGGCTTCCATGGACGCGATCATCCTCCAGATCCTCAACGGGCTCGACAAGGGCTCCGCCTACGCGCTCATCGCGCTCGGGCTGACGCTCATCTTCGGCACGCTCGGCGTCGTGAACTTCGCCCACGGGGCGCTGTTCATGCTCGGCGCCTTCTGCGCCGTGACGCTGTCGCGCATTCTAGCCATCTCGCACGAGACCATCGACCCGACGCGAACGGACTTCCTCGGCAACCCGCTCAAGGTCCAGACGCCCTATGTCCAGGAGTGGTTCGGCCCCGAGATCGGCCAGACAATCCTCGAATGGTCGGTGCCGCTGGGCATCCTGTTCGCCATCCCGATCATGATCGCGCTGGGGCTGGCGATGGAGCGGGGGCTGATCCGCTACTTCTACAAGCGCCCGCACGCCGACCAGATCCTGGTGACCTTCGGCCTCGCCATCGTGCTGCAGGAGATCATCAAGTACTTCTTCGGCGCCAATCCGATCCCGACCCCGGCGCCGCCGGCGCTGGTCGGCTCGCTCGACTTCGGCGTCCTCGTCGGCTTCGATGCCGGATCGATCATCTATCCCTACTGGCGGCTGCTCTACTTCGTCTTCGCCGCGATCCTCATCGGCGCGGTGTTCGCCTTCCTGCAATTCACCACCTTCGGCATGGTGGTGCGCGCCGGCATGGCCGACCGCGAGACGGTGGGGCTGCTCGGCATCAACATCGACAAGCGCTTCACCATCATGTTCGCCATCGCCGCGGTGGTCGCGGGCCTCGCCGGGGTGATGTACGCGCCGATCAACTCGCCGAACTACCACATGGGCATGGACTTCCTGGTCCTCTCCTTCGTCGTGGTGGTCGTCGGCGGCATGGGCTCGCTCGGGGGCGCGGTGCTCGCGGGCTTCCTGCTCGGTATCCTGGAGAGCTTCGCCTCGATGCCTCAGGTCACGAGCATCGTCCCGGGCATCAACCAGATCGTGATCTACCTCGTCGCAATCGTCATCCTTCTCACGCGGCCGCGCGGTCTCCTGGGTCGCAAGGGCGTCATGGAGTAGGCCGTCATGCTCGGACTGAACAAGAAGGACACCTCGCTGTTCCTGATCGTCGTGGGGCTGACGCTCTTCGCGCCCTTCATCCTCAACCCCTTCCCGGTGGATTCGGACCTCGCCCAGTTCAACGCCGGCTATCCGGACCTGATGCAGCGTTTCCTGATCTTCGGGATCTTCGCCATCGGCTTCAACATCCTGTTCGGCCTCACGGGCTACCTGTCGTTCGGCCACGCCGCCTTCCTCGGCGCCGGCTCCTATGCCGGCGTGTGGATGATGAAGCTGCTGACGATGAACGTCGTCCCGGCGATCCTCGTCTCTGTCGTGGTCGCCGGCCTGTTCTCGCTCCTCGTCGGCTGGATCTCGCTGCGCCGCTCGGGCATCTACTTCTCGATCCTGACGCTCGCCTTCGCGCAGATGTCCTTCGCGCTCGCATACTCGGTGCTCACGCCGATCACCGGCGGCGAGACCGGGCTGCAGCTGTCGCTGTCCGACCCGCGGGTG
>JBNPEA010000007.1:0-8050 GCA_051117315.1 Salinarimonas sp. | reverse complement strand
CCTCTCCCCCATCCTGTCCCTGCTCATGAACCAGCGCTCGGCGTTCTCCGGGGCGCAGGGGCGGCTCGCGGATTGGTTCCTCGCCACCCCGATGCTCGCGGCGACCATGGGCATCGAGGAGCTGGCCGAGGCGTCGGGGGTCTCGATCGCCACCGTGAACCGGTTCGTGAAGACTCTGGGGCTCAGCGGCTATGCCGAGTTCCGCACCCGCTCGCTCGATGCGTTCCGGCGCACCATCGCGCCGGTCGAGAAGCTGCGCGATCGCAAGGATGCGGGCGCCGATCCGGCGGGCGTGTTCGCGGACGGTTACGCCGCTGCCGAGGCGAACCTCGCCTTCGCGCGCGATCTGCTCAATGCCGAGGCCTGTGCGCTCGCCGCCGACGTGCTGGCGGGGGCGCGGACGGTCGCCATCGTCGGCCTGGGCATCTCGGCGGCACTCGCGCAGTTCACGGCGGAGCATCTCGCGCAGTTCACGCCGGCGCAGGTCGTGCTGACCGGCTTCGGCGGGCCGGCGCGCATGGTGCCGCGCGTGATGCGGCTCGAGCCGCAGGACGCGGCGCTCGTCATCACGCTCCCGCGCTATTCCGCGACGACGGTGCGCCTGACGCGCTCGCTGAACGAGCGGGGCGTGCCGGTGGTCGGGATCACCGACGCGCCGAGCTCGCCGATCGTCCCGTTCTGCCGGGCGGTGCTCTTCGGCGGGGCGAGCCATCCCGTGCTGTTCGCCTCGAGCGTCGGGATCGTCGCGGCGATCGAGGCGCTCGCCGCCGTGCTGACGCTGCGCACCCAGACCGCCGCCGACGCGGCGAAGCTCACCCAGCAGATCTACCCGTTCCTCTTCGAGGACGGCGAGCCGGACGGCTCGCGTCCGGAGGACGAGTGGTGACCCGAATACGGGCAACGACGATAACGGAGGGAAGAGACTCGATGACCCCATTCATGCGCCGCGGCGGCCTTCTCGGCGCGCTCGCGTTCACGCTCCTCGCCGGGACCGCCTCGGCCGAGGATCTCACGATCGCTTTGTCGTCGGAGCCGACGGCGGTCGATCCGCACTATCACGACCTGTCGTCGAACAACGCGCTGACGATGCACGTCTTCGACGCGCTCCTGACGACGGACGCCCAGCAGAAGGTGCAGCCGAACCTCGCCACGCGCTGGACGAACGAGGGGCCGACCACCTGGCGCTTCGAGCTGCGCGACGACGTCGTCTTCAGCGACGGCACGCCGTTCACGGCCGATGACGTGATCTTCTCCTATTGCCGCGTGCTCAACAACGAGACGGCGGTCTCCGGCTCGTTCGACGAGGCCATCAAGAACATGGCCTCCATCGAGACGCCGGACGATCACACGCTGGTCTTCGAGACGAACGAGCCCGATCCGCTGCTGCCGATCCGCCTCGCCCAGATCGCGATCATCTCCGACGAGATCGCCGAGCACGGCGAGATCGGCTTCGACCCGCAGAGCGATTGCGGCGTCACCGGCGCCTGGCCGACGGTGACCGACTTCAACGACGGTAGCGTCGCCATCGGCACCGGTCCCTACGCGATCGAGAGCTACGTCAAGGGCAGCGGCATCGACCTCGTGCGCAACGAGCGCTACTTCGGCGAGGCGCCGGAATGGGAGCGCGTGAGCTTCAAGCCGGTCCCCAACGCGGGTCCGCGCCTCGCCGGGCTGCTCTCGGGCGACTACGACGTCATCGAGAACCCGGCGGCGCGCGACCTCTCGCGGATCGAGGGCTCGGACGACTACGACTACGTGATCACGCCGTCCTCGCGGGTGATCTACCTGCAGCTCGACATGCGCGACGACAGCCCCTTCGTCGAGGCGCCCGACGGCTCGAACCCGTTCCAGGACGTGCGCGTGCGTCGCGCCATGTCGATGGCGATCGACCGCGAGGCGATCGTCGCGCGCATCATGGACGACGCGGCGGCGCCGGCGAACCAGTTCCTGCCGGCCGGCATGTTCGGCACGATCGCCGATGCGCCCGCGCTGGAATACGATCCCGACCGCGCCCGTGAGCTCCTCGCCGAGGCGGGCTATCCCGACGGCTTCAGCGTGACGTTCCACGCCACCAACGATCGCTACATCAACGACGCCCAGGTGGCGCAGGCGGTGGCGCAGTTCTTCACACGCATCGGCATCGACACCGAGCTCGACGCGATGACGCGCTCGATCTTCTTCTCGCGCCGCTCGGGCCGCGAGTTCAGCCTCTCCATGGGCGGCTGGGGCTCGGATACCGGCGAGGCGAGCTCGTTCCTGCGTCAAGGTGTGCCGACTACCGCCGACGTCGCCTGGCTCGGCGGCAGCAACGACGGCGGCGGGTCCGATCCGGACTTCGACGGCGGGCTGCGCGAGGCGATCGCCCCCATGGACGACGCCGAGCGCGAGGCGCTGCTGCAGCAGGCGGGCGCCCGGGTGCTCGAGCAGATGCCCTACATCCCGCTCCACTACGAGAGCACGATCTGGGCCTTCCGCTCCGGTCTCGACTACCAGGGCCGCGCCGACCAGTACACGCTGGCGACCGCCATCACCTCCGACGAGTGATCGTCCGGCCGGGTCCGCGCACGAGCGGACCCGGCTCTCCCATCCGTCCGAGGACACGAGCCCGTGACGCTGTTCATCCTCCGCCGCGTGATCCAGAGCGTCTTCGTGCTCCTCGCGGTCTCGCTCGTCGTCTTCTTCGCCGTCTACGCGATCGGCGATCCCGTCGAGCTGCTCGTCAGCCCCGACACGAGCGCGGCCGAGCGCGAGGTGATGATCCGTCGGCTCGGGCTCGATCTGCCGATCTGGCGGCAATACCTCGTGTTCCTCGGCAACCTCGCCCAGGGCGACCTCGGCACCTCCTTCGTCCACGGCGTCCCCGCGGTGGAGCTGATCCTCCAGCGCCTGCCTGCGACCCTCGAGCTCGTCGTCCTCTCGCTCGTGATCGCCGTCTCGATCGGGCTGCCGCTCGGCATGATCGCCGGGCTCGCTCCCGAGACGCGCACCGCGCGCACGATCATGACGGGCTCGATCTTCGGCGTTTCGCTCCCCGCCTTCTGGCAGGGGATGTTGCTGATCTTCATCTTCGCCCGGTTCCTCAGTTGTGCGCCCGCGGCCGGCCGCGGGGATACCGTGAGCCTGCTCGGCGTCGAGGTGAGCTTCCTCACCGCCGACGGCTGGGCCCACCTGATCCTGCCGGCGATCAACCTCGCTCTCCCGAACCTCGCGCTCGTGCTCCGGCTCGCCGCCTCGGGCACGGCGGAGGCGCGGCTGCAGGACTACGTCAAGTACGCCCGTGCCAAGGGCGTGCGGCGCGGGCGCATCGTGCGCCGGCACATCCTGCGCAACATCCTCGTCCCCGTCGTCACCGTGATCGGCGTCGAGTTCGGCAGCCTCATCGCCTATTCCACCATCACCGAGACCGTGTTCGCCTGGCCCGGCATGGGCAAGCTCCTGATCGACAGCGTCTACCAGCTCGATCGGCCGGTCGTGGTCGCCTACGTCATGATCGCCACCTTCATCTTCGTCACGGTCAACCTCCTCGTCGATCTCGCCTATGCGATGCTCGATCCGCGGGTCGAGCTCGAGAAGGGGGCATCGTGAACGAGAGCCCGGAACCCGTGCGCCCCGAGCCCGTCGGCCTCGCGCCCGCGATCCTCGAGACGCCGAACCGCGCCCGCATCCTGGCGCGCCTGCGCAGCCGGCCGACGGCGCGCGGCGCGGCGATCGCGCTCGTGATCCTGATCGCCGCCGCCCTGTTCGCGCCGTTCCTGGCGCCGCAGGACCCCTACGACCTCGCCGCGCTCAGCATCTTCGACAACAGGCTGGCGCCCGGCACGCAGAGCACGGACGGCCCCGTCTACTGGCTCGGCACCGACTCGCAGGGGCGCGACATGCTCAGCGCCATCCTCTACGGCCTGCGCATCAGCCTCGTCGTCGGCCTGTCGGCGACCGCGGCGGCCGCGACGATCGGCACGCTGATGGGGCTTCTCGCGGCCTATGTCGGCGGCGCCGTCGAGACCGCGATCATGCGCCTCGTGGACTTCATCCTCGGCTTCCCCACGATCCTCGTCGCGCTCATCCTGCTCTCCGCCACGGGGCGAGGCGTCGACAAGGTGATCCTCGCCATCGTCATCGTGCAATGGGCGCAATACGCGCGGATCATGCGCGGCACCGTGCTGGTCGAGGCGCGCAAGGAATATGTCGAGGCGGCGCGCAACTTCGCGATTCCGGGCTGGCGCATCATGCTCGTCCACCTGCTGCCCAACGCGCTCGCGCCGATTCTCGTCGTCGCCACCGTGCAGGTCGCCTCCGCCATCATGCTCGAATCGACCCTGTCCTTCCTGGGCGTCGGCGTGCCGATCACCGAGCCCTCGCTCGGCCTCCTGATCGCGAGCGGGTTCGAGTACCTGCTCAGCGGCGAGTACTGGATCAGCTTCTTCCCGGGTCTCGCGCTCGTGGTGCTCGTCTTCTCGATCAACCTCGTCGGCGATCGCCTGCGCGAGAGCATCGACCCGAGGCGCCGCTGATGAACGCTCCGTCCTCCACCGCATCCCGGCCGCTGCTCGAGGTCCGGGGGCTGCGCACCGTCTTCCATTCGCTCGCGGGGGCGTATGCCGCCGTGGACGGCGTCGACCTGTCGATCGCGCCGGGCGAGGTCGTCGGGCTCGTCGGCGAATCCGGCTCGGGCAAGTCCGTGACCGGATTCTCGCTGATGCGCCTCGTCGATGCGCCGGGCGAGATCGTCGCCGGAGAGGTCCTCTTCGAGGGTCGCGACCTCCTCTCGCTGCCCGAGAGCGCGATGCGCGCGATCCGCGGCGACAGGATCGCGATGATCTTCCAGGACCCGCTGATGACGCTCAACCCGGTCCTGACCATCGGCGAGCAGATGATCGAGGCGGTGACGGAGCATCACGGCGTGGGCGAGCGCGCTGCGCGGACCCGCGCCATCGAGGCTCTGGGCCAGGTCGGGATCGCGTCCGCGGCGCAGCGCCTGCGGCAGTACCCGCACGAGTTCTCGGGTGGCATGCGCCAGCGGGTCGCCATCGCCACCGCCATGCTGAACGCGCCCGACCTGATCATCGCCGACGAGCCCACGACGGCGCTCGACGTCACGATCCAGGGCCAGATCCTCCACGAGATGCAGAAGCTCTGCGAGGCGAGCGGCACGGCGCTCCTGTGGATCACCCACGATCTCGGCGTCGTCGCCGAGCTCGCGGACCGCATCTGCGTGATGTATTCCGGGCGCATCGTCGAGACGGGTACCGCGGACGAGGTGCTCGACGCCCCGCGCCATCCCTACACCGCCGGTCTGCTCGGGTCCGTCCCGTCGGTGAACGCGCCCGGGTCGCGGCTGCACCAGATCGACGGGACCGCGCCGCCGCTCTCCGCCCGCCCGACCGGATGCCCCTTCCGCACCCGCTGCGGCAACGTCCTGCCCGTCTGCGCCGAGATCGACCCGCCGCTCGCCGGCCCCGCGCCCGGCCGCGGCTGGCGCTGCCACAACCCCATGCCCGAGCGAGACGCCGCATGACGGTCGACACGACCCGGCGCGAGGCGCCGAACCCGGAGGCGCCGATCCTGGAGGCGCCGATCCTGGAGGCGAGGGGCCTCGTGAAGCGCTTCTCGCGCAAGCCCGACATCGCCATGCGCCTCCTCGCGCTGGCCGGCAGGCCCATCGACCGACGTACGGTGCATGCGGTGGAGGAGGTCGACCTCGCCGTGGCGCCGGGCGAGGTCGTCGGGCTCGTCGGCGAGAGCGGATGCGGAAAATCGACGCTCGGCCGGGCGCTCGCGGGGCTGCACCCGCCCACCGACGGAGAGGTGCTCTATCGCGGCAAGCCGGTGCGCGAGCTGACGCGGGCCGAGCGCCTCGCCTATACGCTCGAGGTGCAGCTCGTCTTCCAGGATCCCTACGCATCGCTCAACCCGCGCCGCACGGTGCGCCAGACAGTGGGCGAGGCGCTCGCCGTGCATCGCCTCGCGCCGCGCGGCGAGATCGCCGACCGGGTCGAGGCGGCGCTCGCCGAGGTCGGGCTCGACGCCTCGTATGCGAGCCGCTATCCGCACGAGTTCTCGGGCGGGCAGCGCCAGCGCATCGGCATCGCCCGGGCGCTCGCCGTCGATCCCCGCTTCCTCGTCTGCGACGAGCCCGTCGCGGCCCTCGACGTCTCGGTCCAGGCGCAGGTCGTGAACCTGTTCATGGACCTGCGCGAGAAGCGCGGGCTCACCTACCTGTTCATCAGCCACGATCTCGGCCTCGTGCGCCACATCTGCGACCGCGTGGCGATCATGTATCTCGGCCGGATCGTGGAGGAGGGGCCCGCGCAGGCGCTGTTCTCGGATCCGCAGCACCCCTACACGGCGGCGCTCGTCGCCGAGATCCCGGACGTGCGCCGTCGCAAGCGGCGCTTCACGCCGATCGCGGGGGAGATACCTTCGCCGCTCGCGCCGCCGCCGGGCTGCGCGTTCCACCCGCGCTGCCCGCACGCCATGCCGGTCTGCCGGGAGACGCGCCCCGCGCTCGCCCCCGTCGCGGCGGGCCGGCGCGCAGCCTGCCACCTGCACACCGCCCCCGGCGCCTCGCCGGCGGCGATCGCGACCACAGTCGGAGTACCCGCCTCATGACCGATCTCGCCGCTCTCGCGGACGCTCTCGCGCGCCCCGGCAGTCACGCCGTCCCCTTCGTCGACGAAGCGGGCCATCGCGAGGGGCCGATCACGCTGAACTGCTACAGGGCCGCGGGCTACGATCCCGCGCGCGAGCCCGTCTTCGTCCAGCACGGCATGCTGCGCAACGGCGACGATTATCGCGACTTCTGGATCGAGGCGGCCGACCGCCACGGCCTGCTCGTCGTGGCGCCCACCTTCTCGAACGAGCACTATCCGGAGCCCGAGAGCTACAACAACGGCCGCGTGCTCGACGTCGAGGGTTCGGTGCGGCCGCGGGAGGAATGGGCCTACGGCAGCCTCGCGCGCATCTTCGCGGCGCTGCGCGCGGCGGGCGTGACGCGGGCGACGACGGCACGGCTGTTCGGCCATTCCGCCGGCGGGCAGTTCGTGCATCGCCTCGCCGCGCTCGAGCCGGGGGTGCCGTTCGGCGAGATGATCGCCTCGAACGCGGGCTGGTACACGCTGCCGCTCCTCGACAAGCCCTTTCCCGAGGGGCTCGGCGGCATCGGGCTCGACGAGGACGACCTGCGGCGCCTCTTCGCGCTGCCCCTCGTGATCCTCGCCGGCGCCGGTGACGTCGCCACGGACGATCCGCATCTGCCGTCGAATCCGGAGGCGCTCGCGCAGGGCCCGCATCGTTTCGCCCGCGCCGGCAACTACATCGCCGTCGCGCGGCGCGAGGCGGAGCGGCTCGGCGTGCCCCTCGCGTGGCGGCTCGTCGAGGTCGCGCATATCGGCCACGACGGACGGGCGATGTCCGCGGTGGCGGCGCGCCTCTGGTACGTCGGCGCGATCCCCGAGGAGGCCGAGCTCGCGGCCCTCGCCGGGCAGCGGGCGGCCTGAGCGGCGCTGTCTCCGCACATGGTGACCTGCGCCGCCCGGTCGGGCACGGCGCAGGCCGGGTCGGCGGCGCGCCGTGGTGTCGCGCCCGAGCTTGACGCGCCTCGCGGGGTGGTGACATCTGGTTGGGCCTCACGCGCCGCGACGGATCATGGATACGCGAGCACCGGACACGCCTTCTCTTCACAACGCGACGCTGCGTGATGTGGCTCGGGAAGCCGGCGTGGACGCATCCACGGTCTCGCGCGTCCTGAAGAACACGGCCGACGCGCGCGTGCGGCAGGAGACGCGGGCGCGCATCCTGGAAGCGGCCGAGCGCCTGAACTACCGCGCGAACCCGCTCGCCCGGGCGCTGAAGACGGCGCGGTCGCGCACGCTTCTCATCGTGGTGCCGCAGATCGAGAACCCGGTGTTCTCGGCGGCCATCCTCGGGGCGGAGGAGGAGGCACGCGCGCGCGGATACGTCCTTCTCGTCGCCTACGGCCGGGAGGGAACGGCGGCCGGAGTCCTCGAGCGCGTCTCCCAGGAGAGACTGGTCGAGGGCGTGGGGATCGCGC
>JBNPEA010000159.1:0-8072 GCA_051117315.1 Salinarimonas sp. | reverse complement strand
GGTGGGGGGCGGGGAGGGCCGCCCGGGCGAGGACGGGGCGGGGGAGGCCGGGCTCTGGTCACGAGCCGCCGGAAAGCCGGGGGCCGTCCTGGAGGCGGTGGCCGGGGGGGTGGGCGTAGCCGCGCGGCAGTCGGGGGAGGATCGGGTCGGCGAGGCTGCGGCGCGCGGCCTCGACGATGCGCGCCCGGTCGTCCGCGGCCTCGATCCGGCCCGCCGCGACGTTCTCCGCCGCGGAGAAGTGATAGCGGGCGAAGTCCTGGAAGACCACGCCGATGCGGTCGCGCAGGCTCTCCAGGTCGTAGTCGCGCAGGTCGCGGCCGTCGAGCAGGATCCGCCCCTCGCTCGGATCGTAGAGGCGTGTGAGCAGCTTGACGATCGTCGTCTTGCCCGCCCCGTTCTCGCCCACGAGCGCCACCGCCTCGCCTGCGCCGATCACGAGGTCGAGGTGTCGCACCGCCCAGACGTCCGACCCCGGATAGCGGAAGCCGACGTCCTCGAACACGAATCCCTCGCGCAGCGGGCGCGGGACCGGTACCGCGCCGGACGTCGGCGCGACCATGCCGGGGCGGGTCTCGAGGAAGGCGAACAGGTCATCCAGGTACTGCGCCTGGGAGGCGATCTGCGAGAGGCCCAGGAGGAAGCCCTCGAGCACGCTGCGCAGGCGCAGGAACGAGCCCGACAGGAAGGTGAGGTCGCCGATCGAGAACTCCCCGCTCACGGTCCGCCAGACGATGACGGCGAAGGCGGCGTAGTAGGCCAGCGTGGCGAGCCCCGCAAACAGCCCGCCCCAGGCGGCGCGCCGCACGGCGAGGCGGCGATTGTCCTCGTAGATCGTCTGCGCGAAGCCGCGGAAGCGATCGACGAGGAAGGCGGCCAGCCCGAACAGCTTGAGCTCCTTGGCGTGCTCGGGGCTGGCGCCGAGGATGCGCAGGTAGTCGAGCTTGCGCCGCTCCGGCGCGCGGACGTAGCTCAGCCGGTAGCCCTGGGCGTTGAAGCGGATCTCGCCCATCAGCGACGGCACCAGCGCCACCGCGATCAGCACGACGAGCCAGGGCGCGTAGGCCGCGAGCCCGACGACGAGGGTGAGCGCGGTGAGCACGTCCTGCCCGCGCTGCAGGATCTGGCCGAGCAGCGTGCTGCGCCCCGAGGTCTGCCGGCGGGCGCGCTCGAGCCGGTCCTGCTCCTCGCTGTCCTCGAACTGTGCGAGATCGAGCGTCGCCGCGTGCTGCATCAGCATGACGCTGGTCATGTTGCTGTAGCGCTCGCCCAGGAGCCCGTCCACGAGCGTGCTCGCCCGCGCGAGCAGGTCCGACAGGACGGCGAGCCCCAGCTCGGCCGCGAGCAGGAGGGCGATCGGCGCGAGCCGGCCGGTCTCGAGATGGTCGAGGACGCCGCCCGCCGGCGGCGGCAGCGCGGCCTGGAGCACGATCTCGTCGATGATCAGCTTGCCGACGTAGAGCATCGCCACGGGCAGCACCGAGCGCGCGAGGCGCAGGGCGACGCTCGCCGCGGTGAGTGCGGGGCTCGCGCGCCAGACGAGGCGCAGGAGCGCGGGGATGCGGCGGAGCGGCCCGAGCGTCGTGCCGGAGGCCGCGGTCGAGCGGGGGAGGGGCTGTTTCATCGCCCCTCCCATATGGCGTGGCGACCGCGTGCCGTCGACGCGCGCCCGGCGATCGTGTCAGCTGCGCCTCACGCGCGCCTTACGCACCGGGAGGCGGAGGCAGGAACTCGACCTCGTGACGGGCGGAGAGCTCCACCACCGCGCCCGGCTCCTGCTCCGGAAGATTGTGGATGCCCCAGAACAGGTCGTAGAGCTTGCGGGTGGGCGTGACCCAGAACAGGCACTTCACCGGCTGGTCGGTCTTGTTGAAGATGCCGTGCGGCATGCCCTTGGGCATGCGGATCAGGTCGCCGGCCTGCGCCACGACCTCCTCGCCGCCGAGCATCAGGTCGAACCGGCCCTCGAGCATGTAGATGTACTCGTCCTGGGTCGGGTGGATGTGCGGCGGCACGAACGTGCCGACCGGGAAGGTGGCGTGCCAGGAGAAGCACTGCTCCGTGAGGTTCTTGGGCACGTAGATCTGCCCCAGGATGTTCCAGCGCACCCCCTCGAGCCCCTCGCCCCCGGGGGTGATGCCGGCGATCTCGTCCGTCCGCGTGGTCATGGTTCCCGTCTCCGTCGTTGTGCGCCGCGTCGTTCCTCACACGTGGAGGAAGCGATCCTTCACGCTCGCGTCGGCGCGCAGCGCTGCGCTGCTGCCGACCCAGGCGACGCGCCCCTTCTCGACGACGACGTGGCGGTCGGCGAGGGGGATGAGCGCGTCGACGTTCTTGTCGATGACGAGGATCGCCTGGCCCTCGGCCTTGAGCCGGGCGAGGCAGTCCCAGATCTCGGTGCGGATCAGCGGCGCGAGCCCCTCCGTCGCCTCGTCGAGGACGACGAGCTTGGGGTTCGTCATCAGCGCCCGGCCGATGGCGAGCATCTGCTGCTCGCCCCCCGAGAGCTGGGATCCGAGATTGCGCCGCCGCTCCTTGAGGCGCGGGAACAGCTCGTAGACGCGCTCCAGCGTCCAGCGCGGCGCGCCGAAGCGGGTCGCGGCCGTGGCGATCAGGTTCTCCTCGACGGTGAGCGTCGGGAAGATCTGCCGGCCCTCGGGCACGAGGCCGATGCCGCATTGCGCGACCTTGTAGGAGGGCAGCCCGCGGATCGGGCGGCCCTCGAAGGTGATCTCGCCGCCCTTGGGGCGCACGAGGCCGAGGATGGAGTTGACCGTCGTGGTCTTGCCCATGCCGTTGCGGCCGAGCAGCGTCACGACCTCGCCCTCGCCGACGTCGAAGGAGATGTCGAACAGGACCTGGGCCGGGCCGTAGCTCGATTCGAGATGGCGCACGGTGAGCATCAGGCGGCCTCCTCGCCGAGATAGGCCTCGCGCACGGCGGGATCGGCGCGCACGATCTCGGGCGCGCCGGTGGCGATGACGCGCCCGTAGACGAGCACGCTCACCCGGTCGGCCAGCGCGAAGACGGCCTCCATGTCGTGCTCGATCAGCACGATCGTGTAGCGGTTCTTCAGCCCGAGCAGCGTCTCGACCACGCGCTCCGATTCCTCCCGGCCGGTGCCCGCCAGCGGCTCGTCGAGCAGCAGCAGCTTCGGGCGGGTGGCGAGCGCCACCGCGAGCTCGAGCTGACGCTTCTCGCCGTGCGACATCTGTCCGGCGATCACGTCGGCGCGGCCCGAGAGGCCCACGGTCGCGAGCGCTTCCATCGCCTGGTCGTCGAGATCGCGCTCGCGCGCCGGGTCGCCGAAGAATCGGAACGAGGAGCCCGAGCGCGCCTGCACGGCGGTGGCGACGTTCTCGCGGGCGGTGAAGCCGGGGAGGATCGAGGTGATCTGGAAGGAACGCGCCAGCCCGGCGCGCACGCGCTCGTGCATCGGCGCCTGCGTGACGTCGCGTCCGTCGAACAGGATCTGCCCGGAATCGGACGGCGCGAGGCCGGAGATCTGGTGGATCAGCGTCGTCTTGCCGGCGCCGTTGGGGCCGATGATCGCGTGCAGCTCGCCGGTCTCGACGCAAAGCGAGACGTCGTCGGTAACGGCGAGGGCGCCGTAGTTCTTGCGCAGGTGCTTCAGCTCGAGGATCGCGCTCACTTCGCCCTCCGGAAGAAGCCGAGGATGCCGCCGCGGGCGAACAGCGCGACCAGCACGAGGAGCGGGCCGAAGATCAGCTTCCAGTCCTGCGTGATGCGCGCGAGGATCTCCTCCAGGAACAGGAACGACATCGCGCCCACGATCGGGCCCACCAGCGTGCCCATGCCGCCGAGCACCACCATGATGATGAGCTCGCCCGAGCGCTGCCAGGAGATGAAGGCGGGGGAGACGAACTCGAGCTGGTTCGCCAGCAGGAAGCCCGCGAGGCCGGCGATCATGCCGGCGATGACGTAGGCGGCGAGCTGGTAGCGATAGGGATCGTAGCCGATCGCCTGCATGCGCACCGGGTTCTCCTTGGTGCCGCGCAGCACCCGCCCGAAGCGCGATCCGACGATGGCGCGAAGCAGCGCGTAGACGCCGATCAGGCAGGCGAGCACGACGTAGTAGAACACCGTGTCGTTCTCGAGCACGTCCGTGCCCAGCACCGTGCTGCGCGAGGGGAGGGTGAGGCCGTCGTCGCCGCCGTAGGGCGCGAGCGATGTCGTGAGGAAGTAGACCATCTGCCCGAAGGCGAGCGTGATCATGATGAAGTACACGCCCTTGGTGCGCAGCGAGATCGCCCCCGTGACGAAGGCGAAGAGCGCGCTCGCGGCGAGCGTGACGAGGAGCTGCACGAACAGGTCCGGCACCGCGTGCGCCATCAGGATGCCGACCGCGTAGCAGCCGATGCCCACGAAGGCGGCGTGCCCGAAGGAGACGAGCGCGCCGTAGCCGAGGATGAGGTCGAGCGAGAGGGCGGCGATGGCGAAGATCATCGCCCGGATCACGAGCGAGAGCAGGTAGCCCTCGGCGCCGAGCTGCGCCAGCGCCGGTGCGATGGCGAAGAACACGAACAGCGCGAAGGCGAGCGCCTCGCGGCGCAGGAGCGAGGGGCGCGCCGGCGGCGTGGTCGTGTCCGCGGCGGGCGGCGGCTTCGCAGCGGAGGCGGCGGGGGAGGCGGGGGAGGCTGTGTCGAGCATCGCGGCGCCCCCTCAGCGCTTGACCGGGAAGAGGCCGGCGGGGCGGAAGAACAGCACCGCGGCCATGAGGATGTAGATCAGCATCGGCGCCACCGCGCGCCCGATGGTCGAGGCCGCGCCCGGCTCGAGGAAGAGGCGCAGCACATCGCCGGCGAAGGTGCGCCCGAGCGTGTCGACGAGGCCGATGATCAGCGCGGCGAGGAAGGCGCCGCGGATCGAGCCGATGCCGCCGATGACGATGACGACGAAGGCGAGGATGAGCAGGTTGTCGCCCATGCCCGGCTCGACCGACAGGATCGGCGCCACCATCGCCCCGGCGAAGCCGGCCAGCATCGCCCCGAAGCCGAACACGATCATGAACAGCCGCCGGATGTCGACGCCGAGTGCGGAGACCATCTTCGCGTTGGTCGCACCCGCGCGCACCAGCATGCCGGCACGGGTGTAGTTCACCAGCACATAGAGCAGCGCCGCAACCGCGAGCCCCGCGCCGATGATGGCGAGGCGGTAGATGGGATAGAAGAAGCCCTCGAACAGCACGATCGAGCCCTGCAGGAACTCGGGCACCGGCACGAACAGCGGCGAGGAGCCCCAGACCACCTTCACGCCCTGGTTCAGGAACAGGATGATGCCGAAGGTGGCGAGTACCTGCTCGAGATGGTCCTTGTCGTAGAGGTGCCGGAAGACCACCGCCTCCAGCAGCAGGCCGAAGATGAGCGCCGCGGGCAGCGCTAGCAGGAGGCCGAGCCCGAAATTGCCGGTCCAGGTGGTGAAGGCGAAGGCGAAATACGCCCCGATCATGTACTGCACGCCGTGGGCGAGGTTGATGAAGTCCATCACGCCGAAGACGAGCGTCAGCCCCGCCGCGATCAGGAACAGGATGATCCCGAACTGCAGGCCGTTGAGCGTCTGGACCAGGATGAGGGTGGTGTACATGGCGCGATTTCGTCCCTCGCGTCTCTCCCTCCCTGTAGGGGAGGGGACGGCCGGCGCAGCCGGCCAGGGGTGGGGTCCGTGGTGGCCTGTTTCGGCTTCGCCGAACGCGCCTTCGGCGCGCCCCATCCGTCTCGCCGCTACGCGGCGATCCACCTTCCCCTACAGGGAAGGAGAGAGAGGGCCGCGGGTCCTCCTCGACCCTCTCTCGGATGTCTCAGCCGCCCATCGTGCAGGCGTCGGCGTAGACGTCGCCGTAGTCGTCGAAGACCTGCTCGACGATCTGGGTCTGGTACATGCCGTCGTCGCGCTGCCCGACCTGGACGAGGTAGAAGTCCTGGATCGGGTACTGGTTGACGTTGAAGGCGAAGTCGCCGCGCAGGGACTGGAAGTCCGCCGCCTTGATCGCCTCGAGCAGCGCCGCCTGATCGCCGGTGCCGCCCGCGGCCTCGATCGCCGAATCGAGCAGCATCGCCGTGTCGTAGGCCTGCATGGCGTAGGAGCCCGGCACCTTGCCGTATTCCGCGATGTAGGCCTCGACGAACTCGGCGTTGCCGGGGGTGTCCATGTCGGGCGCCCAGGTCATGGCGCCGAACATGCCGAGCGCCGCGTCCTGCTGGGCGGGGAGGGTCGATTCGTCCACCGTGAAGGCCGAGAGGAACGGGATGCGGTCCTTCATGCCGGCCTGGTTGTACTGGCGCACCAGGTTCACGCCCATGCCGCCGGGCATGAAGGTGAACACCGCGTCCGGCTGCATCGCCGCGATGCGGGCGAGCTCGGCGGAGAAGTCGAGCTGGCCGAGCTGGGTGTAGACCTCGTCGACGATCTCGCCCTCGAAGTGGCGCTTGAAGCCCGCCGCCGAATCGCGCCCGGCCTGGTAGTTCGGCACCATGACGAAGACGCGCTCGTAGCCGCGGTCCTGCGCGACGCGGCCCATCACCTCGTGGACCTGGTCGTTCTGGTAGGAGGTGACGAAGAAATTCGGGTTGCACTCCGCGCCCGCATAGGAGGACGGCCCGGCGTTGGGGCTGATCAGGATCCTGCCCGCGTCCATCACCGGCTTGTGGATCGCCTGGAGGATGTTCGAGAAGATCGGGCCGACGACGAAGTCGACGTCCTCGCGCTCGATCAGGCCGTTGACGCGGGTGAGCGCCACGTCCGGCTTCTGCTCGTCGTCTGCGACGACGACCTCGACCGGCACGCCGCCGAGCTCGCCCCCGAGCTGGTCGATCGCGAGCTGGAAGCCGTCGCGGGCCTGCTCGCCGAGCGAGGCGGCCGGGCCCGAGAGGGTGACGATGATGCCGACCTTGACGGGGTCGGAACCCTGCGCGCTCGTCAGCGCGGTCGTGGCCAGGAGCCCGAGCGCTGCGAGGCCGAATGTCTTGGTAAAGCGCGTCATGAAAGCTGTACTCCCGTGTCTGGCTGTTCCCCGCGCGATTTGCCGCGCTCGTTGATGCCGCAAGGGCACTGTACGCGACGGACCGCTCCCGAAAAGCGCCTTTTCCGGTCGCTCCCCGCCACGTCCTTCGCCAAACCCGCCCCGACCCGCTTGACGCGGCCCGCGTTCAGGCCTGATATTTGAAGCTTAAAACAAGGACTGCGCAAACCACAAGGGCCCGGACGCATCTTCGCGAAGGGCGGGACGAGAAGGGAGCGCCATGGACACCGCACCGACCCATCGCCGCGCGGCGCGCGGCCGGCTCGCCGGGCGCCACGCGCTCGTCACCGGCGGCGGGCGCGGCATCGGGCTCGCGATCGCCCGCGCACTGGCCGAGGCCGGCGCGGCGGTCACCGTGCTCGGGCGCGACATGGCCTCGCTCGAGCGCACCGTCGCGACGGGCGCCGCGCATCACGCGGTGACCGCGGACGTGACGATCGAGGACGCGCTCGGCCACGCCTTCGAGGATGCGGTGTCCCGGGCGGGGCCGATCGACCTGATGGTCTGCAACGCCGGCGCCGCCGAATCGGCGCCGTTCCAGGCCACCTCGAACGACATGATCCGCAACATGCTGGACATGAACTTCATGAGCGTCGTCTACGCCGCCCGCGCGGTGCTGCCGTCGATGACCGAGCGCGGCTTCGGCCGCATCGTCGCGGTCGCGTCGACGGCGGCGCTGAAGGGCTATCCCTACGTCTCCGGCTACGTCGCCGCCAAGCACGCGACGCTGGGCCTCGTGCGCTCGCTCGCGCTCGAGACCGCCAAGAAGGGCATCACCGTCAACGCGGTGTGCCCCGGCTATACCGACACCGACATCGTCTCGCAGAGCGTCGACCGCATCGTCGCCAAGACCGGGCGCTCGGCGGAGGAGGCGATGGCCGAGCTCACCCGCCACAATCCGCAGCGGCGTCTGGTGCGGCCCGAGGAGGTCGCCGACGCGGTCTGCTGGCTGTGCGGCGAGGCCGCCGCCTCGGTCTCGGGCCAGGCGATCGCCGTTGCCGGGGGCGAGGTCTGATGCACGAGCGGGTCTCGTCCG
>JBNPEA010000088.1:0-8109 GCA_051117315.1 Salinarimonas sp. | reverse complement strand
GCGCGCGCCGGCGGGGCGACGACGAGCGCGGCGACGGCGAGCGCGGCGACGGCGAGGGTGAGGCCGGCCGCGGCGCGCGCCGTCCGGCGCCGGCGCGGGGCGGTCGTTGTGGGGACGCTCATGGCGGTGCTCCGGTCGTCGCGATGGCTCAGCGGATGCCGTTCGTGACGGTCGAGGCCATCTGGTCGGCGGCCTGGATGACCTTCGAGTTCATCTCGTAGGCGCGCTGGGCGGAGATCAGCTGGGTGATCTCCTTCACCGGATCGACGTTCGAGGCCTCGAGATAGCCCTGGTGGATCTTGGCGTAGCCGGGATCGGCGGGCACGCCGACGACCGGCTGGCCCGACGCCTCGGTCTCGCGATAGAGGTTGCCGCCCATCGGCTCGAGGCCGGTCTCGTTGGCGAAGTTGGCGAGCGTCAGCTGGCCGAGATCCTCGAGCTGCTGCTGGTCGGGCACGCGGGCGAAGACCTGGCCGGACTGGTTGACCACGATCTCGACGGTGTTCTCCGGCACCTGGATCGCCGGGTCGACGAGATAGCCTTCCATCGTGACGAGCTGACCCTCGGCATTGGTGTTGAAGGAGCCCGCGCGGGTGTAGAGGATCTCGCCCTCCGGCCCCTGCACCTGGAACCAGCCGCGCCCGTCGAGCGCGAGGTCGAGCTTGTTGCCCGTCTGCGAGAGCGCGCCCTGCATGTGCAGGTTCCGGATCGCGGCGGTACGTACGCCGAGCCCGAGGTTCGCGCCCTCCGGGATCGCCGCCTCGCCGCCGCGCATGGGCACGCCCTGGAGCCGCTCGGTCTGGTAGAGCAGGTCCGTGAACTCGGCGCGCGCCCGCTTGAAGGCGGTGGTGTTGATGTTGGCGATGTTGTTGGCGATGACCTCGACGTTGAGCTGCTGGGCGTTCATGCCGGTGGCGGCGATGGCGAGCGCTTTCATGGCGGCGATCCTCCTCAGATCTGCATCCGGCTGATTTCCTGGTACGCCTGCACGACCTTGTCGCGGACCGCGATGGCGGTCTGGAGCGTGCGCTCGGCGTTCATCACGGCCTCGACCACCTGCTGGACGGAGGCCTTGCCGTTCATGCCGGCGATGGAGGCGGCCTCGGCCTCGCGCAGAACGTCGACGCCCTGTGCGGCGACGTCGGCGAGGACCGCGCCGAAATCCGGAGCGCCCGCGCTCGCGGCCGAGCCGGCGGGCGCCGGCGGCGCGGTAATCGACAGGCGCTCGGTCGCGCGGGTCGCGCCGGGGCCGACCAGGCCTGTGAGGGAGCTGACGGCGTCGATCATCACTGGCTCCTGAGCATGTCGATGGTCTGGGCGACCATCGAGCGGGTCTGGCGGATGACTGCGAGGTTGGCCTCGTAGGCGCGGTTCGCCTCGCGCATGTCGGACATCTCGACGAGCATGTTGACGTTGGGAAGCTTGACCATGCCGTTCTCGTCGGCGGCGGGGTGCGACGGATCGAACTCCGTGCGGAACGGCGCCCGGTCGGCGCCGACGCCGTCCACCTTCACCAGGTTCGCCCCCGAGGCGCGGTCGATCACGCTCTCGAAGGTCAGCGTCTTGCGCCGGTAGGGATCGGCGCCGGCGGTCTCGCCGGTGGCGTTCGCGTTGGCGAGGTTCTCGGCGATGATGCGCATGCGGGTCGACTGGGCCTCGAGCCCGGAGCCGGCGATGCGCGAGGCGGAGGTCAGGGGATCGATCATCGGGCGCTCTGCATCATCATGCGGTGGAAGGACTTCACGATGCCGCTCGCGAGGGAGTGCTCGCGGCTCGCCGAGGAGGCCTTGATCAGTTCCTCCTCGATGCTCACCGAGTTGCCGGAATGGCTCACCGCCCAGCCGTCGCGGGCGCGGGTCTCGGAGACGCGCGCGTCCTGCGCCGGCAGGAGATGATCCGGGCTCGTCGCGGCCAGCCGAAGGCGCGTCGTGTCGAGCACGTCGCGGAAGGCCTCGACGTCGCGGGCGCGGTAGCCCGGCGTGTTGGCGTTCGCCACGTTCTGCGCGACCGTCGCCTGGCGCACGGAGAGCCACTCGGACTTGCGCGAGGCCAGGCTGAAGAGATGGATGCCGTCGACCACGGCCGAGCTCCTCGTCGTTGCGGAACGAGGACAGGTCTAGGCGCCGTGCCTTGCGCCTGGCTTGCGCGCGGCACGGGCCTCGCGCCGCGTCCGCGGTGAGGCCCGGGCAACCACGTTTCGCGAAGCCCCGCCGCGCGAGGGCCGGCCTTAACCGTGCACGCGCGAGAACCGGGCCTTGCGCCCCACCTGGCCCGGGATCTGCGCAATTCGCCGCGAATGCCGCCGATGCGTCCCGCCACGGGACGACGGGTGCGGCGCTGGCGACGAGGAGGCTCGCGATGCGCGACACCATGCACCGGATCGGAACGCACCGGATCGGGACGAACGCGATCGGGACTCCGGCGGATTCCGGCCGGATCGGCTGGGTCGACGCCGCCAAGGGGATCTGCATCGTCTTCGTGGTGATGATGCACGCGACGCTGGGCGTCGGCGAGAGCATGGGCGGCGAGGGCTTCATGCATTGGGTCGTCGCCTTCGCGGCGCCCTTCCGCATGCCGGACTTCTTCCTGATCTCGGGCCTGTTCCTGGCACGCGTCGTCGATCGCGACTGGCGCACCTACGGCGACAAGCGCATCCTCCACTTCGTCTATTTCTACCTGCTCTGGCTCGTGATCCAGTCGCTGGTGAAGATCGGCTCGGTCTCGGACGGCACGCTCCCCGGCTTCCTCGAGCACCTCGCGATCTCGCTGGTGGAGCCGTTCTCGACGCTGTGGTTCGTCTACATGCTGGCGATCTTCTCGATCGTGGCGAAGCTGGTGCACCGAGTGAACCCGGTGCTCGTGCTCGCCGTCGCGGCGGCGCTCGAGATCGCGCCGATCCACACCGGTTGGTTCCTGCTCGACGAGTTCTGCGCACGACTCGTCTACTTCCTCGCCGGCTGGCATCTCGCGCCGATGATCTTCCGCCTCGCCGAGGCGGCGGTCGCGCGCAGGGCCGCCGCGCTCGGCTTCCTCGGGGTCTGGGCCGTCGTCAACGGCGTGCTGGCGCTCACGACCGTCACCCTGCTCGGCACCACGACGACGCTGGCCGCGCTGCCGCTGGTCAGCCTGGCGCTGGGCACGGCGGGCGCGGTGGCGATCGTCGTCGTCTCGGCGCTGATCGCCGGGACGATGGCCGGGCGGCCCTTCGCCTATGCCGGGCAGCACTCGATCGCCATCTACCTCGCCTTCTTCTTCCCCATGGCCGCGGCGCGCGAGGTTCTGCTGCGCACCGGCCTCGTCGAGGACATCGGCGTGGTCGCGCTCGTGGTCACGCTCGCGGCCGTGATCGCGCCGCTGGTGCTCGAGCGGATCGTGCGCCACACGCCGGCCGCGTTCCTGTTCGAGCGGCCGGCCTGGGCACGGCTGCCGACGCGCCGGGCGACGATGGCGCCGGCGGAGTAGAAGGCGCCGGCGCCGGTCGGCCTCACGGCTCCCGGCGCTGACGCGCCTGCAGATCCGGCCCCTCCTCGCGCAGGCGCTGGGCGATGGCGTCCCGAAGGGCGACGCGGTGCTCGCGCAGCACCTTCTCCTCGTCGTCCGTGCGCAGCTCCTCGCGCGCATCGATCTTCCCGATCTCCCGGTCGACCTCCTCGAAGCGCGCGACGATCTCGGCGAAATGCGGATCGACCTGCCGCACCGCGTCGATGCGCGCGAGATCGGCGGGAAAGTCGCGGTGCAGGGGATGGGTGCGCTGGTCCATGGCGGCCTCCGTGGCGGTAGGGTCGGTTCAGCGTGAAACGACGCGGGGGCGGCCGGGTTCGCGGGGCGGCGCGGGGCGCTTGCGGGCGGCGGGGGAACGGGGCATTTTGGACGCGTCGACGAGTAGAACCAGAGGCGCATCGTCATGAGCGAGATCACGAGCCGCGTCACGGCCAGGGGCGCCGTCACGATCCCGGAGGACGTGCGCACGCTCCTCGGCCTGGAGCCGGGCAGTCAGGTCGCATTCGAGCGCACCGAGGACGGGCGGGTCGTCCTGCGGAAGGTCGGCGGTCCGCGGCGTTTCGACGACGTGATCGGGTGCGCGGACACGACGATGACGACCGACGAGATCATGCGGCTGACGCGGGGGGAGTAATCGACGCACGGCGATGACCCTCGTCGACACGAACGTCATTCTCGATCTCGCGACGAATGATCCGATCTGGGTCGAGTGGTCGCGTGCACAGTTGGATGCTGCAGCTTCCCGTGGTCCGCTCTTCGTCAGCGACATCGTGTTCGCGGAGGTCTGCGTGGGCTTCTCCGAGATGGGCGTCGTTGAGACCATGCTCGAGAGCATGGGCGTACGGATCGAAGCCACGCCCAGGCAGGCCCTCTTCCTGGCGGCGAAAGCCTACGAACGGTACAAGAAGAGAGGCGGTCGCAGGTCGAGCATACTACCCGACTTCTTCATCGGCGCACATGCGGCCATACTGGAGCGTCCTCTCCTGACGAGGGACGTCCGACGCTACCGGACGGACTTCCCGGGCGTTCGTCTGATCGACCCGTCGTCTTCACCTTGACTCCACCCCGTTCCCCCTGTACCCCCCACCCTCTCAGCTCTTCGTCCTGGACGAACGCTCGATCCGCCGACCGGTCCCGCGAGGCCGGAGGTCAACGCCCGACAGCGCGTCGCGCCCTCGGGCGCGATCCGCGTTGCGTCGGGGCGGGGGGCGGTGGCGAGGCGGGGGTGCGTCCCCCATATCGAGCCGGGTGAGCATGAGCGAGACGACGCGCGAGGACGACGCCCTCGACATCGCGGACGCGGTGAACGAGACCTGCCCGTGGTCGGGTGACCCGATCGCGGCGGATTCGCTGGCGCGCTATCGCGGCCGCGTGGTCGGCTTCTGCAATCCGGGCTGCCGCGACAAGTTCGTGGCGGCGACGTCCCTTTTCGACGCCGCCATCGACGCGGACGACACGCCGCTCCTCGCCAAAGGGCTCGACTGATCATGTTCGAAGGCCTCTCCGACCGTCTCTCCGGCATTCTCGACGGCCTCACGCGCCGCGGCTCCCTGTCCGACGCGGACGTGGCCGAGGCCCTGCGCGAGGTGCGCCGCGCGCTGCTCGAGGCCGACGTGGCGCTGGAGGTGGTGCGCTCCTTCACCGACCGCGTGCGCGAGCGGGCGGTCGGCGCCGAGGTGGTGAAGTCGGTCACGCCCGGGCAGATGGTCGTCAAGATCGTCAACGACGCGCTCGTCGAGATGCTGGGCGCCGAGGCCGAGACGATCGATTTGCGGGCCGAGCCGCCGGTGCCGATCCTGATGGTCGGCCTGCAGGGCTCGGGCAAGACCACGACGACGGCGAAGATCGCCAAGCGGCTCACGCAGCGCGACAAGAAGCGCGTGCTGATGGCCTCGCTCGACACGCGCCGTCCGGCCGCGATGGAGCAGCTCGCCATCCTCGGCACGCAGGTGGGCGTCGACACGCTGCCCATCGTCGCCGGCCAGTCGGCCGTGCAGATCGCCAAGCGCGCCATGCAGGCGGCGCGGCTCGGCGGCTACGACGTGGTGATGCTCGACACCGCCGGCCGCGTCACCGTCGACGAGCAGCTGATGGCGGAGGCCGCGGACGTCGGCAAGGCGGTGGAGGCGCACGAGGTTCTGCTCGTCGCCGACGCGCTCACCGGCCAGGACGCGGTCAACACGGCGCGCGCCTTCGACGCGCGCATGGGGCTCACCGGCATCGTCCTCACCCGCATGGACGGCGACAGCCGCGGCGGCGCGGCGCTCTCCATGCGGGCGGTCACGGGCAAGCCGATCAAGCTGATCGGCACCGGCGAGAAGGTCGACGCGCTCGAGGAGTTCCACCCGAGCCGGGTCGCCAACCGCATCCTCGGCATGGGCGACATCGTCTCGCTCGTCGAGAAGGCGGCGGAGACGATCGACCAGGAAAAGGCCGTGCGCATGGCCGAGCGCATGCGCAAGGGCAAGTTCGACCTGGAGGATCTCTCCGAGCAGCTCGGCCAGATGGAGAAGATCGGCGGCGTCGGCGGGCTGATGGGCATGATGCCCGGCATGGGCGCCATGAAGAAGCAGCTCGAGGGTGCCAAGGTCGACGACCGGATGATCACGCGCCAGCGCGCCATCATCTCCTCGATGACGCCGGCCGAGCGCAAGAACCCCGACATCCTCAAGGCTTCGCGCAAGAAGCGCATCGCGGCGGGCTCGGGCATGAAGGTAGAGGACGTCAACAAGCTCCTGAAGATGCACCGCCAGATGGCGGACGTCATGAAGATGATGGGCAAGAACAAGAAGGGCGGCATCGCCGGTGCGCTCGGCGGCATGTTCGGGCTCGGCGGCGGCGGCATGGGCGGCATGGGTGGCGGCATGGGCGGCATGCCCGAGCCGACGCCGGAGATGATCGCCGAGATGCAGAAGAAGATGGGCGGCGGCGGCGGCCTGCCGCCGATGCCGCCGGGCCTCGGCGGCCCCGGCGCCAAGCCCGGCCTGCCCGGGCTCGGCGGCCCGAAGAGCGGCGGCGGCCTGCCGGGCCTCGGCGGCGGCTTCCCGTTCGGAGGCAAGAAGAAGTGAGCGCCTCCACGCTCGAGATCCCGCGGCTCGAGACCGAGCGGCTCGTGCTGCGCGCCTGGCGCGAGGCGGATTTCGAGCCCTTCGCCGCCTTCTACGCGGACGCGGAGAGCGCACGCCACGTCGGCGGCGTGGACGACCGTATCGGAGCCTGGCGCCGGATGGCGAGCTATGCGGGCCACTGGCAGCTGCGGGGCTACGGCTTCTGGGCGCTGGAGGAGACGGCCTCGGGCAGCTTCGTCGGCTATTGCGGCCTGTGGTTTCCCGAGGGCTGGCCCGAGCCGGAGATCGGCTGGGGGCTGATGCCGGCCTTCCGCGGCCGCGGATACGTCATCGAGGCGGCGCGGCGCGTCCGCGACCACGCCTACCGAGACCTGGGGTGGACGACGTTGATCTCGTCGATCGACCCCGACAACCACGCCTCCGCGCGGGTGGCCCAGAGACTGGGCGCCCGGCGCGACGGCACGTTCGACCTGCGCGGGGAGGTGATGGGCATCTGGCGCCATCCCGGACCCGACGCACTCGATCCGACGTCCGGGACGATGGACCGGACATCATCCACGCAAGCCTAGACCTCATCCAGGAGACATCGCACATGCCCCTCAAGATCCGCCTCACCCGCGGCGGCGCCAAGAAGCGCCCCTACTACCGCATCGTCGTCGCCGACTCGCGCTCCCCGCGCGACGGCCGCTTCATCGACCGGATCGGCTCCTACGACCCGATGAAGCCCAAGGACGCCGCCGATCGCATCGTGCTCGACGTCGAGAAGGCCAAGTCCTGGCTCGAGAAGGGTGCCCAGCCCACCGACCGCGTGCTGCGCTTCCTCGACCAGGCGGGCCTCGCCAAGCGCCCCGAGCGCCAGAACCCGGAGAAGGGCAAGCCCGGCAAGAAGTCCCAGGAGCGCGCCGCCGAGCGGGCCGAGCGCGAGAAGCAGGCGGCCGAGGCCGCCGGCGGCGAAGCCACGGCGTAAGCCGGCATGCGCGGCGGGCGTCGGGGCGGGACGGAGCGGCGCGGCCAGAGGATGCGAGATCCCGGCCGCGAGCCCGTTCGCGCGCAAGCGGCTGGCAGCGCCGCGTCCGCCGTCGCCACGCCGCCGCCCGGCGGCGTGCGGGTCGGCGAGCTCGGCCGCGCCCACGGGGTGCGCGGCGAGATCCGCGTGAAAGCCTACACGCAGGACCCGCTCGCCCTCGCCCGCCTAGCCCCGCTGACCGCCGCCGACGGGCGGCGCATCGTCCTTACCGACGTGCGCCGCGCGCCCGGCGGCGCGCCGGAGATGCTGATCGCCCGTATCGAGGGTGTCGGCGACCGCTCCGCCGCCGAGGCGCTCACCCGCCTCGCCCTCTACGCCCCGCGCGAGGCGCTCGGCGCCGCCGACGACCCCGAGGAATGGCTCGGCGAGGACCTGATCGGCCCCGAGACGCGGGCCGCGGCCCGCCCGTCCTCCGGCCGCCTCGTCGCCGTGCCGGGTTTCGGGGCCGGGGGCCCCCCCGGGGTCGCCCCCCCCGGCGCCCCCGCCCCCGCCCCCCCCCCCTTCCCCCCCCCC
>JBNPEA010000131.1:0-37733 GCA_051117315.1 Salinarimonas sp. | reverse complement strand
CAGGACGATGCCGAAGGGCGCCGGCCAGTGGCCGATCAGGTAGGGCCGTGTCTGCCCGTCGGAGGCCAGCGCGAAGAGGTAGACGCCGAGCGCCAGCAGCGCCGTGGTCGCGACGAAGGAGACGATGCGCTGCGAGCGCAGGTCCTCGCGCAGCGCCAGCACGATGAAGGCCGCCGTGAAGGCGGGCAGCAGGATCGGGGCGACGATCAGGTGGCTCATCAGGGTCATCTCGTGCGCTCGTCCTCGGCGCGCTCGTTCGCCTGCACCGTGTCGTCGCCGCTCTCCAGGAAGCCGCGCAACGCCAGCACCACGATGAGCGCCGTCATGCCGAAGGAGATGACGATGGCGGTGAGAACCAGCGCCTGCGGCAGCGGGTCGGCGTAGACCTTCACGTCGGGGCTGTAGATCGGCGGCGCGTCGATGGCGAGCCGCCCCATGGCGAACAGGAAGACGTTCACCGCATAGGTCAGGAAGGCGAGCCCGATGATGACGGGGAAGGTCTGGGCGCGGCAGACGAGGTAGATCCCCGCGGCGGTGAGCACGCCGATGCCGCTGGCGACGAGAAGCTCCATCTCACGCCTCCTTGTCGCGCGCGGGCTCGACGACGCGCGGCGCCGCCTCGCGGTGGAACGGGGGCTCGAACGGGCCCTCCGGTATGGGCGCGCGATCGGCCTTGTGCTCGACCCGCGAGATCTGGAAGAGCGCCAGCAGCACCGTACCCACCACCGTGAGGAAGACGCCGAGATCGAAGGCGATGGCGGTCGCGAGCTCGACCTCGCCGATCAGCGGGATGTGGAAATAGTCGTAGGACGACGACAGGAACGGCGCGCCGAAGAAGAAGGCGCCGACCCCGGTGAGCCCCGCGATCAGCACGCCCGCGCCGATCATGCCGTGCGGGTTGTAGCGCGCCCGCGCGGAGGCCCATTCGTAGCCTGAGGCGAGATACTGCATGATCAGCGCGATGGCGACCACGAGGCCGGCGATGAAGCCGCCGCCCGGCTGGTTGTGGCCGCGCAGGAAGATGAACACGCCGACCGTGATCGCCAGGGGCAGGATGACGCGGGTGGCGACGACGAGCGGCATCGGATGCGCGTCGCCGGAGCGGCGCGCCGGCAGCATCGCCTCGAGCCGGCGGGCGGAGGCGCCGCGCAGGGCGGAATCGAGCATGGCGAAGATGCCGAGCGCGGCGATGCCGAGCACGATGATCTCGCCGAACGTGTCGAAGCCGCGGAAGTCGACGAGGATGACGTTGACGATGTTGGTGCCGCCGCCGCCGGGCTTGGAGAGCGCGATGTGGTACTCCGAGATCGAGGACACGTCGCGGGTCATCACCGCCCAGGCGAGGAAGGCGACGCCGAGCCCCGCCGCGATCGCGATCGCGCCCGAGCCCCAGCGCCGGGCGACGCTGGTCTCGGTGACGCTGTGGCGCGGCAGCAGGTTGAGCGCGAGCAGCAGCAGGATCGTGGTGACGACCTCGACCGAGATCTGGGTCAACGCCAGGTCCGGCGCGGAGAACTGCAGGAAGGCCACCGAGACGATGAGGCCGACGACGCTCGTCAGGACGAGCGTGATCAGCCGGCTGGTGTGGGCGAAGACGACGACGCCCGAGACCGCGATCAGCACCGCCCAGGCGACGATCGCCGGCGTGTTCGCCGGCAGCATCGGGCGCGTGCCCGCCCCGTGGCCGCCCTGCAGGAAGGCGACGACGCCGACCGCCAGGATCGCGGCGACGATGACGCCGGCGTAGAGCTGCAGCGAGCCGGTCTGCGTCCTCCCGGTGACGCCGCGCGCCAGGGCGACGATCGCCGCGATGGTGCGGTCGAACATCGCCTTCGCCTCTGGATGGGGGAGGGCGGCGTGCGCGGTGGCGACCGAGCGATAGACCGCCACGATGGTTGCGCCGACGACGATCGCCGTGATCGACATGAACAGGGCCGGCGTCACCCCGTGCCAAATCGCCAGCGAGTAGTAGGGCAGCGTGTCCGTCTGCAGCACGGCCATCGCGGTGGTCGCGACGACGGGCCCGGCGATCGGCGGGACGAGGCCGATGGCGACGACGAGCCCGACGAGGAGCGCGACCGGCCCCCACATGCCCGCCGGCGGGTCGTGCGGGTGGTGGGGGTAGCTCTCGCGAGTGGGGCCGAGGTAGACGAACCAGGCGAGGCGCAGTGAATACGCGACCGAGAACAACGCGCCCAGGGTCGCGAGCGTCGGCACGAGATAGGGGATGCCGGCGATCTCGGTGTGGACGGCGGCCTCGAGCATCATCTCCTTCGACAGGAAGCCGTTGAAGAAGGGCAGGCCCGCCATGGAGGCCGCGGCGATCAGCGCCAGCACGCCGGAGATCGGCATCAGCTTGACGAGCCCGCCGAGCTTGCGGATGTCGCGCGTGCCGGCCTCGTGGTCGACGATGCCGGCGCTCATGAAGAGCGCCGCCTTGAAGGTCGCGTGGTTGAGGATGTGGAACATGGCGATGACGACGCCGAGCGGTGTGCCGAAGCCGAGCAGCATCGTCATCATGCCGAGATGGCTGACGGTGGAGTAGGCGAGCAGAGCCTTCAGGTCGTTCTTGAAGATCGCGATGAAGGCCGCGATCGCCATCGTGGCGAGGCCGACCGGCGTGACGATCAGGAACCAGATGTCCGTGCCCGCGAGCGCCGGCCAGAAGCGGGCGAGCAGGAACACGCCCGCCTTCACCATGGTGGCGGAGTGCAGGTAGGCCGACACCGGCGTCGGCGCCGCCATCGCGTGCGGGAGCCAGAAATGGAAGGGGAACTGCGCCGACTTGGTGAAGGCGCCCACCAGGATCAGCAGCAGCGCCGGCACGTAGAGCGGCGAGGCCTGGATGATCTCTCCGCGCTGGATGATCTCGGAGATGGCGTAGGTGCCCGCCGCCTCGCCGAGCAGCAGCATGCCCGCGATCAGCGCGAGCCCGCCGCCGCCGGTGATCGCGAGCGCCATGCGTGCGCCCTGGCGGCCCTCGGGGAGGTGGCGCCAATAGCCGATGAGCAGGAAGGACGAGAGGCTCGTCATCTCCCAGAAGACGAGGAAGATCAGCGCGTTGTCGGAGAGCGCGATGCCGAGCATGGCGCTCTGGAAAAGCAGCAGGTAGGCGTAGAAGCGCCCCATCGGGTCCTGTCGCGCGAGGTAGTAGCGCGCGTAGACGATGATCAGGAGGCCGATGCCGAGGATCAGCGTCGCGAAGAAGAGGCCCAGCCCGTCGACGAAGAAGGCGAAGGACAGCCCCAGCTGCGGGATCCACTCCGCCTCCTGGCGCACCACCTCGCCCGCGTAGACGCCCGGGAGGTGCGACATCAGCAGGGCGAACGAGCCCAGCGCCGCCGCGCCGGCCGTCGCCGCACAGGCGTTGCGCCCGTATCGGATCGTCAGCGGCGCCAGCAGCGCGCCGAGGAGCGGCAGGAAGACGATGAGGGCGATGCTCATGTGGGCGTCGGGCGACCTCTGTTGGCGGGCGTCTCGCTCGCGGTGGCTGCAGCTCGGGACCGCCCGCGAGCGCGGCCGCTCTCCAGCGCCCCGGGCGCGGTCGCCGAACGCGGACGCACGTGCCGGGTCGACGACGCGTGCGTGCGAGCGCCTCCGAGATACGGTCTGGCCCCTTGCCGCGCAAGCGTTTTCCACGCACGCGCGGCGGGTAATGCCGCCCTGTCCACCGCCTTCGGAGCCCCGCTGCGCCGGCTTCGACCTTGACGTGCTCCCGTCCCGGCGCCGAAGTCTGCAACGAGGCTAGCCGATGAGGGTTTCCGCGCCATGAAGGCATCCGAGAACGAAGCAGGGAAGAACGCCGCAGGGAAGAACACCGCCGACGGTTCGGAGGCGCGGGAGGGCTATCGATCGCATCGCGTGCGCGCCGGCGACGGGCTTCGCCTGCACGTGCGGGTCTACGGCACGGCGCCGGACCACGCCCTGCCGGTCGTCTGCCTGCCGGGGCTCGCGCGCCATGCCGAGGACTTCCATGCGCTCGCCCTGCGCCTGTCGCGCGATCCGGAGACGCCGCGCCGGGTGCTCGCCGTCGACTATCGCGGCCGCGGCCTCTCCGAGCGCGATCCGGACTGGCGCCGCTACGACGTCTCGGTGGAGATGCAGGACGTGCTCGACGTCCTCGCCGCGCTCGACGTGCCGGAGGCCGCCTTCGTCGGCACCTCCCGCGGCGGGCTGATCACCATGGCGCTGGCCGCGAGCCGCCCGGCGATCCTCCGCGCCGTGGTACTCAACGACATCGGTCCCGTGATCGACGCCAAGGGGCTGATCCGAATTCGCGGCTACGTCGGCAAGCTGCCGACGCCGAGATCCTGGGCGGAGGCGATCGAGGCGCTGAAGCGCCTGCAGGACGCACAGTTCCCCGGCCTCGATTCGGAGGGATGGATGGCGCTGGCGCGCGGCACCTGGACCGAGCGCGACGACGGGTCGCTGGCGCTCGCCTACGATCCCGCCCTGATGAAGACGCTGGAGCAACTCGACCTCGAGCAGTCGCCGCCGCCGCTGTGGCCGCTGTTCGACGGCCTCGCCCACGTGCCCGTGCTCGCGATCCGCGGCGCGCATTCCGACATCCTCGCGGCCTCGACCGTGGAGGAAATGGGCCGGCGTCACCCCCGTCTCGAGGTCGAGGAGGTCGACGGCGAGGGGCACGCGCCGCTCCTGCGCGGCCCGCTCGCCGAGCGGGTTGCGCGTTTCATCGCCGGGGCGGGAGCGGGTGACGCGCGAAGGCGGCCAGATCTCCCTGCCGAGCAGACGGGGGAAGAACCGCGTATGCCGCGGGTGCGCTAGCGGCGTCGCCCGTCGGCTCGGCATCGGCGACGGCCGGCAGCGCCGCCTCGGGCTCGTCCGGTGCCGGGCGCGGCTCGGCGCGGGCGGGGAGCGGCGCGATCATCGGCTCTGGCACTGGCTCGGGCACCGTGACGGCGAGCTCGGCGAGCCAGCCCTCCGGCAGCCGGACCCGGATCTCGTCCTCGATGCGCTGGCGCGCCTGGACGTAGAGCGCGCGCCCGTCGATGGCGACCACGTTCCCGGACAGCCGGGCCTCGCCCTCCGCCAGCCGGGCGAGCGCCGAGAGCGCCACCGCGGCGACCTCGGGCGGCGCGGGCTCCGCCGCCGGATCGACCACGAGGGCGCTGACCACGGGCTCGGCGACGAAGCGCGCGCGTGCCGCGATCAGGATCGCAGAGCGCTCCGCCTCGTCCGGCACGGCGCCGGACAGGCGCAGGCCATCGGCGTCACGGGTGGCGGTGAAGGGCGTCGCCGCCGCGGGCCGCGCCTCGAGCGCCGGGTCCGGCGCCGCCTCGGCGACATCGTCGATCATCTCGACGGCCGCGGCCTCCGCTGGTGCCGAGCGGGCGAGGGAGCCGGTGATCACGGGGTCCGGAGCGGGTCCGGAGGCCGGGCCGCTCCCGGCGGGAGCCAGCCAGAGCAGGGCCGCGAGCGCCGTCGCGGCCCCGGCGAGGGCGCTCGTCGCGATAGCGAGGCGAGGCATGCGCGTCATCGAGGCGTTCCCCTTCCGGCACGCCGGGCGCGCCGTTGTCTCCGCGTGCGTGCTTGTCGCCCGGGAGAGTGACGAAAGCGAGGCGCCCGCGCCGGCTTCTCGCGCCGATCCGGGATCGCCGCGCGCCGTCCCATCGTTGCGCGATGTCAATGCGGGCCGCGGCGCCACGCCGCACGGTTGGCCGAACGCTTCTCGCCGGGCGTCCCAAAGAAGGAACCGATCATGATCAAGGACATTCTCGTCGTCCCCACGCCGCGTGCCGCCGCCGTCGGCCCCTTCGCGGCCTCCGTCGCCCAGGCCTTCGGCGCGGGGGTGCGGATCGCCTGCCCCGCCTTCGATATGACAACGCCGACCTTCGTCGTGCCGGAGATGCCCGTGGAGATCCTCGACCAGGTGCGCGAAGCCGCCCGCGGGGAGGCGCGCGCGCGGGTCGAGGGGATCACAGGGCTGATGCGGGAGGCGGGCATCGACCCGCGCACGGAGGTGATCTCCGGCTCCTACGACGCCTGCGCCCACGAGCTGCAGCGCCGCGCGCGCTATAGCGACCTCGTCGTCACGGAGCAGCCCGCGAGCGAGAGCCGGGAGGGCGAGGGCGCGCTGGCCGAGGCGCTGCTGTTCGGCGCGGGACGGCCGATCCTGTTCGTGCCCTATATCCAGAAGGCCGGCCTCGGCGTCGACACCGTGCTCGTCGCCTGGGACGAGAGCCCGACGGCGGCGCGCGCCATCGGCGCGGCCATGCCCTTCCTGCTGCGGGCGCGTGCCGTCGAGGTGGTCTCGATCGAGGACGCGCGCCGGCCCCGAAGCGCCGATCCGGAGGCCTTCGCGCACCACCTGGAGACGCATGGCGTGAGGGCCCGCGGGCGGCGGATCGCGGACGTGGGCGACGTCGCGGACACGCTGCTGTCGCACGCCGCCGACACCGGCGTGGACGTCCTGGTGATGGGCGGATACGGCCACTCGCGGCTGCGCGAGTTCGTGCTCGGCGGCGCGACCCGCCACATTCTGCAGTCGATGACCTTGCCGGTCGTCATGATGCACTGACCCGGGCGCAGCCTTCAGCGCGCGAGCATCGCCGTGAGCGCCATGCCCACGGCGGCCTGGACGGGATCGATCACCGCGACGCCGAGCTCCGCCTCCAGCGGTGCCCGGTGGCGGGCCATGCCGGCGCAGCCCAGCAGCAGCGCCTCGGCGCCATCGACGTCGCGCAGCATCCGCCCGACCTCGACGAGGCGCGCGAAGGCGCCTTCGTCCGAGGCCGCCTGCGCCACCGTGATCTCCAGCGCCCGGTCGCCGGCGAGCCGCTCGGACACGCCGATCTCGCGCACCGCGCGCAGGTGGCGGCGGATCGAGCGGGTCTGCACGGCGATGATGCCGAACCGGTCCGCCCGCGCCAGCGCCGCGAGGATGCCCGCCTCGCGCATGCCGAGCACCGGTGCGCGCGTCGCCTCGCGGCAGACCTGGACGCCCGGGTCGGAGAAGCAGGCGATCACCGTCGCCGCCGGCTTCTCCCGGGCGACGAGGCGCGCCAGCGGCAGGACGACGCTCTCGATGTCCGCCTGCGTCTCGATGTTGAACGGGCCCTCCGCCAGCGTCACGCAGTCGATCCGCGGCCCGCCCGGGAGGGCGTAGCCCGCGAGCGCCTCGGCGAGGCCCTCGGTGACGGCCTCGTTGCTGTTGGGGTTGACGACGAGGATGCGGGCGTCGGTGCTCATGGCGGTGTCCTTTCGCGCGCATCTCAGTGCGTGCCGGCGCGCCTGTCCAGGCCTTCGGGTGCGGAGGCGCGGCTCGGCAGATTCGCGCCGCGCGCGCCGGACCCGCGCTCAAAGGCGCTTCAGGAAGCCCGCGAAGCGCATCAGCCCCTCCGGCCAGGGGCCGTGGCCAGACGCCGTGTCGATGTGGCCGGACTCGCCGGCGTCGGTGAGCTGCGCCCCCCAGGCGCCGGCGATCGCCTCGGCCCGCTCGAAGCTGCAATACGGGTCCGTGCGGCTGGCGATCAGGACGCTCGCGAAGGGCAGGGACCGCGCCGGGACCGCCATTCCCCGGAGGCCCTCTGGCATGAGCGCCGCGTCGTCGAGGTCCGGCGGTGCGACGAGGTAGGCGCCGGCGACCCGCTCCGCGAGGCCGGACGCCGCCGCGGCGACGACGTGGGCGCCGAACGAATGCGCGACGAGCACGACCGGCCGGCCAGCCTGCGCGACGGCGAACTCGAGGCGCTCGGCCCAAGTCTCGAGCCGCGGCGCGTTCCAGTCGTCCTGCTCGACGATCCGGGCCGTGGAGAGCTTGCGCGCCCATCGCGTCTGCCAATGGTCCGGTCCCGAGCCGTGCAGGCCGGGGACGAGGAGAATGTCACAATCTTCGGTACGCATATGCTATCCTGTGCTGCGAGCCCTGATGCCGCGCGCGGGTGCGCTGCCCCGCGCGACGACGCGTCCGGCCCGCGCGGCGGCGCGCGGCCGTGACCTGAGCGGATCGATCCCCTAGATGTAGGATCGAAACGCCGAGCGACCAATCGGCAAGCGACCAACCGGAACGAGAGCATGAGCGAGACCATCGAAACGGATGTCGTGATCGTGGGGGCGGGGCCGGTGGGCCTGTTCGCTGTCTTCGAGCTGGGGCTCCTCGACATCAAGGCCCACCTCGTCGACATCCTGCCGAAGATCGGCGGCCAATGCGCCGAGCTCTATCCCGAGAAGCCGATCTACGACATCCCCGGCTTCCCGATGGTGACGGGCCAGGGCCTGATCGACAACCTGATGAAGCAGATCGAGCCCTTCGGTCCGGCCTTCCATCTCGGCGAGATGGTCGCGGGCGTCGAGACGCTGGGCACGCCCGAGGCGCCGCGCTTCAAGCTCACCACGGATGCCGGAACGACCTTCGACTGCAAGGCGATCGTCATCGCCGCGGGCGGCGGCTCGTTCCAGCCCAAGAAGCCGCCGGTGCCGGACATCGAGGCCTACGAGGGCACCGGCGTGTTCTACGCGGTGCGCAAGATGGAGGCCTTCCGCGGCAAGCGCGTGCTCATCGTCGGCGGCGGCGATTCGGCGCTGGACTGGACGGTGAACCTGCAGCCGGCGACCGAGCGCCTGGCGCTGATGCACCGTCGCGACGCCTTCCGCGCCGCGCCCGACACGGTGAACAAGATGCGCGCGCTCGTCGCCGCCGGCGACATGGACATGCATCTGGGCCAGATCGTGGGGTTGAAGGGCGATGCGCCGCGGCTCGAGGCGGTGGTCGCGCGCCGCGACGACGGCTCGACCTTCGAGATCCCCTGCGACGTGCTGCTGCCGTTCTTCGGGCTCACGATGAAGCTCGGGCCGATCTCCGAGTGGGGGCTGAACCTCGAGGAGCAGCTCGTGCCCGTCGACACCGAGAAGTTCGAGACCTCGACCCCGGGCATCTTCGCCATCGGCGACATCAACACCTACCCGGGCAAGCTCAAGCTCATCCTCTCGGGCTTCCACGAGGGTGCGCTCGCGGCTCAGCGCATCCACCGCTACGTCCACCCGGACAAGCGGCTCACCTTCCAGTACACGACCTCCTCGTCGAGCCTGCAGAAGAAGCTCGGCGTCGCCGCCTGAGGAAGGGAGGGCGCCTCACCCCGCGCGGCGCAGCGTCGCGCGGTAGGGGCGCGTCGGCTCGGGGGCGGGCGGCGGGGGCTCGTTGCGGCGTGTCGCCGTCGCCTGGGGACCGGCCGGGGGCTGCCCGTCGCGAAATTGCGCCGATCCTCGCGGCTCGCTTCCACCCGGCGGCGCCTTGCGCGGAGGCGGCTCGCCGCCGCCGCGGCCGGGGGGCGGGCCGCCGATCAGGTCGGCGCGCACGGCACGCGGCGCGCCGAACACGCTGCCCTGGGCGAGCGGCACGTCGAGGTCGATCAGATCCGGCACGTCCTCCTCGCGCTCCACCGCCTCGGCGACGAGCTGAATGCCCGCGCGCGCCATCACGGCGGCGAGGTCGCTCACGGCGACATCGAGCCCCAGCGCCTGGGGATGGGCGTTTCCGTCGGCGTGGGCGAGCAGCCGCGCCGCCGGCAGCTTGACGTAGCGCACGCCGCGGTCCGCAAGGCCGAAGGGGTCGACGCGCAGGTCGCTGGCGCGGTCGAGCACGAACAGCGCCCCCTTGCCGCGCAGCGCCTCCAGAGCGCCGGCGACCTCGGCGTCGAGCATGCGCCAGGAGCGCTGGGCGATCTCGAAGGCGAGGCGCCCGGCAACGTCCGGATAGGCTTCGAGGATGCGCCCGAGCGCCCGCAGGAAGCCCGGCGCCACCAGAGACTCGTGGGCGAGATCGAGGGTGACGAAGGCGTCCGAGCCGCGGTTGACGAGGTGGCGCGCGATCGCCGCCGCGCGGGCGGCGACCTTGCCGTCGAGCTCGGCCGTGAGCCCGGCGCGTGCGATCGTCGGCAGGAACTCGCCCGGGAGGACGAGGGTGTCGTCGTCGAGGCGCAGCCGCGACAGCGCCTCGTAGAAGCGGGTGCGGCGCTGGGGCAGCGAGACGATCGGCTGGAGGTGGATCTCCATCCGGTCCTCCCGCAGCGCCCGCAGGATCGCCTGCGAGCGCGGGTCGAGCACGGGCTCGGGCGGCGGCTCCTCCTCGAACAGCGGCTCCTCGGCGGGTTCGGCGAACGTCCGGGGGGCGAAGGCCGGCCGCGGCTGGGCGGGCGCGGGGCGCTGATCGGGCGCATGCTCCGGCTCGGCGTCCGGCTCGACCACCGGCGCGAAGCGCGGCCTCGGCGGCGCGGCCTCGTTCCAGGCGGGCGCGGATTGCGGCGGGGGATCGTACGCCGCGCGCGGCTCTTCGGTATAGCGCGGCTCTTCGGCGTGGCGCGGCTCGTCTCGATAGCGCGGCTCGTGCCGGGCGTCCTGCGCGTCGCGGGCCTCGGCCAGCTCGCCGAGCGTCCGGTCGTGGGCGGCGACGGTGCCGGCGAGGTCGCGCAGCAGGCCGCTGATCAGCGCCATCTCGCCGGAGACCTCGGCGACGGCGCCGCGCAGCTCCTCGTCCCCGCCCTTGCGCCGCTCGGCCTCGGCGAGACGCGACTCGACCCGCAGCAGGCGGCGGGCCAGGAAATCGAGGTCCGAGGAAGCCTTCTCCGCGCTCGCCCGCGCCCGGCGCGCCAGGGCGAGCGCCCCGCCCGCGAGCGTCAGGCCGCCGGCTCCCAGCGTCAACGCCGCGGCGAGGGCGAGATCGGTTCCGGCGGCGATGGCGGCGGCGAGCGCGAGCAGCGCCGCGCCGGTCGCGGCGATGCCGGCCGCGAGCGCCGCACCGGGCGCTCGGCGTCGCTCGTTGGCACGTGCGCGTCGCCGTTCCACTCTCGCCTCGCCCTCGCAAGCACCGCCGGCTCCCGTGCCGACAGGCCTATCTCGCCCCGTGCGCCGCCAGCGGCAAGCGCGGCGGTCGCTCCGTCCACGACAAAACCGGAGAAGCCGGGCTCTTTCAAACCTTTTCGTCCCGACGTCCCGACGAAAGGCCCGGCGAACGCCCGAGCGCGCCGGGCGTTGACCCGAGCATCACCCGACGAGGCGGAGGCGCGGATGAACGAGCGGCACGAGCTCCTGATGGTGGTGGAGGGCATGAGCTGCGAGGGCTGCGTCGGCGCGGTCAGGCGCATCGTCCACCGCCTCGACCCGCAGGCCGACGTCGCCGTCGACCTCGATCACGGCCGCGCGCGCATCCTCACCTGCGCCGACACGCTCGAGATCGCCGATGCGCTCGACAAGGGCGGCTACCCGGCGCGGGCGATGACGATGTGAGCCGAGGCGTCCGCCGACTCACAGCGCCTCGCAGGCGATCCCGAACGCGCCCGCGAAGCCCGCATTTCCGGCGGGCGTGATCCGCACGGCCCGGCTGTCCGGCATGCGGGCGATCCAGCCCCGGGCGAAGGCGGTCTCGCACAAGGCCGCGCCGATGCGCCCGGCGAGGTGGGCGCGCCGCTCGCTCCAGTCGAGGCAGGCGCGGCAGACGAGCATCCTTGGGTTGCATGGCTTCTCCTATCCGGTCCGCGCAGGCGAGGCTTTCGTTCCGGCCGCATTGCGCCGTATCCTGAAGGCAGAACGCCCGGCCACAGGGCGCGCCCGAGGGAGATCGCCATGCACGGCCTGATGCAGGACTGGCCCCTGCTCATCCACAAGATCATCGACCACGCCGCCGTCCAGCACGGCGGGCGCGCGGTGGTCTCCCGCTCCGTCGAGGGGCCGATCGTGCGCACCACCTACGCCGAAATCCGCACCCGCGCGCTCCGGCTCGCCAAGCGCCTCGCCCGCGACGGCATCCGCGCCGGCGACCGGGTCGGCACGCTCGCCTGGAACACGGCGCGCCATCTCGAGACCTGGTACGGCATCACCGGCATCGGCGCGGTCTACCACACGCTGAACCCGCGCCTGTTCGAGGACCAGATCGTCTACATCGCCGGCCACGCCGGGGACCGGCTCCTGTTCCTCGACCTCACCTTCGTGCCGCTGATGGAGCGGCTGCAGGAGCGCCTGCCCGCGATCGCGCGATTCGTCGTCCTGACCGACGCCGCGCACATGCCCGAGACCAGCCTGCGCAACGCCGTCGCCTACGAGGACTACCTCGCCGAGGCCGACGACGACTTCGCCTGGGCGGCGCTGGAGGAGAACGCGGCGGCGGGCCTGTGCTACACCTCGGGCACGACCGGCGAGCCCAAGGGCGTTCTCTACTCGCACCGCTCCAACGTGCTCCATGCCATGACCGCGAACCAGCGCGACGCGCTCGGGCTCTCGTCGCGGGACGTGGCGATGCCGGTCGTGCCGCTCTTCCACGCCAACGGCTGGTCCTTCGGCTTCTCGGCGCCGATGGCGGGCGCGACGCTGGTCATGCCCGGGCCGAAGCTCGACGGCGCCTCGCTCGCCGAGCTGCTCGTCTCGGAGACGGTGACGGTGAGCGCCGCGGTGCCGACCGTTTGGTTCGCGCTGCTCCAGCATCTCGACGCCACCGGCACCACGCTGCCGCACCTCGACCGCGTGGTGATCGGCGGCTCCGCCTGCCCGCGGGCGGTGACGCAGGCGTTCCGCGACCGCTTCGGCGTCGAGGTGATGCACGCCTGGGGCATGACGGAGATGAGCCCGCTGGGCTCGGTCTGCTCGCTCAAGCCCGACTACGGCGATCTCGACCCCGAGGTCTGGCTCGACGTCAAGGAACGTGCCGGACACGCCTTCTTCGGCATCGAGATGACGATCGAGGACGACGCGGGCCGCGCCCTGCCGTGGGACGGCGAGGCCTTCGGCCGGCTGAAGGTGCGCGGGCCGGCAGTCGCGAAGGCCTACTTCCACCGCGAGGAGCCGATCCTCGACCGCGACGGCTTCTTCGACACCGGCGACGTCGCCACGATCGACCGCTTCGGCAACATGCAGGTCGTCGATCGCTCGAAGGACGTGATCAAGTCCGGCGGCGAGTGGATCTCCTCGATCGAGCTCGAGAACCTCGCGGTGGGCCATCCCCACGTGGCGGAGGCCGCGGCGATCGGCGTGCCCGACGAGAAGTGGGGCGAGCGCCCGCTCCTCGTCGTCGTGCCGAAGGCGGGCGTCGAGCCGGACGCCGCGGGCATCCTCGCGCATCTCGCGACGCGGCTGGCCAAGTGGCAGTTGCCGGACCGTGTGGTCTTCGTCGACGAGATCCCGCACACGGCCACCGGCAAGATCCAGAAGACGGCACTGCGCAAGAGCTTCGTCGAGGGCGCATGAGCCCCGTGCGGCCGTCGGGGGGTGATTTACGGACCCCGACTGCCATATAGAGGCGGCACCTCGGTACGGAACGACATCGCCTCATGCCACCCGACGCCAACGCCCCCGCCGCCCGCGGCGGGGAGGACGCCAGCCTGATCGGAACCTTCGGACGCCTGTGGCCGCACCTGTGGCCGCACGGGCGCGTCGACCTGCAGCGGCGGATCTTCCTCGCCTTCGTCCTGCTGCTCGTGGCCAAGGGCGTGACCATGCTCACGCCCTTCACCTTCAAGTGGGCGACGGACGCGCTCGTCGCGGTGACCGGCGCCTCGGAGGCGACGGACATTCCCGCGAGCGAGGCCTGGGCCTGGCTGTTCGGCGCGCCGATCCTGCTGACGGTGCTCTACGGCCTCTCGCGGGTGATCATGGCGGTGCTCACGCAGCTGCGCGACGGCGTCTTCGCCAAGGTGGCGATGCATGCCGTGCGCAAGATCGCGTCGCAGCTCTTCCGGCACCTGCACGCGCTCTCGCTGCGCTTCCACCTGGAGCGCAAGACCGGCGGCCTCACCCGCGTGCTCGAGCGCGGCCGCGCGGCGATCGAGGACCTGACGCGGCTGATGATCCTGACGCTGGTGCCGACGATCGTCGAGCTCGCCCTGGTGCTCGTCATCCTCGCCTGGCAGTTCAACCTGCTCTACTCGGCGGTCGTGCTGGTGATGGTGATCGCCTACCTGGCCTTCACCTACCAGGCCACCAAGTGGCGCATCGCCATTCGCCGACGCATGAACGAGAGCGATACCGACGCCAACACCAAGGCGATCGACGCGCTGCTCAACTTCGAGACGGTGAAGTACTTCGGCGCCGAGAAGCGGGAGATGGAGCGCTACGATCGCTCGATGGCCGGCTACGAGCGCGCCTCGGTGCAGACCTACACCTCGCTCGCCGTCCTCAACGCCGGCCAGGCGGCGATCTTCACCATCGGCATGACGACGGTGATGATCCTCGCGGTGCGCGACATCATCGCCGGCAACGCCTCGATCGGCGACTTCGTGCTGGTCAACGCGATGCTGGTCCAGCTCTTCATCCCGCTCAACTTCATGGGCATGGTCTATCGCGAGATCAAGCAGGCGCTGATCGACATCTCGGACATGTTCGGCATCCTCGATCGCAATCCCGAGATCGAGGACCGCCCCGGCGCGATGCCGCTCCATGTGCGAGAGGGCACGGTCGCCTTCGAGAACGTGCGCTTCTCCTACAATCCCGATCGCCCCATCCTGAAGGGCATCTCGTTCGAGGTCCCCGCCGGGCGCACGATCGCCATCGTCGGGCCGTCGGGCGCCGGCAAGTCGACGATCTCGCGCCTCCTGTTCCGCTTCTACGAGCCGCAGGGCGGGCGCGTCGTGATCGACGGGCAGGACATCGCCGGCGTCACCCAGGAGACCCTGCGCGCCGCCATCGGCATGGTCCCGCAGGACACGGTGCTGTTCAACGACACGATCGGCTACAACATCCGCTACGGGCGCTGGGAGGCGACCGAGGAGGAGGTGCGCGAGGCGGCGCGGCTCGCGCAGATCGACCGCTTCATCGAGAGCCTGCCGGAGGGCTACGACACGCCGGTGGGCGAGCGCGGCCTGAAGCTGTCGGGCGGCGAGAAGCAGCGCGTCGCCATCGCCCGCACCATCCTCAAGAGCCCGCCGATCCTGCTCCTCGACGAGGCCACCTCGGCGCTCGACTCGTTCACCGAGAAGGAGATCCAGGACGCGCTCGACCGGATCAGCCGCGGGCGCACGACGCTCGTCATCGCTCACCGGCTCTCGACTGTGGTCGGCGCCGACGAGATCATCGTGCTCGACAAGGGCGAGATCGTCGAGCGCGGCGACCACGCCGACCTCCTCGCCCAGGGCGGCGTCTACGCCGCCATGTGGAACCGCCAGCGCGAGGCCGACGAGGCGCGCGAGCTGCTCAAGAAGGCCGAGGACGAGCGCGCCGGCTCGTTCAGGGTCGCGATCGCCGAGTAGGGGGCTCGCCGTCGCCGTCCGGCTGCGCGCCGCGGACGCTGCCGGCGCCGCGGCAGCGGTCGGAGCAGTAGCGCACGGCCTCCCAGTCGCGCTCCCATTTCCTGCGCCAGGCGAAGGGCCGGCCGCAGGCGGCGCAGGTCTTGGTCGGCAGGTCGGCCTTGCGGCGCATCCGGGGCATTGGGCAGCTCTTGCGTCTCTCTCGTGATGAAAGGGGAGCGGCAATGGGGCATGCGTCATCCCCGACCTCGTCCTTCCGCCCGTCGAGACACTCCGCGTGCAACGCATCGACCGGCGCGAACGAGCATGAAAAAACCCCGCCGGAGGCGGGGTTTCTCTTGAGGCCTGAACAGACTTGTTATCGCCCTTGTTCAGGCCTGCCACCCGAAGGTGGTCTTGCAAGCCCGCTTTCGCGGAGACCTCTCGGAGATATGTCGTTACCACGCCTCCGTCAAGGCGTGCATACGCGTCGCGTGGAGCACGCACCGCCGTGCCTCACGGAGCACTTCGTCCGGGACCAAGGGAGATTCGTAGCGTCGGAAGCCGATCTTCAGGCGGTCCAGGCGGTGATGTGCGACCGTGGCAACCATGTCGCCCTTGATCCAAGCCTCAGCGTACTTGCTCGCCGACAATGTCCCTTCCGGCAACCGGTAGTGAAAGGGTCGCACCTCCTCCGGCGCCGTCGAGCTGATCGGAAGGACGGTGCAGAGCTTCACGTTGTCTCGGCGCTTCGGTGAGATGACTAGAACCGGACGGGTCTTGATCATCTCGGGAGGTCGGAAGCCGAGACCGAAATGGCAAACCAGAATCTGGCCGGGTCTCGGCTGGAACTGGAGGCCCCGAGGCTGCTGATCGCGAGTGACGGATTGAATGAACGCCCGGAGAGAGCCGGCGTGCAAGTCGTTCGATCTCAGGATTCGAGCCAGTGCCTCGATGGCTGCTGCGTCCTCATCCGAAGGAACCGTTACCGTGGCTTGAGGCATGTCCTTGGTTGCTCCTGCAAGCAGGCATCATCTCAATCGTACCTGTATCTGTCGAGTGGCTTGCAGACGAGAAGGGCGTGTGCGACGAACGCGACCTCCGTCATCGTGTTGCGAGACGTGCGGGCTGGTGGCCCTAGCGTCCGAAGTTGCGCGCCGCGTCGAGCGAGACCGGGCTCCAGCGGGTGATCACCACGAGCCCGTCCGCCGCTGCCACGGTGAGCACGCGCCGGTACTGGTGCACGAGCCTGCCGGGCTCGTGATCGTGCGTCGCCGGAAAGGCGTGCGCCTGCGCCACGTGGATCGTGCCTTGGCCGATCCGCGCCAGGGTCTCGATGGCGCCGAAGGCGCGCACGCGGCGCATCAGCGTCTCGATGGGGAGCTGGAAGTCGAGCGTGCGATCGGCATCGCTCGCCCGCGGAAAGTAGCTGCCGTCGCCCTGCGGCTCGGCCGCCGCGACCGCGCCGGGCAGGTCCGCCGCGAGCCTGCGGGCGATGCGGTGCGTCGCCAGCTGGCAGCGCGCGAGAAGCGTCTCGTGCGTCTCCTGCGGCGAGACGGAGAAGGTCTCGCGGGCGAGGACGGGGCCGGTGTCGAAGTCGGCATCGAGCACGTGGGCGCTCATCCCCCAGCGCTCGAGCCCGTCGAGGATCACCCGGTAGAGCGGGTAGGGCCCGCGGCCCTCCGGCAGCGGGGAGGGGTGGAAGTTCAGCGCGTGGCGCACGGCGCCCTCCCAGGCCGGAATCCGCCAGGGATAGCCGGCGACGACGAGGGCGTCGCAGCCGATGTCCGCCAGCGCGGCGAGATCGCGCGGCCCGATGCGCGACAGCGAGATCGGCAGGCGCCGGCGATGGGCCTCGGCGACGATGCGCGTGTTGTCGTCGTGGATGCCGTCGCAGGGGCGGGTGAACAGCGCCACCGGCTCCCAGCCCTCGGCGACGAAGCCGTCGAAGGCGTCCGAGAGGAAGTCTATGCCCGCGAAGGCGAAGCGCATCGTCCGGTCCTCCCCGTCGTCGCCGGCCCGGCGCGCGATGTCGCACACGGCCTTTACCCGGCACGCCTGCGCCTTAGCTAGCGCATCGCGGTGCGGAATGCAGCCGTGGCGGAACCGGGCATGGAGAGCGGGCGGCGATGAGCGCGAGGGTCTTGATCTGGGGCGGCAGCGGCGGCGTGGGCGCGGCGACGGCGCGGGCGCTCGCCGCCGCCGGCTGGCGCGTGCATCTCGCCGCGCGCGACGAGGCGCGGCTCGCGGAGACGGCGCGCGCGATCGACGCGGCCGGCTACACCGTCGCCGACGCGACCGATCCGGCCGCGATCGCCCGGGCCACCGAGGAGGCGAGCGCGGGGGAGGGGCTCGGCGGGCTCGTCTACGCCGTCGGCTCGATCACCCTGAAGCCGCTGACGAAGCTCACCGCGGAGGACTTCCTCGCCGACTTCAGGCTGAACGCGCTCGGCGCCGCACAGGCGGTGCAGGCGGCGCTCAAGCCGTTCCGGCAGGCGAACGGGGCGAGCGTGGTGCTGTTCTCCACGGTGGCGGCGAACCAGGGCTTCGCCGCCCACGCCTCCGTCGCCATGGCCAAGGGGGCGGTGCAGGGCCTGACCCTGGCGCTCGCGGCCGAGCTCGCGCCGAAGGTGCGGGTCAACTGCATCGCGCCCTCGCTGCTGGAGACGGATCTGGCCACGTCGCTCACGTCGAACGCCACCATGGCGCAGGCGATCGCGGGCATGCACGCCCTCCCGCGGCTCGGCACCGGCGAGGACGTGGGCGGGCTCGCCGCCTTCCTGGTCTCGCCGCAGGCGTCCTGGATCACGGGCCAGACGATCGGCGTCGACGGCGGCCGCTCCAGCCTGCGCGTGAAGGGCTGAGCCGTCCGTGAAGAAGGCTTCCGCGAAGACGCCGCCGGTGAAGACGCCCGTTGGGACGCTCCGGCTCCTGCTCGGCGATCAGCTCACCCGCTCCATCGCCTCGCTCGTCGATGTCGATCCGGACCGGGACGTGATCCTGATGGTCGAGGTCGCCGAGGAGGCGACCTACGTGCGCCACCACAAGCAGAAGATCGCCTTCCTCTTCTCCGCCATGCGGCATTTCGCCGAGAGCCTGCGGGAGGAGGGGCTCACCGTCGACTACGTGCGCCTCGACGACCCGGAGAACGCCGGCTCCTTCGGCGCGGAGCTCGCACGCGCCGTGGCGCGCCACGCGCCCGAGCGGGTGGTCGTCACCGAGCCCGGCGAGTGGCGCGTGCTCGAGATGATGCGTGACTGGCGCGAGGAGCTCGGGCTTCCGGTCGAGATCCGCGAGGACAACCGCTTCCTCGCCACGAAGGCCGAGTTCGCCGGCTGGGCCGGCGAGAAGAAGCAGCTGCGGATGGAGTTCTTCTACCGTGAGATGCGCCGCAAGACCGGCCTGCTGATGGAGGGCGGCGAGCCGGCGGGAGGCAAGTGGAACTTCGACACGGAGAACCGCAAGCCCCTGCCGAAGGGCCTCGCCGTCCCGCCGCGCCGGCGCTTCGAGCCGGACGCGATCACCCGCGAGGTGCTCGACCTCGTGGCGCGCCGGTTCGGCAACCATTTCGGCGATCTGGAGCCCTTCGGCTGGGCGGTCACCCGCGCCGGCGCGCTGGAGGCGCTCCGCGTCTTCGTCGACGAGGCGCTGCCCACCTTCGGCGACTACCAGGACGCGATGAGGACCGGCGAGCCCTTCCTCTTCCACGCGGTGCTCTCGCCCTACCTGAACGCCGGCCTCCTCACCGCCGAGGAGGTCTGCCGCGCGGCGGAGCGGGAATGGCGCGAGGGCCGCGCGCCGCTCAACGCCGTGGAGGGCTTCGTGCGCCAGATCATCGGCTGGCGCGAATACGTGCGCGGGCTCTACTGGCTGAAGATGCCGGCCTATGCCGATAGCAACGCGCTCGCCGCGTCGCGCCCGCTGCCGGACCTCTACTGGACCGGCGAGACGATGATGAACTGCCTCGCGCAATGCGTCGGCGACACCCGCCGCCACGCCTACGCCCACCACATCCAGCGGCTGATGGTGCTCGGCAACTTCGCGCTGATCGCGGGCCTGCGGCCGGCGGAGGTGGAGGAGTGGTACCTCGTCGTCTTCGCCGACGCCTACGAATGGGTCGAGCTGCCCAACGTCCACGGCATGGTCCTCTATGCCGACGGCGGGATCATGGCCTCGAAGCCCTATGCGGCGTCGGGCGCCTACATAGACCGGATGAGCGATTACTGCCGCGCCTGCAGCTACGACCCGAAGGTCAAGGAGGGCGAGCGAGCCTGCCCGTTCAACTATCTCTACTGGAACTTCCTCATCGAGAACGAGGAGCGCCTCGCCGACAACCCGCGCGTCGCCATGCCCTATCGCACGCTGGCGAAGATGAGCGAGGCGCGCCGCGTAGCGATCCGCGAGGACAGCGCGCGCTTCCTCGGCTCACTGCAGTCCAGCTACGGCTCGTGAGTGCCGGGCCGCGCGCCCGCCGTCGTCACGCCCCGCCGACGACCGGCACGCCGATCAGGATCGGGTGCAGCCAGAAGGCGAAGGCCACGTAGGCCACGAGGCCGCCGCCCACCGCGATCGCGTCGTTGCGCCAGCCCGACGGCTTCGCGGCGACCGCCTGAGCCGGCGCGAGCGGCGACACGTCGCGGCGCTTGAGGGAGATTCGTGCCGCCACCGCCCAGGCGAGGAAGGCGAGGAACAGGATCAGCGAGGCGAGGTCCCCATTGGCGAGGAGGTGGGCGAACGCCCAGATCTTCACCGCCGCGAGCATCGGATGCTTCGCGCGCGCCTTGATGTGGCCGGGCAGGTAGGTGGCCACGAACAGGATGAAGGCGAAGACCATCAGCAGCAGCGCGATGTGCGCCATCCAGGTCGGCGGGTACCAGATCTGGAGGTTGGCGGGGTCGGTGCGGAACTCGCCGTAGCCGATGCTGACGAGCACGATGCCGACGAGCGCGGAGACCGAATAGGCGATCTTGTAGCCGTTCTCCCCCAGCCGCTCGATCGCGCGCTTGCGCGGGCCGCGCGCCATGGTGAAGGCGTGGGTGCCGAGGAACAGCACGAGGCCGAGAATCAGGATCAGCATGGTCGGTCTCCGGGAGAAGCGGGCGCCTCTCTCCTAGCGCAGCCGTGCGCGGAACGCACGCCCGCGCTCACGCGCTCATGTGCCTCAGCCACATCACCAGGTAGACGGCGAGCGTGAAGGCGGTCAACGCGGCGATGCCGATGGTCAGGAGGTCGTCGAGCGGGCCGAGGGAGAAGGCGAAGGCGTTCGCCGCGAGCACCGTCACCGCATAGGTGATCAGGAGCGCCGTGTTCACCTTCGAGGCGAAGATCGGCTTCACCGAGATCGGCCGGTCCATGATCCAGGACACGACCCAGGCGAGCACGATCATCACGTCGCGCGAGACGACGAGCACCACGAGCCATTCCGCCATGGCGCCGACCACGGCGAGCGTGACGTAGACCGAGACGAGCAGCGCCTTGTCGGCGAGCGGGTCGATCACGGCACCGAGCTCCGAGCGCATGTCGAAGCGTCGCGCGATCCAGCCGTCGATCCCGTCCGAGACGCCGGCGACGAGGAAGAGCACGAAGGCCGCGAGCCAGTTCGCCTGGAGGATCGCCACGATGACGACCGGCACGAGCAGGAGGCGGAAGACGCTGATCAGGTTGGGAATGGTCATTCTGCGGCTCCGGGTGCTCGATCTCGGGTACGAAGGCCCGCGGCGACGGTCAAGCGCGTTCCTCGCTTGCGCCGCCTCCCGGGGGGCTGTAACCCGCGAGGCTGGGATGGGGCACGCGCGAGGCGGGAGCGAGGCGGCATGGCCAAGGATGGGGCCGAGGATGGGGCCGAGGATGAGGCCGAGAACCGGCGACAGGGGATGACCTATGCGCAGGCCGGCGTCGACATCGACGCGGGCAACGCCATGGTCGAGGCGATCAAGCCGCTCGTGCGCGCGACCCGCCGGCCCGGCGCGGACGCGGAGATCGGCGGCTTCGGCGGCCTGTTCGACCTCAAGGCCGCGGGCTTCGTCGACCCGATCCTGGTCGCCGCCAACGACGGCGTCGGCACCAAGGTGAAGATCGCCGTCGAGACCGGCCTGCACGACACGATCGGCATCGACCTCGTCGCCATGTGCGTCAACGATCTCGTGGTGCAGGGCGCCGAGCCGCTGTTCTTCCTCGACTACCTCGCCACCGCCAAGCTCGACCCCGCCACCGGCACGGCGCTCGTCGCCGGCATCGCCGACGGCTGCCGGCAGGCGGGCTGCGCGCTGATCGGCGGCGAGACCGCGGAGATGCCCGGCGTCTACCAGGGCGCGGACTACGACCTCGCGGGCTTCGCGGTCGGCGCGGCGGAGCGCGGCACGCTGCTGCCGCGCGGTGTCGCCGAGGGGGACGTGCTGATCGGCATCGCCTCCTCGGGTGTGCATTCGAACGGTTTCTCGCTGGTGCGCCGGATCGTGGCCGCGAGCGGTCTGGGCTGGGACGATCCCGCTCCCTTCGCGCCCGGCGAGACGCTCGGGCGCGCGCTGCTCGCGCCGACGCGGATCTACGTGCGCCCGCTGCTGGCGCTCGTCCGCGAGGGGCTCGGCGTCAACGCGCTCGCGCACGTCACCGGCGGCGGATTGCCGGACAACCTGCCCCGCGTCCTGCCCGACGACCTCGCCGCACGCATCGACCTCTCCGCGATCGTGCCACCGCCGGTCTTCGGCTGGCTCGCCCGCACCGGCGGCGTCGCCGAGGCGGAGATGCTGCGTACCTTCAACTGCGGCGTCGGGATGGTCTGCGTCGTCGCGCCGGGAGCGGCCGAGGCCGCGCTCGCCCGCCTCGAGGCGCTCGGCGAGCGCGCGGCCGTGATCGGGCGGCTCGAGGCCCGCGGGGAGGGCGCGCCGGTGCGCTTCGACGGCGAGCTCGCGTCGTGAGCGGCGACGGCCGGGTCGCAACCGCGATCCTGATCTCCGGCCGCGGCTCCAACATGGCGACGCTGATCGCGGCGGCGCAGGCGCCCGACCACCCCGCCCGCATCGTGCTCGTGGTCTCGAACCGGCCCGAGGCGCCGGGCCTCGCCGTCGCCCGCGCAGCCGGCGTGCCGACGACGGTTGTCGATCACACGGCCTTCCGCGATCGCGAGAGCTTCGACCGGGCCCTCGACGCGCGTCTGCGCGCGGCGGGTGTAGAGCTCGTGGCGTTGGCGGGCTTCATGCGCATCCTCACCGCGGACTTCGTGCGCGGGTGGGAGGGGCGGATGATCAACATTCATCCCTCGCTCCTCCCCGCCTTCCGCGGCACGAACACCCATGCCCGCGCGCTCGAGGCGGGGGTCTCCGAGCACGGCTGCACGGTGCATTTCGTCGAGCCCGAGCTCGACGCCGGGCCGACCATCGCGCAGGAGGTCGTGCCGGTGCTGGCCGGAGATACGCCGGAGACGCTGGCGCAGCGCGTGCTCGAGCGCGAGCACGCACTCTATCCGCGCGCCCTCGCAGTGGTCGCGAGCGCGCTTCGAGGCAACCTTTAAGCGTAGAGGGCCGAGCACCCGCACGCAACGCTTTCTGAACGAACATGCGCGATGCTGCGCCGTCGAACCCCGGACGGCCATGCACGTACCGACCTTCCAGCCCTCGCCGGCGACCCGCGTCTTCCTCCCGCGCCTGCTGTGGCCGCTGGTGGCGTTGCTGATCGTCATCGTGATGCTCGCGACCGGCGCGCTGCTCTACGTCAGCCGCGAGGCCGACCGTGCGGCGGCGATCGCGGCGCGCGACCGCATGCAGGCCGTCATCGGCATGCAGCTGGAGGCCTATTCCCAGACTTTCGAGGCGAGCCTGCGCGCCGCGGCGGGATCGAACCCGATCGGGCCCGAGGAGGCCGCCGCCTTCCTGGCCCTCGCCCGCCCGCATTTCGACGCGACGGGCGTCTTCACGCTCGACGCGGAGGGGCGCATCGTCGGCGCCGAGGTGGCCCGCGGCGCCGGGCCCCGGCCGGTGCTCTCCCTCGACACGGCGATCGTCGCCGACCTCCTCGGCCGTGCGCTCCTCGACGCGCAGGACGGCGCGGCCTCCACCGAGCGGCGGACGGCATCCCCGAACCTCGCGGCGATCGACGGGCGGATCGTGGCCGTGGTCGCCGCCTCGGAGATGCACGGCGCCGGCGGGGCCCTCGCCGTGGGGCTGCGCGCGATGAACCGCGAGGAGCTCGCCGGGCTGGCGATCGACCAGTCCATCGGCAACTTCATGGTCGGCGAGGGACCGATCGACGACCCGGTCCGCGGCTTCGACATCGCCGCCGTGGATGGGCAGGCGGTCTACCATGTCGCCTGGACGCCGGAGCGCCCCGGCAGCAGCTGGCGCAGCAAGATCATGTGGCTCGTGATCGGGCCGGCACTGGTCGCGCTCAGCCTGCTCGGGCTCGCCGTGCTGCACGCCCGCCGCGTCTCGGCCGAGCTCGCCCAGACGCAGGAGCACGTCCAGGCGCTGGCCGTCTCCGATCCGTTGTCGGGCCTGCCCAACCGCCTCCTCTTCGCCCAGCGCCTGGAGCAGGAGCTCGCCCGCATCGCGCGCACGGGCGAAGGGCTCGCGGTGATGTTTCTCGACCTCGACCGCTTCAAGGAGGTCAACGACGCCTTCGGCCACCAGGCGGGCGACGAGCTGATCAAGGCCGTCGCCCGGCGCCTGATGACGCTCCTGCGCGGCACGGACGTGCTCGCGCGCTTCGGCGGCGACGAGTTCGCCATCATCCAGCCCGGCCTCAAGGATGCCCACGGCGCCGAGGCGCTGGCCCGGCGGATCCTCGAGGCGGTGTCCCAGCCCTTCGAGATCGAGCACAACGCCGTCACAGTCGGTGTCTCCATCGGCATCGCGCTGGCGCCCGAGGACGCGCAGGACCGCGAGACGCTGATGCGGCTCGCCGACACCGCGCTCTATCAGGCCAAGAACGACGGCCGAAACCGCCACTCCTTCTTCGAGCGGCAGATGGACGAGGCTATCCGCATGCGCAAGCTCGTCTCCGACGACCTGCGCGACGCGATCACCGGCGACATGCTCGATCTGCACTATCAGCCGATCTTCGCCGCCGATCGCGACGAGGTCGTGGGGCTGGAGGCGCTCGTGCGCTGGCGGCATCCGGAGAAGGGGCTGATCCTGCCCGACCGCTTCGTCTCCATGGCCGAGCAGAGCGGCCTGATCCTGCCGCTGGGCGACTGGGTGCTGCGCCGCGCCTGCGTCGACGGGCGGCGCTGGCCGGGCCTGCGCATCGCGGTCAACGTCTCGCCGATCCAGTTCCGCCAGCGCGACTATGTCGAGACGGTCGCGCGCATCATCGACGAGACGGGCTTCGACCCGACGCGGCTCGAGCTGGAGCTGACCGAGGGTGTCGTGGTCGAGGACGCGGACGCGGCCGAGGCGGCGATGATGCGGCTGCGCGCCAAGGGCGTGAACCTGGCGCTCGACGATTTCGGGACCGGCTACTCCTCGCTGATCTACCTGCGCCGCTTCGCCTTCGACAAGATCAAGATCGACCGCTCCTTCCTTGAGAGCATGGAGGCGACGGGCGAGAGCGCCATCCTCGTCCACTCCATCGTGCATCTGGGCCGGGCGCTCGGCCTGACCGTCACCGCCGAGGGCGTGGAGACCAAGGAGCAGCAGCGCTTCCTCCAGGCGCTCGGCTGCCATCAGCTGCAGGGCTACCTCCTGGCGCGCCCGATGCCGGCGCAGCAGATCGACGAGCTGATGGGCGCGCGGCGGCGCGCCGGCGCGGCCTGAGCGATCCTCCGGAACCGCGGCCGCACGTCTCCGGTTGCCCTCGGGAACCGGCCCGCGCCGGGGGAGGAGACCCATGCCGACGACCGCTGCTCGCGAGGACGCGCCGCACGCGTCTGACCGTATCTTGCGTCCGGGCGACACCTGCTGGCGCATCGCCCACGCCGACCGGGCCGCGCTCGTGGTCGATGCGCAGGACTACTTCCCGGCCGTGAAGCAGGCGATGCTGGCCGCCCGCCACACCGTCATGCTCGTCGGCTGGGATTTCGACCTGCGTATCCAGTTCGAGCCCGAGGGGCCGACGCTCGAGGGACCCAACACGCTCGGCGGCTTCCTGCGCTGGATCGCGCGCACGCGCCCGGAGCTGCGGATCTACGTGCTCAAGTGGGATCTCGGCATGATCCAGGCGCTCGGCCGCGGGTCGACGCCGCTCATGATCCTCGACTGGACAACGAAGGGGAACGTGCGCTTCTTCCTCGACGGCGCGCATCCGCCGGGGGCGGCGCATCACCAGAAGATCGTCGCCATCGACGACGCGCTGGCCTTCTGCGGCGGCATCGACATGACGGCGGAGCGCTGGGACAGCCGCGGCCACGAGGACGGCGACCCGCGCCGGCGCCGGCCGAGCGGCCGGCAGTACGGCCCCTGGCACGACGCCACGATGGCCCTCGACGGCGAGGCGGCCAAGGCGCTCGGCGAGCACGCCCGCGAGCGCTGGAAGCTCGCCACCGGCGAGGATCTCGAGCCGCCGCCGCCCAACGCCGCCTGCTGGCCGGCCGGGCTCGCGCCCACCTTCACCGACGTCGAGGTCGGCATCGCCCGCACGGCGCCGCTGTTCGGCAACAAGCCGCGCGTCTTCGAGGTCGAGAGCCTGCTCCTCACCTGCATCCGCGAGGCGCGCGAGACGATCTATTGCGAGAGCCAGTACTTCGCCTCGCGCACCATCGCGGAGGCCATCGCCGCGCGGCTGCGCGACCGGGACGGGCCCGAGATCGTGATCGTCAACCCGATCTCCGCCGACGGCTATCTCGAGGCGGCGACCATGGACACGGCGCGCGCCCGGCTGCTGAAGCTCGTGCACGACGCCGACCGGCACGACCGTTTCCGCATCTACACGCCGGTGACGCATGCCGGCGAGGACATCTACGTCCACGCCAAGATCCTCGTCATCGACGACCGGCTGCTGCGCATCGGCTCGTCGAACCTGAACAATCGCTCCATGGGCTTCGACACGGAGTGCGACCTCGCCATCGAGGCGGTGCCCGGCGCCGACGACGAGGAGGACATCCGCCACCGCATCCGCAACGTGCGCGCCGATCTGCTCGCCGAGCATCTCGCCCGTACGCCGGAGGAGGTCCATCAGGCGATCGCGGAGCACGGGCTCGCGCGCGGAATCGACCACCTGCGCAAGGACGGGCGCCGGCTCGTGCCCTACGAGCCGGACCCGGTGCAGCCCGCCGAGGAGATCCTCGCAGAGAACGACCTGCTCGACCCCGAGCGCCCGCCGCGCTGGCTGCGGCGCGCCAAGGCGACCCTGCTCCAGTCCCTGCGGTGACCCCTCGCCTGAGCGACGGGGCCGCGGTGAGCGCTTCGTGCAGCATCATCTCGTCCACCGACCGGATTCCACTTCGTGGGAGGATGCTCTAGCGTCCGCTTGCGACAGGGGGACCGGCGAGGCGCCGGCGGGAGGAGCGGGTGACGGATCTCTTCGCCTTCGGGCACGGCTACAGCGCGGCCGAGGTGGTACGGCGCGCAGCCTTCTCCCGAGTCGTCGGCACGGCGCGCACGCCTGAGAAGACCGCGGCCCTGGAGCGCGCGGGCGTCGCCGCGCGCCTGTTCGGGCCGGACGGTGCCGATCCCCGCATTTCCGAGGACCTCGCCCGGGCGCGCCGCCTCCTCCTCTCGATCCCGCCGCGCGACGGGGAGGACCCCGCGCTCGCGGCCTTCGGCGCGGCGATCGCGGCGGCGCCGCAGCTCGAGAGCATCGTCTACCTCTCGACGATCGGCGTCTACGGGGATGCCGCGGGCGGCTGGGTCGACGAGGACACGCCGACGGCGCCCAAGAGCGGGCGCGCGGAGGATCGTCTCGCCGCGGAGGAGGCGTGGTGCGCGCTCGGCGCGCGGGCGGGCAAGCGCGTGTGCGTGCTGCGGCTCGGCGGCATCTACGGCCCCGGGCGCAACCCCATCCTGCAGCTGCGCGCCGGCACGGCGCGTCGCATCGTCAAGCCGGGCCAGGTGTTCAATCGCATCCACGTGGCGGACATCGCCCAGGCTGTGCTCGCCGCCTTCGCGCGCGGGCGGCCGGGGGGCGTCTACAACGTGGTGGACGACCTGCCGACGCCGCCGCAGGACGTCGTCGCCCACGCGGCCGAGCTCACGGGGATCGAGCCCCCGCCGGAGGTGCCGTTCGAGGAGGCGGAGCTGTCGCCGATGGGGCGCAGCTTCTGGTCCACCTCGAAGCGCGTCTCGAACGCGCGCCTGCGCGAGGAGCTCGGCGTCGCGCTCATCTACCCGAGCTACCGCGAGGGGCTGGCGGCGCTGCGCGACGCGCCGTGAGGTCGGCGCTTGCCGGCGGCGCCTACGCCGCGTGCCGGCCGGCGTCGGCGCCGAAATGGGCGACGTAGCGCGGATTGATCGCCGAGACCGGCAGGACGACAAGCACGTCCGTGGTGCCGAACTGCCTGTCGACCACTGCGCCGTCGCCGAAGCGGGCGCCCAGCCGCAGGTAGCCCTTGATCAGCGGCGGCAGGGCGTGCAGCGCGGACCTGGGGTCGACCTGCGACGCCGGCAGCCGGTCCATCGGCACGTAGCGCGCGCCGACCGCGCGGGCGCGCCAGTCCGCGTCCGCGCCGGCATGGTGGTGCAGGAACGACAACGGCAGGGCGAGCGAGTCCGGATCGGTGCCCTCCATGCTGGCGCAGCCGAGCATCACGTCGATGCGGTGGTGCAGCACGTAGGTCCAGATGCCGTGCCAGAGCAGCTCCACCGTCCGCTTTGTGCGGTAGGGCTTGAGCACGCAGGAACGACCGAGCTCGAGGAAGCGCTTGGTCGGGTGCGCGGCCAGGATGGGGGCGATGTCGTACTCGGCCTGCGTGTAGAAGCCGAAGTGCCGCTCGGCCACCTCCTGGCGCAGCAGGCGATAGGTGCCGACCACGGCAGGGTTCAAGGTGCGGGCGGGAATGCCCCGCAGCTTGCGCGTCGGCTCGCCCAGGTTCGAGGGCGCGGCGTGATCGAGGACGAGGAGGTGGTCGCAGATCGCGTCGTACTCGTCGAAGTCCCGCCGGGCGAGTGCCGAGGCGGTGTGCGGCAGCGCATTCCCCTCCTCGTAGAAGACCTTGTAGCGCAGGCGCTGAGCGGCGCGGATCTCGCGCGGCGTCGTCGCGAGGCGAACCTCGAGCGACCCGATGCGCCCGAGCACCGGATCGAGCGGCCGGCGCACCGGCGCGCGGTTCATGTTCGCCCCGCGCAGGAATGCGATCGCCGCCGAGCTCTTCTTGCGGAAGGGACGGACGAAGCTCACGATCTGGGGGGAGGTCAGCAAGAAGCCGAAGCGGCTCGGGAGCCGGCTCGACGTCGTTTCGACTGCGGGAAACGGCGCCATGTCATCCTCGTGAGGCGGTATCCTCCGCGGCGCGATTCTCTCTTCGCCGCGTCCGCCGTCCGGCCCTTCAATCATAGGGTTTCAACACATTTGTGACAGAAAGGTTGCGCCTGTCACCGTAGCCGGCGCAGTATCGGCCGTAAACATGCGCGCATGCGGCTTCAGCCGGCGCGGGCCAGCACGGCCTCGCCCAGCAGGCCGTCCAGCATGCGCGGCTCGAAGGGCTTGGGCAGGAAGCCGTCGAGCCCCGCCGCCCGCGCCGCCTCCTCGTCCTCCTTGAGCACGTTGGCGGTCAGCGCCACGATCTGGCGGGGCTGGCGGCGGCCGAGCGCGCGCTCGAGCGTGCGGATGCGCCGCGTCGCCTCGAGCCCGTCGAGGCCCGGCATGCGGATGTCCATGAGCACGACGTCGTAGTCCGGCCGCAGGCCGGCGAAGGAGGCCTCCGCCAGCGCCACCGCCTCGTGCCCGTCCTTGGCCCAGTCCACCACGGCGCCGCGCTTCTCCAGCGCCTTGAGCGCGAGCAGCGCGTTGATCTCGTTGTCCTCGGCCAGCAGCACCCGCGGCGCGCCGGGCCGCGGCGCGTTCGCCCGCTCGCCGGGCAGCCGCCGCCGTGCCGGCTGGCTCGTCGGCGGCGGCTCGGCAGGCGCGACGTCCGCGCGGGGCGCGAGCGGCTCGGACAGGCGCTCGACCAGCGAGCGCGCGCGCACCGGCTTGACGAGAAAGGCGTCGTAGCCCGCCGCGCGGGGCGAGCCGAGGTCGCGCCGCTCGAAGGGCGAGAGCAGCACGACGGCGCGCGACACGCCCGCCTCGCGCGCCGCGATGGCGACGTCGCGGGCCACGTCGTCGCCGAGCGCGCAATCGACGATGAGCGAATCGAAGGCGGCGTCCGGCCCGGCCATGGCGATCTTCGCCAGCGTCTCCCCCTCGGTGGCGACGACGCTCGCCCGTGCGCCCGCCTGCTCGAGGCGGCGCGCGATGAAGGGCGCCTCGAAGGGCGAGCGGGCGAGGACGAGGACGCGCCGACCTGCGAGCGTCGGCTCGGGCGCGGGCGGCGCCTCGGCCAGCGGCAGCGGCAGGGTGACGGTGAAGCGCGCGCCCGCGCCGGGCGTGCTCTCGACGGCGATGGCGCCGCCCATGCCCGCGACCAGGCGCTGGGTGATGGCGAGGCCGAGCCCGGTGCCGGAATGGCGTCTGGCGGCGGAGCCGTCGCCCTGCTCGAACTCCTCGAACAGCGCGGGGATGCGCTCGGCCACGATGCCCGGTCCGGTGTCGCAGACGCGCAGCACGATCCCACCGGCCCCCTCGCCGTCGCGGACCGGGAACACCTCGATGCCGACGCCGCCCGCGTCCGTGAACTTGACGGCGTTGCCGGCGAGGTTGACCAGGATCTGCCGGATCCGCGCCGCGTCGCCGACGACCCGCGCCGGGAGATCCGCCGCGGCGAAGCCCGCGATCTCGATGCCCTTGCCCTGCGCGCGCGGCGCCAGGAGCTCGACCACGCCCTCGACGCAGGCGGCGAGGTCGAAGGGCGCGGAGGCGAGCGTCAGCTTGCCGGCCTCGATGCGGGAGAAGTCCAGGATCTCGTCGATCAGCGACAGCAGGGCCGCGCCCGAGGTCTTGATCGCCTGGGCGTAGGTCGTCTGCTCCGGGTCGCAGCGGGTGTCCAGGATCAGGTCGGCCATGCCGAGGATCCCGCCCAGCGGCGTGCGGAACTCGTGGCTGACGGTCGCGAGGAAGCGCGACTTCGCCTCGCTCGCCGCCTCGGCGCGGGCCCGCGCGTCGGCCAGCGCGGTCTCGGCGGTGACGCGCTCGGTGATCTCGCGACCGGCCCGCAGGGTCTCGGGCGACCCGCGCCGGCCCGGCGCCGCGGTCTCGATCCAGCCGATCCAGCGCACGCCCTCGGTGGTCTCGATCGCCTCGTCGACGAGCCGAGCCCCGTCCGGCCGCAGGCGCGGCGGGCGGCTCTCCAGCACGCGCGGGGTGTGCGCCGTGCCGAGGAGAGCCGCGCGCGGCAAGCCGACGAGGGCGGCGAAGCCGTCGTTCGCCCAGGTGATGCGGCCCTGCGCGTCGCGCTGCACGATGGCGTCCACCTGCGATTCCGCCAGCGAACGGAAGAAGTGCTCGCTCTCCTCGGCGCGCCACAGCCGATCCTGCAACGCTTCCGCGTCCGCCTCCAGGCGGCGTGCCCGCGTCTCCATCCGCATGTGGTCGCGCAGGATCAGCACCGCGGCCGCGACCGCTGCGACCGCCACGGCGCCGACGAGCGCCAGCACGGCGGTGAGAGGAGTGATGATGAAGAGACCGTCCATGGAGCCGCCCCGTTCCGTCGCAGCATCCTGCCTCGGGCGGGCTGAAGGTCGGCTTGAGAAAGACGGTGAACGGTCGTTTGCCGCGATCGCACGAATCCGCGGTATCCCGTTCGATAGCGTTCTCACGGAATCTCGATCAGCCCGAGATGGATCGCGCAGGCGACCGCATGGGTCGTGTTGACCGCGTCGAGCTTGCCCCGTGCATTGCCCAGGTGAAAGCGTACGGTGCGCTCGCTCACGCCGAGGATCAGGGAGATGTCCCACAGGGTCTTGCCGGCCGCGCACCAGGCGAGGCACTCGCGCTCGCGCGGCGTCAGCGCGGCCGGCTGCGCGGCGCCGGACGCGGAGGAGCCGAACGCCGAGGCGAAGGCGTGGAACGTGTAGGAGATCATCGCGAAGTCGGCCAGGAGCTCGGCCTGGAGGCCCTCCCACGTGCGCTCGGGGAGGTCCGCGTTCAAAGAGAACAGGCCGAGATCGCGGTTGCTGCCGCGGAACGGGAAGCTCAGGCCGCGATCGCCCAGGCCGAACTCCCGGGCCTCGCCGAAGAACGCGGTTTGCGCCGGCGCGCTGCGGTCGAGCCGTCCCCAATCGAACGGCCGCAGGCCCGCCATGCCGGCGGCGACCACCGGATCGAGCGCGACGTAGTCGCGCTCGTCGTAGCGGCGCACCCAGCCGCGATCGTAGCTGGTGATCACCGTCGGCGGATTCGCGCTCGGCTTTCCGGGCAGGCAGAGGTAGGAGTAGTGCTTGACCCCATGGCGTGCGATCGCGCGCGCCAGGAGCGCTTCGCCCTCGGCGACGCAGCGCGCCTCGGTGAGGCCCTGCATGAACTCGGCGCTTGCCATCGTCGTCAGCATCGCGGCTAACCCGCTCCTCGTCGTGCTCCGGCCCGAGCCGTGCCGTCCGAGGATACATGAACATGCATGCGCGACAATGCCCGGTCCCCAGAAATGGCGCTCACGCGCCCCTGGGCCGACCGAGAACCGGCACAGGGGCGGGATGAAGCGACGGGGCCGGCGAGGAGAGGGGGACCGGGGGTGATCGGCCGTCGAGGCCGGACGCGCGGCCTCAGGAGAGGCGGCTGCGGCGGTGCGTCAGGAGCGTGTCCATCATGCTCAGGACCAGCTTGCGCTCCTGCTCCTCGAGACGAACGGCGGCCTCGATGATGTCCTCGACGTGACGCTCCTTGAGATAATAGAGGCCGCGGACCTCCTGCGGGCTCAGCTTCACATGAGGCTGACGGGCCTTCTTCTCGGTCTCGAGCACGATCGTTTCTTCCGTCGACATGGGTGTTCTCTCTCTCGTGTCGTGCGCACTGTGGGCGGCTGGCCTGTGGGGGCTGGTCCGGGGGGCTGGCCTGCGCGGTCTGGAGGTCTCGGCGCCAGCCGTGGCTGCGGATCGCCCGGGTCCTGCCGGGCGGCATGCGCCGATCCCAAGGACGCGTGGCCCCCCAATACCTTACCGCGCGGCCGCGAGCGCATAACCTCGAACGCGCGAGGATGTCGCCGTGAGGATGTCCGTGTAAGCCGAGCACCTCCTCCGCTACGTCTGCCGGAAGAGACGGTGCACGATGGCGAGCGCCATGAGAATTGTAAGAAATTACAGGTCAGACACTGACAAAACGCAACTGTACCGCGCGGGCCACCGCTTGCGTCTTGTTGCTAGCATCCAATTTGCAGCACGCATTGGTTATGTGTGCGGTCACGGTTCTCTCCGTGATACCGAGTCGCTTCGCGATGGCGGAGGCCGAATAGCCGCTGGCGGAGAACGACAGGATCTCGATCTCGCGTGGCGACAGCTGAATTGTGCTGCGCATCTTGTCGCGGGCGATCTCCCTGCCACGATCGAAGGCGTAGAGCGCCATCAGGTGGATCGCCGGCTTGGTCTCGGGCGTCAGCTCGACGTCGCGCCCGCTCAGCGAGATGCAGCCGTCGACGCCGTCGATCCCGTGCACCGGCAGGCAGAAGCCCTGCTCCATGCGGAAATCGTGGGCACGCGTCATCACCTCGCGCGCCTTCGGCTGCGCCTGCAGGTCGATGGGAACGTCCTTCCACTCGAATGGATGGACGGAGGCCCGGCAGTGCCGCACGACGGGATCGTGCTCCATGTAGTTCGCGCGGGTGTAGAGGTCGTACCATTGGGCCGGCACGCGGTGCATGTGGATGGCCTGGCGGGAGGCCTGTCCCGCACGCGGCAGGCTGGCGATCACGAAATGGTCGAAGCCGAAGGTGCCGAACGCATCGCGCATGACGTCGAGCAGCGAGTCGGCCGTGTCGATCGCCTTGATCGCCTCCACGAAGGTGAAGGCCGTTTCCGCGAGGTTCGTCATTGGCGCAGCCACCGCCGCCTCCGTCACGAGCCGATCCGGGAGGTCCGCCGCCACGCGATCCCCGAGCGGCCACGAGCTCCCATGAACACCATAGCATTACGGCAACAATTGTGCGTGGGGCGGAAGCGGTCAAGCATTACCGGACGCGAACGCACGCATCCGAGTTATGCGGCAACGCTGCGGCGATCGAGATGCGATCTGTACGAGAGTGCCTCCGCGACGTGCACGCGGCCGACGCGGGTCGACCCGTCGAGGTCGGCCAGGGTGCGGGAGACGCGCAGGACGCGGTGGTAGCCCCGCGCGGAGAGCTTCATCGCGTAGGAGGCGTCGCGCACGAGCGCCAGGCCCTCGGGATCCGGGGCGGCGACGTCCTCCAGCATGGCGGCGGGGCAGGCGGCGTTCGTCGTGCTCGCGGGCAGGCCGAGCGCGGCATAGCGCACACCCTGGAGCGTGCGGGCGGCTGCGACGCGGCGAGCGACCTCGGCCGAGCCCTCCGCCGGCGGCGGCAGGATCAGGTCCGCCGCGCTCACCGCCGGCACCTCGATCGTCAGGTCGATGCGGTCGAGCAGCGGGCCCGAGAGACGGGCCTGGTACTGCGCCATGCAGCGCTCGTTGGGGCCGCGCCGACAGGCGTAGCCGGGCTCCGTCGCCTGGCCGCAGCGGCAGGGGTTCATCGCCGCAACCAGCTGGAAGCGCGCCGGATAGGTGCAACGCGCGTTGGCGCGCGCGATCATCACCTCGCCCGTCTCCATCGGCTGCCGCAGGCTGTCGAGCGTCTGTGGCTGGAACTCGGGCAGCTCGTCGAGGAACAGCACGCCGCGATGAGCGAGCGAGATCTCGCCCGGCCGGGCGGTGACGCCGCCGCCGACGAGGGCCGCCGTCGAGGCGGAGTGGTGCGGTGCGCGGAAGGGTCGCCGGTCGGACAGCCGGCCTTCCGCGATCAGGCCTGCGACCGAGTGCACCATCGAGACTTCGAGCAGCTCGCGCGGCGAGAGTGCGGGCAGGATCGAGGGCAGGCGCTGGGCGAGCATCGACTTGCCGGCGCCCGGTGGCCCGGACATGAGGAGATTGTGGCCGCCGGCGGCGGCGATCTCCAGCACGCGCTTGGCGTTCTCCTGGCCCTTGATCTCCTTGAGGTCCGGCAGGCCGTCGGCCCGCACGGCGACGGCGGGCTCCGGCCGCGCCAGCACCTGGGTGCCCTTGAAGTGGTTGGCGAGCTGGACGAGGTTCTCGGGCGCGCTCACCTGCATCTCCTCCGACGCCCAGGCGGCCTCCCGCCCCCACGCACGCGGGCCAATCACCCCCTGGCCGCGCCCGTGCGCGGCCATCGCCGCCGGCAGCACCCCCGCCACCGCGGTGATCGAGCCGTCGAGCGCCAGCTCGCCCAGTACGGTGAAGCCCTCGAGCGCGTCCGACGGGATGGCGCCGAGCGCCGCCATGAGGCCGAGCGCGATCGGCAGGTCGTAGTGGCTGCCCTCCTTGGGCGTGTCCGCCGGCGCGAGGTTCACGGTGATGCGCTTCGTCGGCAGCGACAGGCCCGACGAGATCATCGCCGAGCGCACCCGTTCCCGGCTCTCGCCCACGGCCTTGTCGGGCAGCCCGACGACGTTGAACTTCAGCTCCCCGGGCGCGACCTGGACCTGCACCTCCACCGCCCGCGCCACGACGCCCTCGAACGAGACGGTGGAGACGCGCGTGACCATGGGACGACCTCTAGGGCAACAGCGGAACGGAGCAAGATCAGGGTTGCATATGCGATGGTCGATGACAAGCGGCGAGGTTACCATCTCACGCCGCTTCGCAACCCTGCCTCCCCCGGCCGTGCCCTCCGGCCGTCCTCGGCTCACGCCGCCCGCGCGGCCTCGCCCTCCGTGACGGCGCCGACGAAGGACGCCACCGCCCGAGACAGCTCGTCGGCCCGGGCGGAGAGGTCCTGCGCCGAGCCCAGGACGGCGGAGGCCGAGCGGCTCGCCGTGGTCGCCGCCTCGGTGACGCCGACGATGCCGCGGGAGACCTCGCCTGTCCCGGCGGACGCCTCCTGCACGTTGCGGGCGATCTCTTGCGTCGCCGCGCCCTGCTGCTCGATCGCGGCCGCGATCGCCGTCGAGCCGGCCGAGATCGCGCCGATGACCCGGGCGATCTGCGCGATCGCCTCGCTCGAGCCGGCCGACGCCGTCTGGATGCCCTCGATCTGCTGGCCGATCTCGACGGTGGCCTTCGCCGTCTGGTCGGCGAGGCTCTTCACCTCGGCGGCGACCACCGCGAAGCCGCGACCGGCCGCGCCGGCTCGGGCGGCCTCGATCGTGGCGTTGAGCGCGAGCAGGTTGGTCTGCTCGGCGATGGCCTGGATCATCGAGACGATGTCCCCGATGCGCTGGGCGGCCTGGGCCGTGCCGCGGACCTGCGCCACGGCGTCCTCCGCCTGGCCCGAGGCGGTGGTGGCGAGGGCGGTCGATTCGCTCACCTGGCGGCCGATCTCGGCGGTGGAGGCGGCGAGTTCCTCGGCCGCGGCGGCGACGGTCCCGACATTGGCCGCAGCCTGCTCGGACGCGGCGCCGACGGCGCTCGCCTGGCCGGTCGTGCGCTCCGCCGTCCCGGAGAGGTCGCGGGCCGAGCCCGAGAGCGTGTGCGCGGTCTGCGCCACATGGGCGACGATGCCGCCGACCCGGCTCTCGAAGTCGGCAGCGAGGCCCGCGAGCAGGCGCTTGCGCTCGGCGGCGGCGTTCGTCTCCCGCGTCTTCGCCTCCGCCTCCATCTCGGCATTGCGGGCGAGCATGGTCTTGAAGGCGGCGAGCGCGCGGGCCATGGCGCCGATCTCGTCGCGCCGGTCTCCCCCGCTCACCACGACGGTGCCGTCGCCGTCGGCGAGCCGCCCGAGCGTGCCGGCGAGAGCCACGAGCGGCCCGGCGATCGAGCGCCCGACGATCCAGGACGCGGCGACGAGGATCGTGAAGATGATGCCGAGCGCGATCCAGACGGTCCGCTCCACGGCGGCCTCGCGGCCGTGGAGCAGCGCCTGTCCCTCCGCGGTGCGGCTGGCGATGGTCTCGAGCACGCTCTCGATCGCCGGCTCCATCTCGGCGTAGACCGCCGTGAGGGCCGCCACGCCGTCCGCCTTTGCGCGGCTCGTGGAGGCGAAGCCGTCGAAGGCGGTGCCGTAGGCGTCCATGCGCTCGACGATCGTGCGCTTCTCGGCCGCGGAGATCGCGTCGCGCTCGGCCAGCAGCGCGGCGAACTCGGCGCGGCGGGCCACGTGCCGTTCGATGTACTTGGCGTCGGCACGCATCATGAAGTCTTTCTCGTGCCGACGCATCATCAGCATCAGGACGGAGAGCTCCGCGTCACTGTGGGCGTTCAGCGTCTCCTCGACGGCGTGCACGGCGGCACGCAGCGTGCCCTCGAGCCCCTGCGTCTCGTCGAAGCCGAGGAGCCGCTCGGCGGCCACCACGTCCTCGAAGCGCGCGGCGTAGTCGCCGAGCCGGGCCTCGAGCGTGTCGATCGAGGTGGCGAGGGCGCCCTCGGACGCGGGAAGCCCGGTGCCGAGCGCGGCGAGGCTCGCCCGGGCGACGTCCAGCGTGCGGTCGTGGCGCTCGACCAGCGCATCGCTCGGCGCCATCAGGAAGCCCTTCTCGGAGAGGCGGGCGTCGAGGAGGCCGCTCGAGAGCTGCCCGGCGGCGTCCTTGCGTTCGGCGAGGCGCTCCAGCGCATCGATGCTCGCGCCGATCTCGCGCAGGCCGTTGACGAACACCAGTGTGGCGCAGAGGAAGCCGATGACGCCGACCGCGCTGAGGAGCCCGATCTGCTGCCTGATACCGAACCGTGACAAGAAACCCGCCATCTCGACCTCCGCCAACGACCCCAGCGTCGCCACTCCCAGACGTGTCGCCGTGCACGTAAACATTCGGATAATTAGGTGTCGTATTCAGGTTTCCTCTAGGTTCTTCGCATCTGTCTTGTATCCAATGCCAGGCATTTACCATCACGGCGCGCGTACTGCGAAAGAATTCCTCGAAACGCTCGTACGGGTCGATACGTACAGGTCCCCAGCGCCGGGGGCGTACGCGTCGCACGTCGCGCCGCGGCTGTGGCGCGCGCGCGACAGCCGCGCCCGTCCTGTGGTGCTACGGGAGATCGTCCGCCCTCCCTCGCTCGCCGACCCATCCGGAGCCGCCCCCGTGCCGACGATCCGCCCCGCCCGTGCCGAGGACCTGCCGCGCATCGCCGAGATCCGGCTCGGCGTCTCCGAGAACCGCCTCGCCGACCCCACCGCGATCAGCGACCAGGAGGTGTTCTGGTACCTGAACGAGGGCCTCTTCCTGGCGAGCGACGACGACGCCGGCGTGCTCCAGGGCTTCGCCTGCGCGAGCCCGCTCAACGGCCTCGTCTGGGCGCTGTTCGTGATCGACCCGGCCCAGGGCCACGGCCACGGCACGGCGCTGCACGACGCCCTCCTCGCCGGCCTGAAGGACGCGGGCCAAGCCCAGGCATGGCTCGCCACGGGCCAGGGCACGAAGGCGATCGGCCTCTACGAGCGCCGCGGCTGGCGCATGCCGGGGGTGGGGCTCGGCCGGCAGGCGGGGGTGG
>JBNPEA010000153.1:0-8181 GCA_051117315.1 Salinarimonas sp. | reverse complement strand
GGGCCGCGCTCCCACATCTCGACGACCGGGACGCGTGCGCGCTGGAGCAGGGCCCGCGTGTCGGGCGCGTGCTCGAGCCCGGTCAGAACGATCGCCGCCGGGGCCCAGGCGAGGGCGGCGCGCACCAGCGCCTCCTCTCGGGCGAGGTCGTACTCCGTGTGCCCGAGCATCACCTGCAGGCCCTGCGGTGCCAGCGCCGCCTCGAGCGCCGAGACGGTCTCGGCGAAGAAGGCGTTGCGGACGGACGGCACGATCAGGCTCACCACCCGCGAGGACGCGGCGGCGAGGCCGCCGGCGACGAGGTTGGGCACGTAGCCGAGCTCCGAGACGGCCTGCGCGATCGCCGCGCGTGCCGCCGGCGAGACGCTCTTCGGGCGGCGGAAGTAGAGCGAGACCGTGGAGGGCGAGACGCCGGCGGCGGCCGCCACCTCGGTCATCGTCACCACCTGCATCTTCCGCCGCCCCCGGCGCGCGAGCCGCCCCGCCTCGTCCATTCTCGGTCCTCGATCGTAGCGCTGTGATGATTGACGTTGGCCGACACGACCGAAGCTGTCAAACAGTGCGTCCCGCTTGCGTCCGTGTTTCGCAGCGCTAAGATGGGCATTGGAGGAACCCGATGACCGCCCGCCGCACCCTCGAGAGCCTGCGCTCCCAGCGCTGGTACGCCGCCGACGACATGCGCGCCTTCGCGCATCGGCAGCGCACGCAGCAGATGGGCATGCGGCGCGAGGAGTTCATGGGCAAGCCCGTGGTGGCGATCCTCAACACCTGGTCCGACATGAGCCCCTGCCACGCCCATCTGCGCGAGCGCGCCGAGGCGGTGAAGCGCGGCGTCTGGCAGGCGGGGGGCTATCCCGTGGAGCTGCCGGCGCTGTCGGTGGGCGAGGTGATGGTGAAGCCCACCACCATGCTCTACCGCAACTTCCTCGCCATGGAGGCGGAGGAGCTCCTGCGCTCGCACCCGGTCGACGGGGCGGTGCTGCTGGGGGGCTGCGACAAGTCCACGCCCGGCCTGCTGATGGGTGCGATCTCGATGGACCTGCCGGCGATCTTCTGCCCGGCCGGGCCGATGTCGAACGGGCAATGGCGCGGGGTGAAGACCGGCGCCGGCACCCACACGAAGAAGTACTGGGACGAGTACCGCGCCGGGCGCCTCTCGGCGCAGGACTGGGTCGATCTCGAGAGCCGGATGACGCGCTCGGCCGGGACCTGCAACACGATGGGGACGGCCTCCACCATGACCTCCATCGTCGACGCGATGGGGCTCACGCTGTTCGGCGCCTCCTCGATCCCCGCCGTCGATTCCGGGCACACCCGCATGGCGTCCGCCTGCGGCGAGCGCATCGTCGCGATGATCTGGGAGGACGTGAAGCCCTCCACCATCCTCACCCGCGAGACCTTCACGAACGGTCTCGTCGCCTACATGGCGATGGGCGGATCGACCAACGCTGCGGTTCATCTGGTGGCGATGGCGCGGCGGGCGGGGGTGGACCTCACCCTCGACGACATGGCGGAGGTGTCCGCCCGCATCCCGGTCCTGGCGAACCTCTTCCCGTCCGGCGACTACCTGATGGAGGACTTCTGGTTCGCCGGCGGGCTGCCGGCGCTGCTCAAGAAGCTCGAGGCGCATCTCGATCTCTCGCGCCCGACGGTCGAGGGGCGCACGCTCGGCGAGGCGCTCGCCGGCGCAGCGTGCTGGAACGACGACGTCATCCGCGATCTCGACAATCCGGCCGTCCCGCTCGCGCAGGGCCGCACGCTGGCGGTGCTGCGCGGCAACCTCGCGCCCGACGGCGCGGTGATGAAGACCTCCGCGGCGAGCCCGAGATTCCTGCGCCACGAGGGGCCGGCGCTCGTCTTCGACGATCCCGGCGCGATGAAGGCCGCGATCGACGACCCCGATCTCGCGGTCGATGAGAACACGGTGCTGGTGCTGCGCAACGCCGGCCCCGTCGGCGCGCCGGGCATGCCGGAATGGGGCAACCTGCCGATCCCCAAGAAGCTGCTCCAGGCCGGCGTGCGCGACATGGTGCGCATCTGCGACGGGCGGATGAGCGGCACGCACTACGGCACCTGCGTGCTCCACGTCTCGCCGGAGGCCGCGATCGGCGGGCCGCTCGGGCTGCTGCGCACCGGCGACATCGTGGTGCTCGACGTCCCGGCCGGGCGCATCGACATGAAGGTGGACGAGGCCGAGCTCGCGCGGCGCCGCGCGGAGTGGACGCCCACCGCCTACCGCTACGACCGCTCCTTCGCCGCCCTCTACCAGCGCCACGTCTCCCAGGCGCACGAGGGCTGCGACTTCGATTTCCTCGCCGCGGGACCCGCGGTCCCCGAGCCGCCGATCTACTGAGGCCGCCATGATCGACATCGCCAACCGCTTCAAGCGCCGCCTCGAAGCCGGCCCATCGGCGCCACTCGGCTCTTGGCTGATGGCGGCCGCGCCCGCCACCGCCGAAGCGATGGGGCATGTCGGCTTCGACTTCCTCGTGGTCGACATGGAGCACGTGCCGATCGATCTGGGCGACCTCGCCCACATCCTGCGCGCCATCGGCTGCACGGGCGCGGCGCCCGTGGTGCGCCTGCCCTGGAACGACCAGGTCATGGTCAAGCGCGTGCTCGATCTGGGCGCCGAGACCGTGATGGTGCCCTTCGTCGAGAGCGCCGAGGAGGCCCGCGCGGCGGTCTCCTTCGCGCGCTATCCGCCCACCGGCGTGCGCGGCGTCGCCGCCGTCCACCGCGCCTCGCGCTTCGGGCGGGCGAGCGACTATCTCGGGCGTGCCGACGCGGAGACCTTCGTCATCGTCCAGCTGGAGACGCCCCGCGCCATCGCGCGGCTGGCCGAGATCGCGGCGGTGCCGGGCGTCGACGCGCTCTTCGTCGGCCCCGGCGACCTCTCCGCGGCGATGGGGCGGATGGGGCAGGTGGGCCACGCCGAGGTGCAGGCGCTGATCGCGCGGGCGGCCGAGGGCGCCGCCTCGGCGGGCAAGCCCATCGGCATCGTCGGGCCGAACCCGGAGATGGTCGCGCGCTTCCTCGACTACGGCTATTCCTTCGCCGCGGTCGCCTCTGACGTGGCGATGATGACGGGCCGGGCCGCGGATTGGCTCGGAACGTTGCGCGGCGCCGGCGCGTCCCCGCAAGGCGGCCCGACGGCCGCCTACTGAACGCGGCGGAGAGGAACCCGGCCATGACCGAGATCGTGACCCTGACGAACGGCGAGCTCGCCCTCGACATCGCGCCCGCAGTCGGCGGCGCCATCGCGGGTTTTCGCATCGGCGACGTGCCGATCCTGCGCGAGACCTCGGCGGAGGCGCTGGCGAGCGGCGACGCGACGCTGACGTCGTCCTTCCCGCTCGTGCCGTTCTCCGGGCGGGTCGACGAGGGCCGCTTCGCCTTCTGCGGCGAGGAGCACCGGCTCGCGCGCAATTTCGGCGACAGCCCGCACACGCTCCACGGCTTCGGCTGGCGCAGCGCCTGGGAGGTCGGGCCCCGCGGCGAGAACGCGGTGACCCTCGTGCTCGACCACGACCCGAGCGGCGGGGATGCCGGCACGTGGCCGTTCCGTATGCGCGCCGAGATGACGCTCGCGCTGGAGACGCGCGCGCTGGTGATGACGCTCGCCGTCGAGAACCGGGACGCGCGCCCGATGCCCTGCGGGCTCGGCTTCCATCCCTACTTTCCCCGCCGCCCTGGTGCGACGCTGCGCTTTCGCGCGGGCAGCGTCTGGATCGCCGACGAGCGGGAGATCCCCGCCCGTCGCGAGGCCGCGACCGGGGACTACGACTTCTCCGCCGCGCGGGAGGTCGAGGGCGTGACGCTCGACAACGCCTTCTCCGGCTTCGGCGGCACGGCGGCGCTGACGTTCCCGGACCGCAGGCTCGCGCTGACGCTCGATGCGGACGCGCTGTTCACGCATTGCGTCGTGTTCGTCCCGCCGGGCAAAAACTTCTTCTGCGTCGAGCCGGTCTCTCACATGCCCGACGCCATCAACCGCATGCCGGAGGTGAAGGACCACGGCCTGCGCATCCTCGCGCCGAACGAGCGCCTCGTCGGCTCGGTGCGGCTCGGCGTGGAGCGCCTGCCATGAGTGATGTGACCAGCGGTGCCGTGCGCGACGTGCGCCTCGTCCTCGACTGCGCAGCCGAGCTGGGGGAGAGCCCGGTCTGGGACGCGCAGGAGCAGGCGCTCTATTTCGTCGACATCAAGGGGCGGGCGCTGCATCGCTATCATCCGGAGAGCGGCGCGCACGCGGTCGCCACCGTCGGCGAGGACATCGGCTGCGTCGGCCTCACCAGGGGCCGCGCCCTCATCGCCGGCATGCGCTCGGGCGTGTTCCTGATCGGGCGCGACGGGGCGATCCTGAGGAAGCTCGCCGACAACCCGGAGGACCAGGCCTGGTCGCGCTTCAACGACGGGCGCGTCGACCCGGCGGGGCGATTCCTCGTCGGCACGATCGACGAGGCCCGCGGCGGCCGTGCGGGGCTCTACCGGCTCGATCGCTCGGGGTTGACGCGGCTCCTCGACGGCCTGATGACCTCGAACGGCCTCGCCTTCACGGCCGACGGTGGCCGGGTCTACCACGCCGACACGCCGCGCTTCACCGTGACCCGCTACGCCTACGACGCGGCGCGGGGCACGCTGGGCGAGGGCGAGGTGTTCTGCAGGCTCGACGCGGACGCGCCCGACCACGCGCGCCCCGACGGCGCGGCGGTGGACGTCGACGGCTGCTACTGGACCGCGCTCTACGAGGGCGGGCGCATCCAGCGCCGCTCGCCCGACGGCGGGCTCCTCGCCGAGATCCCGATCCCGGCGCGCTGCCCGACCATGGTCGCCTTCGGCGGGCGCGACCTGCGGACGCTCTACGTGACCACCGCGCGCGCCGGCCGCCCGGCCGAGGAGCTCGCGGCGACGCCGCGGGCCGGTGGCCTGTTCGCGCTCGACGTCGACGTGCCCGGGCGGCTCGAGCCGCTCTTCGACCCCGACCTGTGAGACGGCCCGATGGCCCCGACCGCCCCAGAGACCCCGCCCGATCGAAGCCACGACTACGGCAGCGCGCGCTACCGGTCGCTGAAGGGACGCGCCGTCGTGATCACCGGCGGGGCGTCGGGGATCGGCGCCGCGATGGTGCGCGCCTTCGCCGCCCAGGAGGCGCAGGTGGCCTTCCTCGACGTCGACGAGGCGGCGGGCCGCGCGTTGGCGCAGGAGACCGGGGCGGCCTTCGACCTCTGCGACGTCACCGACATCGCGTGCTTGCGCGAGACGCTCGCGCGCATCGAGGCGCGCTACGAGGGCGTCGCCGCCCTCGTCAACAATGCCGGCCGCGACGATCGCCACGCGATGGAGAGCGTCGAGCCCGACGCCTGGCGGCGCACCCTGGCACTCAACCTCGACCACCACTTCTTTGCGACGCAGGCGCTGGCGCCCGGCATGGCCGAGCGGGGCGGGGGCTCGGTGATCATGCTCGGCTCGATCTCCTGGATGCGCGGGCGCCCGGGCATGGTGGGCTACACGACGGCGAAGGCGGCGATCAACGGCCTGACCAAGACGCTCGCCCGCGAGCTCGGATCCTCCGGCGTGCGGGTCAACTGCATCGTGCCCGGCGCCATCCTCACCGAGCGGCAGGAGACGCTCTGGCTGACGCCGGAGCTGAACCGGCAGTTCATCGACCTCCAGGCGCTCAAGTTCCGGCTCGACGCGAGCCACGTCGCGCGCATGGCGCTCTTCCTCGCCTCCGAGGAGAGTGCGGGCTGCACCGGCGCGAACTTCGTCGTCGACGCCGGCCTCACCCAGAACTGAAGGCACCCCCTCCATGCACCTCGTCGCTGTCGACGACGGCTTCGACCTCTTCCTCGGGCAGCGCCTCGTCCTGCGTCATCGCCCGGATCGGCCCTGCCTCTTCGTCGGGCGCGGCGAGCCGCGGATCGCGATGTATCGCGGCAACTTCGAGATCGAGGATCACATCGAGGAGCGCGTCGCGCTGCGCCACGCCGCGATCGCCGGACGGCTGATCGCCTTCTCGGCGAGCCCGGAGGCGCGCCCGCGCGTCGTCGTGGCGATCGAGGAGCAGGCGGGCGCAGACGGCGAGGCGGAGGGCGCGCTCGTCTTCCTGGAGGCGGACGTGGCCATCGACCGGCTCTGGCTGCGGGTCGAGAGCGAGCCCGGCGAGCGGGTCTGGGGCGGCGGCGAGCAGATGTCCTATCTCGACCTCTCCGGCCGCAAGTTCCCGCTGTGGACCTCGGAGCCTGGCGTCGGGCGCGACAAGAAGAGCGAGATCACCTTCCACGCGGACAAGAACGGCGGCGCCGGAGGCGACTACTGGCACACCAACTACCCGCAGCCGACCTTCCTCTCCAGCCGCCGCTACGCGCTCCACCTGGAGACGACCGCCTATTCCACCTTCGACTTCCGCCGCCGGGGCTTCCACGAGATCGAGGTCTGGGCTGTGCCCGAGCGCATCGAGCTCTTCGGCGCGGGGCGCCTGGAGACGCTGGTCTCGCGGCTCTCGACCCGTTTCGGGCGCCAGCCGCCGCTGCCGGGCTGGCTCGAGAACGGTGCGATCATCGGCTTGAAGGACGGCGCCAACTCCTTCACGCGGCTGGAGAAATACCTCGAGGCCGGCTGCGCCGTCGCCGCCCTCTGGTGCGAGGACTGGGTCGGCATCCGCGACACCACCTTCGGCCGGCGGCTGTTCTGGGACTGGCGGGCGAACGAGGCCTGGTACCCCGGCCTCGCGGAGGCAATCGCCTCCCTGCGCGAGCGCGGCATCCGCTTCATGGGCTACGTCAACCCTTATCTCGCGGTCGACGGCACGCTGTTCCCCGAGGCGGAGGCGGCGGGTCACCTCGCGAAGGACGCCTCGGGCGGCACCTACCGCGTCGATTTCGGGGAGTTCGACTGCGGCATCGTCGACTTCACCGCCCCCGGCGCCTGCGCCTGGTTCGAGGAGCGGGTGATCGGGCAGGAGATGATCGATTACGGGCTCTCCGGCTGGATGGCCGATTTCGGCGAGTACCTGCCCGTCGACGTCGTCCTCGCCGACGGCTCGGACCCGATGCGCATGCACAATGCCTGGCCGGTGCTCTGGGCGGAGGTGAACGCACGTGCGTTGGAAAACCGCGGGATGACCGGAGAGGCGCTGTTCTTCATGCGCGCCGGCTTCACCGGCGTGCAGCGGCACTGCCCGCTCTTGTGGGCGGGGGACCAGTCGGTCGACTTCTCCCGCCACGACGGGCTCGTCACCGTGATCTGCGGGGCGCTCTCGGCGGGCCTCGTCGGCAACGCCTACCACCACTCGGACATCGGCGGCTACACGAGCCTGTTCGGCAACGTGCGCACCGCCGAGCTGATGATCCGCTGGGCCGAGATGGCCGCCTTCACGCCGGTGATGCGCACCCACGAGGGCAACCGGCCGCGCGAGAACATCCAGTTCGACGACAGCCCGGAACTGCTCGCGCATTTCGCGCGGCTCACCCGCGTCTGGAAGGCGCTGGCGCCGTACCTGCAGGCGCTCGTCGCCGAGGCGGGCGACACCGGCCTGCCGTGCCAGCGCCCGCTCTTCCTGCACTACGAGGAGGACGCGCGCACCTACGACGTCCAGGACGCCTACCTCTACGGTCGCGACCTGCTCGTCGCGCCGGTCTGGCAGGCGGGGCGGCGGGACTGGACGGCGTATCTGCCCGCCGGCGCGCGCTGGGTGCACCTGTGGACCGGCGAGACCTACGAGGGCGGGCGCGACGTCGAGGTCCGGGCGCCGTTCGGCGAGCCGCCGGTGTTCTGGCGGGAGGGTAGCGAATTCGCGGCGTTGTTCGAGGCCGTGCGGCGGGAGTTCGGGACGTAACCTCCCCTCGGGGAGGTCGGCGCCCGCAGGGCGCCGGGTGGGGGCGAATGTCGGCGGCGCGTCAGGAACGCGCGCCCCCGCCCGTCGACCTCCGGCCGACTCCCTCCCCGTGGGGAGGGCTCAAGGCCAGCGGACCGTGGGGGGCATGGACGAGAGGATCGAGGCGACGTTGCCGCCCGTCTTCAGGCCGAAGATGGTGCCGCGATCGTAGAGCAGGTTGTACTCGACGTAGCGCCCGCGGCGGATCTGCTGCTCGTGGCGGTCGGCTTCCGTCCAGGGCGTCGCCATGGCGGCGCGCAGGATCTTCGGATAGATCTCCAGGAAGGCGAGGCCGACGCCCT
>JBNPEA010000022.1:0-38430 GCA_051117315.1 Salinarimonas sp. | reverse complement strand
CCCGCGGCGGGCGCCATCGCGGCAACGGCGAGATTGTCGAGCCCCTGCGCCGCGCCGGGGAAATGCTCGGTACGGTCCGCCGCCCACCTCCCCGGCACGCCGAGCCGCTCGGCGGCGAGCGCGCAGAGCGGATATTCGCGGAAGACGAACATCTGGGTGCCGAAGCCGCCGCCGACGTCCGGCGTGACCACCCGCAGCCCGTCCTTCTCGCGCCCGAGGATGCCCGCGACGACGTCGCGCACGTGGTGGCTGCCCTGGGAGCCGAGCGTCAGCGTCAGCCGCCCGGAGGCGGGATCGATCTCGGCGAGGCAGGCCCGCGGCTCGACGTAGTTCGTCACCACGCGGTTGTTGACCAGCATCAGCGAGACTGTCCGCGCCGCGGCGGCGAAGGCGGCGTCTGTCGCCTCGGCATCGCCGACGGAGGAGTCGAAGGCGAGATTGCCGCCGAGCTCGGGCCAGACCGCCGGCGCCCCCTCGGCCTCGGCGGCCGCGATGCCGACGACGGCGTCCCCGGGCTCGTACTCGGCGGGGAAGGCCTCGGCCGCCTCACGGGCCTCCGCGAGCGTGCCCGCCACCACCATGCCGACGACGTCGCCGATATGGCGCACGTGGTCGGCCGCGATCACTGGGTATGGCGGCGTCGCCATCTTCGTCCCGTCGGAGTTGCGCGCCGGCGCCATGCAGGGCAGCGGCCCCAGATGCGCCACGTCCGCCGCCGCGAGCACGAGGCGCACGCCCGGCATGGCCCGCACCGCCGCGAGATCGCCGACGCGCAGCGTCGCGCGGGCATGGGGGCTGCGCACCATCACGGCGTGGAGCATGCCCGGCGGCGCGAGATCGTCGGTGTAGCGGCCCGTCCCGGTCACGAAGCGGGCATCCTCGACGCGACGCGCGGCCTGGCCGACGCCGAACTTCATGGGGCGCATGAAAAGCTCCGAATATGCGTTGTCGTACGCCGCGAGGGTGGCGCCGGATTTCGCCGTGTCAACCGTGACCTCGCGAGGACGCGTCCGGATCGGTGCCGCCGGGCGCCTCTTCGGCCGCCTCGCCGCGCGCCACCGGCTCGCCGCTCATCATCCAGTCCTCGAAGCCGCCCTGGTAGTGCGCGGCCCGCGCAACCCCCTCCGCCAGCGCCATGTGCGCGGCGTGCTGCGAGCGCACGCCCGCGGAGCAGGTGAAGACGATCCGGCGTCCGTCCCGCGGCAGCCGCGCCGGATCGAAGGCGTCGAGCGGATGCGAGAGCGATCCGGGGATGTGGCCGCGCGCGAAGGCTTCCGGCTCGCGCACGTCGACGAGGACGATGTCGCCCTCCGCGAGGCCGTTCTTGACGTCCTCGCGACTGAGGGCGGAGGCGTCGTTCGTCTTGAAGGTCAGCATGACTCGGTCTCCCGTCGGCCGTGCATCCCGTATGGGCTGCACGGTTTGCACATTATTTCCGCGATCGATTCAGGATTCCGGAACCGGTGCGGCCTTAAGGTGACAACGCCGAACCACCCAAGTGCGCCTCATGCTCGATCTCCAGGTCAGACGCCGCTTCGCCCGCATGCGCCGCTCGTTCGCGACGCTTGGGTTCTCGAGCGGTGCCGCCGATGCGGCGCGCTCGTCCGAGCTGCTGCTCGACGACAGCGAGGTCACGCCCGCGCAGCACGACCAGGCGCACGCGGTCGAGTGGCGCCGCGACGAGGACGCGGACGTCGAGGGCGTCTCCGCGCAGACGCGCGAGGCGGTCTTCCGGCTCGCCTACGCCATCCGGCGGGAGGCCGACACGCTCGACGAGCTGGCGCCGCGTGCGCGAACGGCGGCGCGCCGGCTCTCGCGCGAGGAGGCGGACATCGCCGAGGCGCTCACCGGCCTCGGCGAAGAGGAGCTGCGCCCCGCGCTCGACCTCGCGACGCCGCCGGTGGCCGGCCTCGTCGGCGAGGTCGCGGCGACGGCGCTATCGGTCTCCCTCGCCGCCGTGCGCGCGGGCGCCTCCGCCCGCGGGTTCGCCGAGGCGGCGCGGCGGGTGGCGGAGCTCGCCGATCTCCTCGCCGCCGCGTGGTCCGGCATCGAGGGGATCGTCGACGCGATCGAGGAGCGCTCGGCCGGCACCGCCGCGCTCGCCGCGGACCTGCGCCGGCGCGGCGCGGGCCTCGCCGCGGGCGATCCCGACGACGGCCCGCACGACATCGCGGCGCTGCGCCGCCTCGCCCGCGAGACCGCCGCCGTGGCGGGCCGCATCGCCGAGACGGCGGAGGACCTCGCCCGCGCCGTGCGCGCGCTTTCCGACGGGCTGCTCGCGGTGGTGCGACGCGCACCGCAAGGCGATCGCCGCGCCACCGCGGGGGGGCCGGGCGACCTGCCCGGCGCGGGCGCGGTCGGCGCGGGCCGGGTCGCGGGGCGGGGGGGGCACGCTCTGCGCACGGGCGAGATCGGGCGGCTGGACGAGCCGAGCGCGCGCGCCCCCGGGCAGCCGCTGTCCTTCGGCGTGCCGCAGGTCGCCCCGCGGGCGGGCAGCGGTGGCGAGGGGCAGGACGGCGCGCTGCGCCGCAGCTTCGACCTGCGCCACGGCGCCAAAGCCGGCGCCGCGCCGGCGCTCGATCGGCTCGTGCGACTCGCCGACGGAAGCTGAGGGGCGCTTCCCACGGCCCGCGCGATCCCGTAGGAGACACCGTCCTCCCATCGAAAGGCGCGTGCCTCCTTGCCCCCTACCGCCCGCGCCGCGCCGCGCGCGCTCCTCGTCGCCGTCGCCTATCTCGGCTTCGTCTCGCTCGCCCTGCCGGACGTCGCGCACGGGGTCGCCTGGCCCTTCGTGCGCGACGCCTTCGCGCTGCCGCAGAGCGGGCTCGGGCTGATCATGGCCGGCACGGCGGCGGGCTTCTTCGTCTCCTCCTTCTTCGCCGGGCGGCTCCTGGGCGCGCTCGGCGTGGGGCGGCTGCTGGCCGGCTCCACCGGCCTCGTCGCGGCCGCGCTCGTAGGCGTGGCGCTCTCGCCGTCATTTCCGGTCTTCCTCGCGGCGGCACCCCTGATCGGGCTCGGCTCGGGGGCGATCGACTCGGGGCTCAACGCCTATGCGGCGGCGCGCTTCTCCTCGCGCCACATGAGCTGGCTGCACGCCGCCTTCGGATTCGGCGCGGCCTGCGGCCCCTTCCTGATGACGGGCGCGCTCGTCCTCGGCGGCTCCTGGCGGATCGGCTACGGCACGATCGCGCTGATCATGGGCGCCATGGCGCTCCTGTTCCTGTCGACCCGCGGGCTCTGGCGCGCCGACGCTGGCGCGCCGATCAGGGCGGGCGAGAACCCCTCGGGCGAGCGCGCCGCGCCCGCGCGCGTGACGACCGGCGCCGCCCTCGCCCACCCCGTGGTGCGGCTGCAGATCGCGATGTTCTGCATCTATGTCGGCGTCGAGTACGGCGCGGGCCTTTGGATCTTCACCGTGCTCAGCGAGGGACGCGGGCTCTCGGTCGAGCTCGCCGGGGCGATGGCGGGCCTGTTCTGGGGCGGGCTGTTCGTGGGCCGCGTCGGCTTCGGGCTGTGGGCCGAGCGGCTCGGCGAGGATCGCGCGGTGCGGCTCGGCCTCGCCGGAATGACGCTGGGCGCCGCCGCCTTCGCGCTCGCGCCGACGCCCGTCGGCCTCGCGGGGATCGTGCTGCTGGGTCTCGCCTGCGCGCCGGTGTTCCCGATGCTGATGGCGCGCACCCCCGCGCGGCTGGGCGAGGCGCTCGCCGTGCACGCCATCGGCTTCCAGGTCTCGGCCGCGATGCTCGGCGGGGTGATCTTCCCCGCGCTCGGCGGCCTGCTGGCCGACACGATCGGGCTCGACGCCGTGCCCCTGATGGTGCTCGCCTCCGCGCTGACCCTGGTCGTGCTCAACCGGGCGCTGGAGCGCCGCACCGCCTGAGCCCGGCGCCGGTCAGTCGAGCCGTCGGCGCAGGAAGCCCGTCACCGCCTCGGCGAAGGCGTCGTTGGCGTCTCCCGCCACCATGTGGCGGGCCTCGGCGACGTCGACGAACTCGGCGTCGGGCGCCATCGCCAGGAACTCGTGCGCCGCCTCGGGCGTCACCAGCTCGCTCGAGCCGCCGCGCACGAGGAGCGTGGGAACCGACAGCGTGCGCGTGGCGTGGTGCAGGCGCGCCTCGGCGTGCTCCCAGTCGGCGTTGACCGAGCGCGGCCCGTCGAGGAAATCCGGGTCCCAGTGCCAGCGCAGCCGCCCGTCCGGGCAGGCCCTGAGGTTCTTGCGCAGGCCGTCGAGCGAGCGTGGGCGCGGGCGGTGCGGCAGGTAGGCCGCGACCGCGTCCGCCGCCGCCTCCAGCGAGGCGAAGCCCTCGCGGGCGTTGGCGCGCATGAAGCCCTGGATCTTGTCGACGCCGCGGGGATCCATCCGCGGCACGATGTCGACGAGGACGAGCCCGCGGAACGGCGCCAGCGCGCCCTCCGGCGTCTCGCCGAGCGCGAGCAGCGAGGCGATGCCGCCGAGCGAGGCGCCGATCGCCACGGGCAGGATGCCTTCACCTTCGCCGTCGCCGACGAGCGTGCGGCCGACGGCGGCGGCGTCCGCGGCGAAGTCGAGGAAGGAATAGCCGCCGCCCGGCGCACGGTCGCTGTCGCCGTGGCCGCGCTGGTCGAGGCACACCGCCCGCCAGCCCGCGGCCGCGAGGCGCCGTGCGGTCTCCTCCCAGGCATGCCGGGTCTGCCCGCCGCCGTGCAGCAGCAGCGCCGAGCGCGGCCCGTCGCCGACGACGCTGGCGACGAGGCGGTTGCCGGCGGCGCCGGTGAAGCTGCGCATCGCGCTCACGGCCGCGCCTCCAGGAACGCCAGCACGCCGGCCTTGTGGGTCTTGTCGCCGACGGCGAGGTTGTGATCGCGCCCGGGGATGTCGAGCGCCTCGGCGCCCGGGATCAGCGCCGCCAGCTCCGGGCCGGAACCGGCGACGTCGTCCTTCGTGCCCACCGAGACCAGCACCGGCACCGTGAGGGAGGCGACCGCCTCGCGGGTGAGCGTCTGGCGCGAGCCGCGGATGCAGGCGGCGAGCGCGGCGAGGTCGCTGCCGGTCTGCTCGGCGAAGGCGCGGAACATGCGCTGCATCGGGTCGGTGAGAGCGTCGAGCGCGGGCGCCTCCATGGCGTCGGCGATGCCGAGCGGCAGGCCCACGCCCTCGACGAGGTGGATGCCGAGCCCGCCGAGCAGCGCCGCGCGCACCCGCTCCGGCGCCATCAGCGCCAGATGCGCCGTGATCCGCGCCCCCATCGAGTAGCCCATCACGTCCGCCCGCGCGAGGCCGAGATGGTCCATCAGCGCCAGCACGTCGCCCGCCATCACCTGCGAGCCGTAGGCCTCCGGCTCGTAGAGCTTGGCGCTCTTGCCGTGGCCGCGATTGTCGAGGGCGATCACCCGGCGCCCGGCATGGGCGAGGGTCTTCGTCCACATCGTGTTGACCCAGTTGACCGCGTGGCTCGAGGCGAAGCCGTGCACGAGCACGATCGGCTCCCCGCGATCCTCGCCGGTGGGAGCCACGTCGATATAGGCGATGTCGACGCCGTTCGAGGAGAAGTGTTGCATGGGTACCGTGGGCTGCGGCCGGGTGGGAGGCGGCGCAGACTAGTGCGGATTTCGGCTGGAGGGAATCGGATCCGGCGCGCGTCGGCGCCGATACCGGCCTCGACGCGCTCCACGAGTGCCCCGGCCCTATGGGCATCTGCAAGTGCCGAGGCGACCGCATGGCGGAGGCACGGGGCCTCGCGAGCGAGATCGAGGAACGTCGAGCCGCGGGTCCCCGCCCCTGATCCGCTTCCCGGACCCGCCCCGCCCCGAGGGGGCGGAACGCGCGCCTCCCCCATGGGGGGGGGTGGATCGGCGGCAAAGCCGACGGGACGGAGGGGGGGGCGCCGAAGGCGCGCTTCGGCGAAGCCGAAATCGGACGCCTGGAGCAGCGGGGCCCAGCCCTCACCGCCGCGCCAGCACGCCGAGATCCACCGGGGCGAAACGGGTCGTCTCGACCGTGGTGGTGATCTCCTCGACCAGGATCTCGCGCCAGCCGCGCAGCCGCGCCAGCGTCTCGCGCACCAGCACCTCCGGGGCGGAGGCGCCGGCCGTGAGGCCGATCACGGAGACGTCGGCGACGAAGCTCTCCTCGAGCTCGGCCGCTTCGGCGATCATCCGGGCCGGTCGGCCGAGGAACGTGGCGAGCTCCTTCAGGCGCGTCGCGTTCGACGAGTTCGGCGCGCCGCACACGACGATACGCTGCGCCCGCTCCGACAGCGCCCGCACCGCCGCCTGGCGGTTCTGGGTGGCGTAGCAGATGGTCTTCACGTCCGGCCCGACGATCGACGGGAAGCGGGCCTTCAGCACGTCGATGACCTCGCGGGTGTCGTCGACGGAGAGCGTCGTCTGGGTGACGTAGGCCAGGCGCTCGGCGTTCTCCGGATCGAGCGCCGCCGCCTCCGCCACCGTGCCGACGACGTGGACCGTGCCGTCGATGCGCCCGAGGATGCCCTCGATCTCGGCATGGCCGAGATGCCCGATGACGACGAGCGCCCGCCCCTCGGCGGCGTGGCGACGGCCCTCGTGGTGGACGCGGCGCACCAACGGGCAGGTGGCGTCGACGACGTCGAGCCCGCGATCGGCCGCCTGACGCTCGACCGCGCGGGAGACGCCGTGGGCGGAGAAGATGGTCACCGCGCCATCGGGGATCTCGTCGACCTCGTCGACGAAGACGACGCCCTTCGCGGCGAGCTCGGAGACGACGCGGCCGTTGTGGACGATCTCGTGGCGGACGTAGACCGCGCGATCCGTCGCCGCGCGCGCCGCCTCCACTGCTCCGATCGCACGCTCGACGCCGGCGCAGAAGCCACGCGGGGCGGCGAGCAGCACGATGAGCGGCCCACTCGTCATGGCGCGCTCCGCACCGGAGGGCCGAGCGCCGCGCCGGCGGCGCGGGGGGGCGGGGTGCCGATCAGGAGGTCGCACACGGCCTCCTCGCCGGAGATCACGGCGGCCTCGATCGTGGCGGGCAGGGGCGAGAGCCAGTCGCCGGCGAGGCGCAGGTTGGGATGGGGGGCACGGGGGCGCGGCCCGTCCAGGCCGGCCGCCTGGCGTATCGTCGCGCGCTTCTCCTTCACCACACGCTGCTCCACCGGCTCACCAACGGCGACGCCCGCCGCGCGCAGGGCGGGGGCGACCTCACTCCAGATACGCGCCGCCAGCGCCTCCGGATCGTCGCCGACGGCGGCGCCCGCCGCCGAGACCGTGACCGAGACGTGGTCCAGCCGGGCGAGCGCCCAGTGCGAGAGGGCGTGCCGCAGCCCGACGAAGCGTGGGCGCGCCGGCCCGTCGACGCGGTAGTGCGCGTTGACGATCGGCTCGTAGGCCTCCGGCACCGGCAGCGCCGGCAGGAGCCGCGCGATCTCGGCGGGCGGCAGCGCGAGCACGACGCCGTCGCCGGCACCGAGCGCGATGGTGCGATCGCCCATGACGAGCCCGGCGACACGCCCGTCGCGGACATCGAGCCCGCGCAACCGCGCGCCGAAAGCGATCCGAGCGCCGGCGCGGGCGAGCGTATCGAGGGCGGGCGCCACCAGGTCCGGCCCGAGCCCGCGCTCGGCGACGTAGAGCCGGGCGCCGCCGGGGCGGACGACCCGCCGCAGCGCACGCCCGAGCCGGCGGGCGGAAGCGATCTCGACGGGCGTGTTCAGCACCGCCACGGTGAGCGGCTCGACGAAGCTCTCGAGCAGCGCACGACCGGCGAACAGATCGCCGATCGCCCGGTCCGGCAGCGGCAGGGCGAGGCGCGCGAGGCGCGGCAGGTCGGCGAGGCCGAGCCCGTCCGGGCGCAGTCCGGGGCGCAGCCAGGCGAGGGGGTGCAAGCCGACATGGCCGAGCCGGCCCGTCGCGGCGTCGTAGACGGGCAGGCCCGCGGGCTCCGGCTCGATCCAGCGGGAGCGCGCGCCGATGCGCTCGAGCAGGGCGAGCGCGCGCGGGTTGGCGCCGAGCAGGGCATGGGTGCCGTTGTCGTGGGTGAAGCCGCCGGCGGGCGAGACCGTGCGGCAGCGCCCCCCCGCCTGCGGGGCGCCCTCGTGCAGATGCACCTCGGCCCCGGCTTGCGCCGCCTGGAGCGCCGCCGCCAGCCCGGCGACGCCCGCGCCGACGACGTGGAGGCGCCCGCCGGCGCTCATCGGGCGCCGCCCGGCAGGCGCATGGCGGAGAGGAGGAGGCGCGCCTTCTCGGGCTTGGTCAGCCGCAGGCGCGGCCCGCGCGGGGCGGAAAAGCCGCGGGCGCACAGCTTGGCGAAAATCCGGCGGTAGCCCTCCATCATCACGATCGCCGGTCGCAGCGCCCGTCGGTCGAGGCCGGAGAGCATGGCGTCCGCCTGCGCGAAGCCGGCCCGCGCCTCCTCCGCCAGCGCCTCGCAGGCCCCGGGGAAGCGCGGATCGGCCACCATCGCGGACGCGGCGTCGTCGGCGATGCCCAGCGCGGCGAGGCGGTCGAGCGGCACGTAGACGCGATCGATCGCGGCGTCCTCGTCGACGTCGCGCAGCACGTTGACGATCTGCAGCGTGCGACCGAGCACGAGAGCGAAGTCGTGAGCCCGCGGCGCGCCGAAGATGCGCACGGACAGCACGCCCACCGCGCCGGCGACGCGTCGGCAGTAGAGGTCGAAGGCGGCAGCGTCGGGGATGCGCACCCGGGGCCGACCGTCGCTCTCCATGCCGTCGAGGAGGGCGTGGAACTCCGCCCGCGGCAGGTCGTAGGCGGCGATCGCCCGGGCGAGCTCGCGGCCGATCGGCCCCGCGGCGGCGGCCGGGAGCGCGTCGATCTCGCGGCGCCAGGCGTCGAGGAAGGCGCGCTTCTCGGGAAGCGGCGCGGCGCCGTCGGCGATGTCGTCGATGACGCGGCAGAAGGCGTAGAGCGCGTAGTTGGCGCGCCGCCGCTCCGCCGCCTGGGCCGCCATGCCGAGCTTGAACGAGGAGCCGGAGACGGCGACGATCTGCTTCACCACCCGGGGGTCGCTCGAGGCGCGCCGGCGCGCCAGCGTCCCGGGGAGCCCCGCGAAGGCGGCGGCCACGTCGCGCTTGCCGAGCGCCACCCGCATCGCCACCGGATCGCCCACGCGCAGCCTGGCGGAGAGCCGGCGGGCCAGCGCCAGCGTCACCGCGCTCTCCGCGGCGAGGCGGCGCGAGTGCACGCGCTCGGGCAGGCTCGCGGCGCGGGCGAGGAGATCGTCGACCCGGTCGAGGGCGGCGTCGAGGATCGGCCGGCGGCCGGATGGGTTCGCCGGTGCGAAGAACGCCGCCTCGCCCCCCGCCTCCTCCATCCAGGGGACGGGCAGGTAGACGCGGTCGAGCGCCGCGCGGTCCTTCTCGAGGTCCTGGAGGTGGTTGAGGATCTGCAGCGCCGTGCACAGCGCGTCCGCCGGCGCCTGCGCCGCCGCGTCCTCGCCGTGCAGCCGCAGCAGGAAGCGCCCGACCGGGTCCGCCGAGCGGCGGCAATAGGCGACGAGCTCGGCCCAGTCGGCGTAGCGGCGTTGCACCGCGTCCTGCCGGAAGGCGTCGAGCAGCGTCAGCGCCTCCTCGACGCCAGCGCCGAAGCGCCGGTCCGCCCCATGCAGCGCCGCCGCCAGCGGCTCGGCCGGATCGCCCGCGCGCAGGGCGCGCTCCAGCGCGGCGAGACGGGCGAGCTTGTCCTCCGGCGCCGCGTCGGGCGCGTCGGCGACGTCGTCGGCGGCACGGGCGAAGCGGTAGAAGGCGAGCACCGGCGCGCGCAGCGGGCGCGCGATCAGCCGCGAGGCGACTGGGAAGTTCTCGTCGCGATGGGTCTTCGTGGGAAAGGGCGCGGCGGCGATGCTCATGCGCTCATTGTGCAGGATAGACGCGCCCCTTCCAACCACCCGCGCGGCCGCGGCCGAGCTTCAGCAGCGACGCCCACTGGATGGCGAGGCCCATGCCGACGGTGGCGGGATGCAGCGGCACGGTCCACCAGCTCTCGCCGGTCGCGCGCGTGATCGCGGCACGCAGGCCGAGCGAGAGCACGAGCGCGCCGAGCGCCGGCGCGAGCGGCCCGACGCCGGAGAGCGCGAGGACGACGAGGATCGGGGGCAGCACGTGGCCGAAGCCGAGCAGCACGGTCCAGACCGGGAGCTGCCCCCAGGAGGCCATGCCCTCGTGGGCGTTCTTGATGAAGCCGGACCAGGCCTGGCCGAAGCGCTCGTACATGCGGCAGGCGGCGAGCTCGGAGCCGAGCACGACGTCGGTCATGCGGCCGTGGTCGCGCAGGCGCCGGGCGAGCTGGATGCCGTCGTGCAGCAGGTGGCGGATCGATTCGTGGCCGCCGATGGCGTCGTAGGCCTCGCGCGGGAACAGCATCATCTGCCCGCATGCGGCGCCGAACCCGCGATCGGGCCGGGTGCGCATCATCGGCACGGGGAGGTAGCCGAGCATCAGGAAGTTGATCATCGGCACGGTGAGGAGCTCGCCCCAGGTCTTCGTCACCTGCCGCGGCACGGCGCTGACGAGGCCGAGCCCCGTCTCCTGCTGGTGGGCCACGAGCGAGGCGGCGGCGCGCGGGGCGAGACGCACGTCGGCGTCGACGAAGAGGAGATGCGTGCCCGATGCCGCATCGGCGAGGCGCTGGCAGGCGTGGACCTTGCCGGTCCAGCCGGCGGGAAGCGGCGGCGCCCGCTCGAGCCGCACCCGCTCGTCGCGCGCGGCGATCGCGGCGACGATCTCGGCGGTGCGGTCGGTCGAGCCGTCGTCCATGACGACGACCTCGACGGCGACGCCTTCGGTGGCGAGCGCTCTCTCGACGCAGGCGGCGATGTTCGCCTCCTCGTCGCGGGCGGGGATCAGCACCGATACGCGCGTGCCCGGCGCGGCCTCGCGGAAGGCGGGCGTGCGCATGGCTGCGAGGTTCACGGCGCCGAGCAGCGCGGCCAGCGCGGCGAGCGCGAGGGCGAGAATGGCGATCAGCGTCACGTCCCGTCGTCTCCTGCGGTGGCGCCCGGCGCGGGCTTCCCGTCGGATGCCCTGCGCCCGTGCGCGGCCTCGTAACGCTCGCCCCGCGCGGCCGCGACGAGGCGCTTCCAGATCCCGTAGACGCCGCCGACTCCGGCCGCGCCGGAGACGAGGCTCTCGAACCGGGCGGGATCGCGGCTGGCCACGTCCGCCGACAGCCGGTCGAGCACGCCGGTCAGGCGCTCCTCGAGATGGGTGCGCCGCGCCTCCCGGTCCAGGGCGAGGAGGTCCGCGCCGCGCTCGGCCTCACCGAAGGCGACGAAGGCTTCCGCCCCGCGCTGCTCCCAGAACTGGTACTCCATCGCCAGCGGCACGAACAGCGCGTGCGGCGCGATCTCCGGCAGGCGCGCGACGCCGGCGCGCAGGCCGATCGGGCGCGTGCGCACATCCATGAAGCGGCCCTGCGCCGCGAGCCAGATCGCGGCGTCGTCCCGCGACAGGATGTCGGCGGAGGCGGCGAGGAAATGCGCCGCGCCCTTGGGGCTCTCGAGGTCGATGCCGTAGGCACCGATGCGCTTCATGAAGCCGTAGGCCTCGAGCATCTCGGCGTCGATGGGGGCGTAGGACTGGCGGTCGGGGAAGAAGGTGGTCCCGGCCAGGATGTAGGTCGCCGCGTCCCACCAGGCGGGGTGGTTGGTGTAGAGCACGAGCGGCGCCGCCCCGCCCGGGAGAAGCGGGGTCCCCCAATGCGGCACCCAGAGCGCGTTCATGTGCTTCTTGAAGTAGCGCCTGAAGTAGGCGGTGAAGAACCCGAGCCGCCGCGGATCACGCAGGGTGGTGGGCCGCTCGGCCGCGGGCAGCCGCGCGGCGAGGCGGCGCGCCTTGGCGCGGGGATCAGTCATGCGCGCCCTCCTCCCCCATCGGGGGAGGTGGATCGACGGCGAAGCCGACGAGACGGAGGGGGTGCGCCGCAGGCGCGCTGCGGCGGCGCCGAAATCCGACGCGTCGAGCCGGGAGACCCCGCCCCTGATCCGCTCCGCGGATCGTCCCCGCCCCAATGGGGCGGGAGCGGCACGGCGCGCATCGCCTCACGACGCCTTGGCGAGGCCGCCGCCGCGGGCGTCCTGGTCGAGCGCGTCGGCTGCGATCCAGCCGGACATCATCACCATCGGCATGCCGGGCCCGGGATGGGCCGCGCCGCCGGCGAGATACAGCCCCTCGATGTCGCGCGAGCGGTTGCCCGGCTTGAAGGCGCCGAGGAACTTGCCGTGGCTGGCGAGGCCGTAGATCGCCCCGTCGAGCACCTTGTAGCGCTCGTGGATGTCCTGCGGCGTGAGATGGCGCTCCACCACGATGCGCTCGCGCAGGTCCGGCATGCCGCCGGTGCGCTCCAGCTTCTCGATGATCGTCTCGCGATAGGGCGCGAACATCTTCGACCAGTCGTGGTGCGGGCGCAGGTAGGGCGTGTGAACGAGGACGTAGAGCGCCTCCCCGCCCTCGGGCGCGACCGACGGATCGGTAGCGGCGGGCGCGGCGAGATAGGCGGTCGGGTCCGGCGCCGGCTCGCCCTTGTCGTAGATGAAGTGGAACTCCTCCTCGGGATCGCGGGAGAAGACGAAGTCGTGATGCGCGAGGTGGTCGTAGCGCTTGTTCAGCCCGAGATAGAGCACCACGCCCGAGCAGGCCGGCTCGAAACCCTTCTTGTCGTAGCGCGTGCCGACGTCGCCGCCGACGAGCTCGCGGTAGGTGCGGATCGAGTCCATGTTCGACACGACCTTCTCGAAGCGCTCGGTCTCGCCCGACGCGGTCTTCACGCCGGTGACGCGCTTGCCCGAGAGCTCGAGCCCGACGATGTCGGTCGAGGGCCGCACCGTCGCCCCGAGATCGGTGGCGAGCTTGGCCAGCCCCTCGGCGACGGCGCGGGTGCCGCCCATCGGGTACCAGACGCCCTCGGCCACCTGCATGTGGGCGATCGAGCACAGCACCGCCGGCGAGCCGTAGGGGTTCGAGCCGACGTACTGCGTGAAGTGGTCGAGCATCTGCGAGAGCCGCTCGTCCTTCACGTGCGAGCGGATCGTGCCCGCCACCGACGCCCCCATGCGCAGGGCCATGACGTCGCGCAGGGTGTTGGGGTCGAAGTTCTTGCGCACGTTGATCGTGTCGAACAGATCCTCGACCGGCTTCCAGAAGAAGAACCGCTCGGAGATCTCGTGCAGGTTCTTGGACTTCGCGATGAAGCGCTCGTAGCCCTCGCCGGCGCCGCTGCCGGGGGCGAAGGCGTTCATGTCCGCCTTCATCTGCTCGACGCTCTCGCACAGGTCGAAATGCGTTCCGTCCTCGAAGAAGCAGCGCCATTGCGGGTCGAGCCGCACGAGGTCCATGTATTGCGTGATGTCGCGCTTCGCCTCGTCGAAGATGCGGTGCAGCACGCGGGGCACGGTGAGGATCGTCGGCCCCATGTCGAAGCGGAAGCCGCCCTCGTGCAGCACCGCCGCCTTGCCGCCGATCCACGGATTCTTGTCGAAGAGCGTCACCTCGTGCCCGCGCGCGCCGAGCACGCAGGCGCTCGCGAGGCCGCCGAGCCCGCCGCCGATCACCGCCACCTTCTTGGAAGACCCACTCACGTCACGCTCCTCTCGCTGGCCGTCCCGTGTCGGGCCGTTCTGGTGCGGGGCGGCGGGCGCCGCCCCGGTCGTATGCGGCGAAACCGCGCCTCGTCACCGGCTCTGTCGCTCGATCGCCCGCTGCACGGCATTCTCGTCATCGAGCGGCAGCCGCGCGAGGCGGACCGACACCGTGCCGCCCGACGCGGGCAGCGCGAAGGCGGCGGCGCTGAAGGTCGGCGGGGAGAACCGCCCCACGTCGTTGGAGAAGCCGTAGGGCTCGCTCGGCAGCTGCCACACCAGGACCGGCTGGGTGTCGAGAGCCCCGTTGCCGTTGAGGTCCTGGTACGCCGCCACCGCCCAGCGCCCGGGCTGAACGCCGTCGAAGCGGAAGGAGAGCGTGCCGCCACTCGCGCGCTGGAACTTGCCGATCGGGCAGGTGTCGCGATCGAGCGCGCGGTCGCACAGGCCCACGAAGACCGGCCCCTGCCCCGTCGCGACGCCGGTCACGCGCACCACGAGCGAGGCGGCGGAGGCGGACGCGGGCGCGGCTGCGAGAAGGGCCGCGCACAGGAGGGCGATGCGGAGCGACACGTGGTCTTCCTTCTCGTCAGGCGCGGGCCGGCGCGCTCGCCGCCCGGCGGAACAGGGAGCGGCCGGGCCGCGCGCGCTCGGCGGCGAGATCCTCGAGCAGCAGCCGCGTCGTGATGCGCGCGCCCTCGTAGATCACCGGCAGGCCCGAGCCCGGATGCGTGCCGCCGCCGACGAGATAGACGCCCTTGCCGAAGCGATTGTGCGGGCGGAAGTATAGCATCTGCCCGAGGTCGTGCGCGAGGTTGAACGTCGCCCCTTCGCTCACCGCGAACTCGTCCTTCCAGCCCGACGGCGTGATCACCCGCTCGTAGCGGACGCGCTGCTCGATGTCGTGCAGGCCGAGCACCTTCAGGCGCTCGAACGTCTTCGCCCGGAAGGCCGCCGTCTGGGCCGCCCAGTCCGTGCCCGAGCGCAGGTTCGGCACCGGCACCAGGACGTAGAGGCTCGAATGGCCCTTCGGGGCCATCGAGGGGTCGGTACGTGCGGCGTTCTGGACGTAGAAGGAGGGCTTCGTCGGGAGCCGGCAGCTCGAGATTTCCTCGATGTTGTTGGCGTAGTCGTCCGACAGGAGGATCGTGTGGTGGTCGAGGTCCCCGAGATCGCCCTCGATGCCGAGATAGAGCATGAAGGTCGAGCAGGAGATGCGCGACTTGTCGAGCTTCCTGTCGGGCCAGCGCCGGCGATGCTGCTCGGGGATCAGCCGTCGCGCGGCGTGGGCGAAGTCGCCGTTGACGACGACGGCGTCCGCCGGCTTGCGCTCGCCGTTCACGACGAGGCCCACGGCGCGGTCGCCCTCGTAGAGGATCTCGTCGACCGGCGTGTCGAGCGCGATCGTCACGCCCATCTTCTCGGCGAGCTTCGCCATCGCCTCGGACACCGCGCCGCAGCCGCCGATCGGATGGAAGACGCCGTGCTCGTACTCGAGGAAGGAGAGGATCGTGAACAGGCTCGGGCACTGGAAGGGCGACATGCCCAGGTACTTCGTCTGGAAGGAGAAGGCGAGCCGCACTCGCGGGTCCTTGAAATAGCGCTTCAGGTCCCCGTCCACGCTCGAGAACGGGCGCATCATCGGCAGCGCCTGCAGCATCGCCGGGGCGACGACGTCGAGCGGGCTGCCGAAGGGCCGCTCCAGAATCGGGCGGAAGAGCTCCAGCTTGCGGCGGTTCTCCTCCATGAAGCGCGCGACGTTCTTGGCGTCCTCGGGCGCGATCGAGGCGATCTCTGCGGCCATGCGGGCGATGTCCGGCGTCGCCTGGATGTCGCCGCCGCCCTCGAAGACGACGCGGTACTGAGGGTCGAGCCGCACGAGGTCGACGTGGTCCGCCAGCCGCTCGCCGCAGGCCTCGAAGATCTCGGCCAAAATGCGCGGGTAGAGAAAGAAGGTCGGGCCGATGTCGAACTTGTAGCCGCCGGGCGCCGTCACCGTCTTGGTGCGGCCGCCGACCTGCGAATCCTTCTCGTAGATCGTGACGTGCGCGCCCTGCTTGGCGAGCAGCAGCGCCGCGGCGAGGCCGCCGGGGCCGGCACCGACGACGGCGACGCGTGCGCCCTTGGCCTCCTCCATGCCCGCGGATGCATCGCGCAGGTCGGCGAGCTCCGCCGCCGCGTTCTCGCCGTGCCCGAAATCGGACGCCAGACCCTCCGGGTTCCTCATCGTCTCTCTAACCCCCGACACCAACGCGCGCTCGAATGTGCGGCATGTTCGCCGTCTCCTCAACATCTACGCTGCGACGCACCCGCAGGATCACTCGGCGGCGCGCGACGCGGCGCGGGCTGCCCCGGAACTCCGGACAGCCGTCGCCCTGGCCATGGTCTCGTCGATGGCGGCGAGAATGGCTCGATGAGCGAAATAGTGGATCATGTGCCCGAGACCAGGGAGGAGAGCCGATCGCGCGCCCGGTATTTCGCCGGCGAGGCGCTCGGTGTGCAGCGTCGCGGCGATCGCCTTGTCCTCGGCGCCGTGGAGCAGCGCCACCGGGACGGGGCAGGCGCCGTAGCGCGGCATCAGCGCCTGCGCCGCGCTCTGCATCACCGCGAGCTCCGCGGCGGCGGCGCGGATCTGCTCCGGGCGCTCGCCGTAGCCGAAGGGATAGGTCTCCAGCATGTGTTCCGGGACAGGATGGGGGTGGAACAGGCGGGCGTAGAGCCTGGGGGCGAGCTGGCGGATCGTGGGTATGCCGAGCGTCCAGACCAGCGCCCGGCCCAGCACCGGGACCGACGGCAGGCCCAGCACGGCCGGGTCGCCGCCCTCCTGCGGGTAGTAGAACCCGGACATCAGCACCGCGCCCTGCACCGGCCCGCGCGGATCGAGCGCCATGGCGAGCGCGAGCAGCGATCCCCAGGAATGCCCGACGACGAGCGGCGCCTCGACGCCGATCCGGGCGAGGAAGGCGCGCATGAGGTCGGCCTGGTCCGCCGGAGCGTAGCCGCGCCCGGAGGGCCGCGACGAATGGCCGTAGCCCGGCCGGTCCGGCACGATGCAGCGGTAGCGCCGGGCGCAGGCGTCGATCAGGCCCGAGACCAGCATGTCGTCGAGGCAGGCGCCATTGCCGTGCACGAACAGGATCGGCGGGGCGTCGCGCGGGCCTATGTCGACGTAGTGCAGCCGCACGCCGTCGACGGTGACGAAGCGACCGAGCGGCGGATGGTCCTCGCGGGCGACGCGCCGGCCGTGCAGGGCGGCGTAGAGCGCCGAGCCGCCCGCGGCGAGCGCGATCGCCCCGAGGGCGGCACCCGCGATGCGGGGTGGGTCGTACGCGGCCATGAAGCTGTCGTCTCCGGTGGGGTGCGGGAAAAGCCTAGCGGCAACCGCCCGGGCCGCCTATCCGTTCCGGCTGCGGCGGGAGCGCGCGGAGGCGACGTCGGCGCGGCGGCCGCGGCACCTCAGTTCCCGAAGACCGTGTTGAGCTGCGCCCCCACCATCACGAAGGTGGTGCGCTTGGGCACCTCCTTGAGCGACATCGCGCCGATGTAGGTCATCATCGAGCGCACGCCGCCCATGATCTCCTGCATCGTGCCGTCGACGGGGCCGCGATAGGGCACCTCGACGGTCTTGCCCTCGGAGGCGCGATAGGCGGCGACGCCGCCGGCGTACTTCTTCATCGCCGTGTCCGAGGACATGCCGTAGAAGATCATCTTGGCCGGCTGCTCCACGCCGTCCACCGTCTCGCGCACGACCTCGCCCTCGCACTCGTCGTGGCCGGCGAGCATGCCGCCGAGCATGACGAAGTCGGCGCCGGCGCCGTAGGCCTTGGCGACGTCGCCGGGCACGGTGCAGCCGCCGTCGGCGCACACGAGGCCCTTGAGCCCGTGCGCGGCGTCGGCGCACTCGATCACGGCCGAGAGCTGCGGATAGCCCACGCCCGTCATCTTGCGGGTGGTGCACACCGAGCCCGGGCCGATGCCGACCTTGACGATGTCGGCGCCCGCCAGGATCAGCGCCTCGGTCATGTCGCCGGTGACGACGTTGCCGGCCATGATCACCGCGTCGGGGTTCTCGGCGCGGGCCTTCTCGACCATCTCGACGAACTTCTCGGTGTAGCCGTTGGCGACGTCGATGCACAGGAAGCGCACCGGCGCCCGGCGCTTGACCGCGGCGAGCTTCTCCCAGTCCGCCTCGGCGGTCCCGACCGTGTAGAACGCGCTCGGCGCGTCCGGCCCGTCGAAGAAGTCGGCGAGCGTCCCGGCGGGATAGTGCTTGTGCAGCGCGACCATGGCGCCGTGGCGATGCAGCGCCGCCGCCATGCCCAGCGTGCCGGTGACATCCATGTTGGCGGCGATCAAGGGGAAGCCGGTCCAGGTGCGGCCGGTGTGCATGAAGCGCAGCGTGCGGGTGATGTCGACGGCCGCGCGCGAGGCCAGCGTCGAGCGCTTGGGCCGGATCAGCACGTCCTTGAAGTCGAGCTTCGGGTCGTTCTCGATGCGCATGTCCTCGTGCCTCCTCCCGTGCCGGACCACAACGCTCCCCGTGCCGCGTACGCGGCCGGCCTGCGGGCCTCGTGCGAAACCCGCGCGCGTGACGCCGCGATCGTGTGGATTTCGCCCCAGGCTAGCGGATCGCGAGCCGGCGGACAATCTCGCCGAAGCCGCCTTGAAGCCGCCTTGAAGCCGCCTGCCGCGGCGCACGCGGCGCCCGAGCCTGTCCACTCGACAAGGCCGCCGCCCAACTCTAAAACCGCGCAACGCTTTCGGCGGCGAGCGCCCGCCTTCCTTTCGCAGAGTGTCTCCATGAGCGGCGTCAACCAGATCCGGTCGGCCTTCCTGAACTACTTCGCGCGCAACGGACACGAGATCGTCCCCTCGTCCCCGCTCGTGCCGCGCAACGACCCGACGCTGATGTTCGTCAACGCCGGCATGGTCCAGTTCAAGAACGTCTTCACCGGTATCGAGAAGCGGCCCTACACGACCGCGACGACGGCGCAGAAGGTCGTCCGCGCGGGTGGCAAGCACAACGACCTCGACAACGTCGGCTACACCGCGCGCCACCACACCTTCTTCGAGATGCTCGGCAACTTCTCCTTCGGAGACTACTTCAAGGACCGGGCGATCGAGCTGGCCTGGAACCTGATCACCAAGGAGTTCGACCTGCCCGCCGAGCGGCTGCTCGTCACCGTCTATTCCGAGGACGAGGAGGCGGCGCAGCTGTGGCGGAAGATCGCCGGCCTCTCCGACGACAGGATCATCCGCATCCCGACTTCCGACAACTTCTGGCAGATGGGCGACACCGGCCCGTGCGGCCCCTGCTCGGAGATCTTCTACGACCACGGCCCGCACATCCCGGGCGGCCCGCCCGGCTCGCCGGACGAGGACGGGGACCGGTTCATCGAGATCTGGAACCTCGTCTTCATGCAGTACGAGCAGCTCTCGCTCGAGGAGCGCGTGAACCTGCCGCGGCCCTCGATCGACACGGGCATGGGCCTCGAGCGCATCGCGGCGGTTCTGCAGGGCACGCACGACAATTACGAGATCGACACGATGCGCCTGCTCACGGGCGCGGTGGAGACCCTCACCGGCGTCGACGCGAAGGGGCCGCAGAAGGCCTCGCACCGGGTGATCGCCGACCATCTGCGCGCCTCGGCCTTCCTCGTCGCCGACGGTGTGCTGCCGGCCAAGGAGGGGCGCGGCTACGTCCTGCGCCGGATCATGCGCCGCGCCATGCGCCACGCCCAGCTGCTCGGCGCCGCCGATCCGTTGATGCACAAGCTCGTCCACGCGCTGGTGCGGGAGATGGGCGAGGCCTATCCCGAGCTCGCCCGGGCCGAGCCGCTGATCCGCGAGACGCTGGAGCTCGAGGAGAGGCGTTTCCGCAAGACGCTGGAGCGCGGCCTCTCGATCCTCGACGAGGAGACGAAGACGCTGGCCCACGGGGACAAGCTCTCCGGCGAGACCGCCTTCACGCTCTACGACACCTACGGCTTCCCCCTCGACCTGACGCAGGACGCGCTGAAGTCCCGCGGCATCGGCGTCGACACGACGAGCTTCGACGCCGCGATGCAGCGTCAGCGCCAGATGGCGCGCGCCGCCTGGGCGGGCTCGGGCGAGGCGGCGACGGAGACCGTCTGGTTTTCGATCCGCGACCGTGTCGGCGCCACCGACTTCCTCGGCTACGACACGGAGCTGGCCGAGGGCGTGGTCGCCGCGCTGGTCCGCGAGGGCGCGCCGGTGGACACGATCGCGATCGGCGACACCGGCCTCCTCGTCGCCAACCAGACGCCGTTCTACGCCGAGAGCGGCGGCCAGGTCGGCGACACCGGCACGATCTCCGGCGCGGGCTTCCGCGCGCGGGTGACCAACGTCGAGAAGAAGCTGGGCGACCTGTGGGTCCACCACGTCACCGTCGAGGAGGGGCATCTCGTGGTGGGCGAGCCGGCGGAATTCGTCGTCGACCACGCCCGCCGCGCCACGATCCGCGCGCACCATTCGGCCACCCACCTCCTGCACGAGGCGCTGCGGCAGGTGCTCGGCGACCACGTGCAGCAGAAGGGCTCGCTCGTCGCGCCCGACCGCCTGCGCTTCGACATCTCGCACCAGAAGCCCATCGGCGAGGAGGAGCTCGGCCGCGTGGAGAGCCTCGCCAACGCGCTCGTGCTGCAGAACGAGCCCGTCGTCACCAAGCTGATGGGCGTCGAGGAGGCGATCGAGTCCGGCGCCCGCGCGCTGTTCGGCGAGAAGTACGGCGAGGAGGTCCGGGTCGTGTCGATGGGCATCAACCCGGACGGGCCGCTCGCCGGCAAGGCCTATTCCGTCGAGCTGTGCGGCGGCACGCACGTGGCGCGCACGGGCGAGGTCGGCATGGTCTCGATCGTCGGCGAGAGCGCGGTCGCCGCCGGCGTCCGCCGCATCGAGGCGCTCACCGGCGAGGCCGCGCGGCGGCACCTGGCACAGGAATCGAAGGCGCTGCACACGGTCGCCGGTCTCCTCAAGACCAGCATCGACGACGTGCCCGGACGCGTCGCGGCGCTGGTCGAGGAGCGCCGCCGGCTCGAGCGCGACCTCGCCGAGGCGCGCAAGACGCTCGCCATGGGCGGCGGCGGCGCCGGGGACGGTGCGGGCGACGTGCGTGAGATCGCGGGCGTGAAGCTGATGGCGCGCGTGGTCGAGGGCGTCGCGCCCAAGGACCTCAAGAGCCTCGTCGACGAGGGCAAGCGCCGGATCGGCTCGGGCGTGGTGGCTCTCGTCGGCGTCTCCGAGGACGGCAAGGCCGGCGTCGTGGTCGGCGTGACGGAGGACCTGACGGAGCGCTACGATGCGGTGGCGCTGGTGCGCGCGGCCTCCGAGGCGCTCGGCGGCAAGGGCGGCGGCGGGCGCCGCGCCATGGCCCAGGCCGGCGGCCCGGACGGGACGAAGGCGCAGGCCGCGCTCGAGGCGGTGGCGGCGGGCCTCGGCTGAGGCCGTTCGCCCGGCCTCGATCGGCAGGACGGGCGGATGAGCGCGCACGCGGTGGTGATCGACTGCGAATGGCTCGTGGACGAGGGCGCCCGCGAGCGCTTCTGGTGCGGGCCGAACGATCCCGACCCGATCGTGGTCCAGATCGGCGCCGTGCGCCTCGACCTTTCTGGTGACTTCCCGATCACCGGCGAGCTCGATCTCGTCGTCGCCCCCGTCGACCGGACAGGCGCCCCCTGCCCCATCCCGGACCTCTTCGTCGCGCTCACCGGCGTGACGCCCGCGCGGATCGCCGCGGAGGCAACGTCGCTGGCCGAGGCGATCGCGCGGCTCGACGTATTCTCGGGTGGCGCACGACTGTGGTCCTGGGGCAAGGACGAACTGCATCTCGTGGCGATCAGCTGCTACCTGGCCGGGATCGCGCCACCGCTGCCGGCTTCGCGCTTCGGCAACGCGAGCGCGCTCTGCCTGAAGGCGGGCATGCCCTGGGAGGACGTCCAGCGGACCCGCAGCGGCGACCTCGCCCGTTATCTCGGCATCGAGACGCCGTCCGATGGACGGCCGCACGACGGTCTGTCGGATGCGCGCTCGGTCGCCCTCTCGCTGCAGACGCTGCTGCGGGAGGGCCGGCTCGCGCCGGCGGATCTCGCCGGATCCCCGTGAGCTCGACCTAAAGAGAACGGGCGGGCCCCTCTCGAGGCCCGCCCGTCTCGCATCACGCTATGGCTCGAAAGCTCAGGCGTCGCCGAGCTCGATCGTGGCGGCCTCGCGGCCCTTCATGCCGTCGACCACGCCCATGCGGACGGGCTGGCCTTCGATCAGGTCCGGGAGGTTCGCGCGCATCAGCACCGAGCGGTGGATGAACACGTCCTTGCCGCCGTCCTCCGCGACGATGAAGCCGAAGCCCTTCGTCGGGTTGTACCACTTGACGGTGCCCATGAGCTCCGTCGTCGGACCGGTGTGGCGGGGGCCGCCACCGCCGCCGCCACCGCCGGCGCCGAAGCCGGGACGCGGCGGGCGACGGGCGGCGCCGGGACCGGCGCCGAATCCGCCGGGGGCACGGGGCGCTGGCGCCTCGGCCGTGGAGGTGTCGACCGAGATCACCTCCGTGACCTGCGGTCCCTTCTGGCCCTGTGCGGTGCGGACCTCGAGCCGGGTGCCCGGCTGCAGGTCGCTGTGGCCGGCGGCCTCGACCGCGCGGATGTGCAGGAAGGCGTCGCCGGTGCCGTCCGCGACCTCGACGAAGCCGAACCCCTTCTCGGGGTTGAACCACTTGACGACGGCGTCGACGAGCGGTCCGCCGACCGGGCGCGGCGCGCTCGGAGCGCCGCCACCGAAGGAGCCGCGTTCCGCGCGCGGCTCGAAGAAGTCAGCACGACGCTGACCGAAATCATCATCGAACCCACGACGGCCCGAATCGCGGAACTCTCGACCTCGACCCATGTATTCTCTCGCTCTCGCGCTCTTGCAGCTGACGTTGGACGCCCACACGTGTGTTTCGGGACTGTAGCTGATCGCGACGAGGCGCAACGAGCCGGGTCCGAAAACAAGCACCCCTTAGACCGGTCTCTTGGCTCTTCTGGCGTATCGCATAGAATTGCTTTTAATGCGGTCGACGAGGCGGTTTACTTCCGCCCTCGCATACGAGAGTGCCCAAATTCCAGGGCCTTGTAAAGACGCCGGCTCGCAAAAAGGAGCGCGCCCGCTCCGTTTTCCGGGAGCGGCGAATACGTCTTCACCCAACTGCCTAACAAATGCCGCGCGCCGCGTCTCGTGCCGCGGTGCTCGGGGGCGCAGTTTTCGGCCCAATCCACAGTGAAGATACGCACGAATGCCTCCGCAGAGCATTTCCGCGGGTCGTGTGGCGTCTTCGTGAACCTCCCGCGGGGCGTGTCAGCGCTCGGGCGGCACGTCGGGCTTGCCGCCGGTGGCGGAGCCGCCGCGCGGGCGCATCAGGGTCTCGTCGAGCTCGCCGCGGCGGCGGGCCTCGGCGGGCGTCGGGCGCTCGCCCAGCGGGGGCTCCTCGAGCGATCCCTCGAGCGCGCCTCGGCCGCGCGGGCCGGCTTCGCCGACCGCGCCGGTGAACAGCGGCATCGCGTCGAGGACCGCGTCGGCCCGCGGCAGGCCCTCCGCGGCGGGAGCGTCGATCTCGGCGGATCGGCCCTCGGCGGCGGGGGGATCGTCGGCCGCAGCCGGGGCGGCGAGCAGCGCCGCCCCGAATGCGGCAGCGGCGAGCGGCGGCACCACGCGGGCGCCGGTTCGGGTGGACGTCTCGGCGAACGGCGCGAATGGCAAGGTCACGGCTCTCCTCCTGCGCGGGCGTGCCCGCGGCCGGAAACGAACGGCTCGAGCACGATCCCCGTTCCGCCGCACCGTTCCGCCGCCGCCCGGAACGAGCCGCCCCGAGCGCGCGTTCGCCTTCATCATTCGAAGCCGCGCTTTTCAGGAGATCGTTCCATGCCGAGCCATCGCACGGCCGCCCCGCACGACGATCGCCGCGCCCGCCTGCGGGTGCGCGACGCCGTCGTCGCCGTCTTCACACTCGCCTGCTTCGCCGCCGCGAGCCCGGGCCAGGCGCAGATGCAGCCGGGCGCGCCCAGCGCCGACGTGCCGCTGGCGGCGCCGGCGCAGCCGGTCGCCGTCGAGATCGCCATGAGCCTGGAGCAGGGACGGCTCGTCTGCCGCCCGGACCGCGCGCCCCTGCCGGCCGAGGAGCAGCTGACGCTGCAGATCGTCAACGGGACCGACACGGCCGGCGCGTTCGCCGCACCGACCTTCTTCGCCGCGGGCACGGTGGCGAGCACCGTCGAGGCCGAGTACGACCACGACGAGGGCGCCTTCATCGTGGCGCCGGGCACGATCGGCCAGATCGTGCTCACGACCGGAGAGCCGGGCGAGCACGACTTCGCGTGCGCGCCAGCCGGCGAGAGCGCCAGCTTCCGCGGCACCCTCGTGCTCGAGCGCTCGTGAGCGCGGCCGGCGCGCGGGCGCCTCAGGCGCCCGTGACGCCCTCGAGCCCGGCGGCGGCGATGCCGGCGAGCGCCGCCGCCTCGTCGTTGTCCGAGGTGTCGCCGGAGATCCCGACGGCGCCCGCGAGCGTGCCGTCGGGACCCTTCACGAGAACGCCGCCGGGCACCGGCACGAAGGGACCGCCGACGACGGCACCGAGCGCGCCGACGAAGTGCGGCCGCTCCAGCGCCATGGCGTTGATCGTGCGCGACGGCACGCCCAGCGCCACCGCCGCGAAGGCCTTGCCCATGGCGATCTCGCCGCGCTTGAGCGCGCTGCCGTCCTCGACCTCGAAGGCCTTGAGCGCGCCCCGGGCGTCGTAGACCGCGACGGCGAGCGGCTTGAAGCCGCGCTCGCGGCCGGTGGCCAGGGCGGTCTCGATGATGGTGCGCGCCTGGGCGCGGGTGATGTCCGCCATGGGGGGTCCTCCTTCTCGGGATCGGGGATGCGGTTCGGCCCCACCCTTACGCCATCGCGCCGCCGGGGCGAAGGCCGCACGCCGGCAAAGGTGCCTTCGCGGTGGAGGCGCGCCGGTAGCGCGGCCGGGAACCGCGACGGCGGCGCGGACGTCTCACCCGCGAGCCCTTCGCGCCGTGCCGGGCGACCGGCACGGCGCGCGACCGGAAGAAAACGGAGACACCACATGCTGCATCTCGATCCCGTCACCGAGGACGACCTGCGCCGGCTCGACGCGGAACGGGGCACGCCGTGCGTGACGCTCACCATGCCGACCCAGCCCGCCACCATCCCCGCGCTGCGCGAGGACACCCTCGCCTTCCGCGAGCTGCGCGAGGACGCCGTGCGGCGGCTCGAGGAGGCGGGCATCGACAAGCGGGCGATCGCCGACGTCGACGAGCGGCTCCAGGCGCTCAACGAGGACGGCACGTTCTGGAAGTGGGTGGCGAACGGCCTCGTCGTCTTCGTCAAGCCGGGGATGCTGCGCACGGTGCGGCTGCCGGAGAGGGTGGCGCGCCGCGTCGAGATCTCGGACCGCTTCCACATCAAGCCGCTCGCCCCGCTGCTGACCCACCGCCACGACGCCTACGTGCTCGAGCTCGAGCAGCGGCGGGTGCGGCTCCTGAAGGTCGACGAGGGGCAGGTGCGCGAGGTCGAGGACACCGGCCTGCCCGAGGACCTCGACGCCTTCATCGAGCACGAGCGCACGCCGGAGAACACCGTCACCTCCGGCATCCAGCAGTCCAGCGAGAAGAAGATGCGCCAGCGCCAGTTCGCGCATCACGTCGAGCAGGTGATGCGCCGGGTGCTCCAGGGTCGGCGCACGCCGCTGGTGCTGGCCGGCGTCGATTCGATCCTCGGCTTCTACCGCGAGGTGAACACCTATCCGCACCTCGCCGAGGAGACGATCTCGGGCAACCAGAGCCGCACCGGCGAGGAGGAGATCGCCGAGCGCGCCCGCGCCATCGTCGACGGCCGCTTCGACCGGGCGCTCTCGGACGCGCTCGCGCGGGTCGACGCCCTGCGCAACGAGAACAAGGGCTCGAGCGACCTCGCCGAGATCGCCCGCGCCGCCGAGGAGGGGCGCGTCGACACGCTCGTCGTCTCCCTCGACGAGACGGTCTACGGCCGGCTCGAGGACGGCATCGGCTCGTTCGTGCCCGGCGAGGAGGCGAGCGTCACCACCTACGACGTGCTCGACGAGATCGTCGGCCGCACCGTGCGCACGGGCGGCCGGGTGCTCGCCGCCCACGCCGACCGCCTGCCGGACGGGCTGAGGGTGGCGGCGACGTTCCGGTATGCGGGGTGAGCGGGGGCGTCGCGCGGCGTGCGAATTGGGCCGGGATTCGACGTTGACACGCGCATGCCGCTGGTGAAACTAGAGAGGGAAACCAATTGATCGACACACGCGCGCGAGCCCTTTATCCTCGCGCGTGTCGAACTGGGGCATGGCGATGTCGCGACGGGGCCGCGTAGAGCGAGCAACCGGCTACTCGACCGGTGACGACGCGCTCGTTGCAACGGTGGCTCGGCACATCCGTCTTGCAATCGCGCCGTGTGTGGATGCCCCCGCTGATGCAAGCGGTTTTCGTCGGTCTGGGACATGCGATCGGGTGCGGTCGTGTGTCCGGCCTCGTGATGCGGCCTCTACGACGCCGCGGGCCCGTATGGAGATGTGCGGATCGCGACCCTATCGGGTTTGCGCGCTCGAGGCGCTCGGCGCGGTACAGGTTTCTCGCGATCCCGTCTCTTAGACCGATATCCCTTACCTTCCGTCGACCTCTCGCATCGCCGGGCCACCCGCCGGCCGCCTGGCTCAGGCGGCGACGGGATCCCTGTAGAGCGTCTCGCGCGTCGTGATCGCCCAGATCATCCGCGCCATCTTGTTCGCGAGCGCGACCACGACCAGCATGTGGGGCTTGCGGGCCATCATGCGCGCGAGCCAGCTGCCGGGTCGCGGCCCCTTGCGGGCCGCCCAGGTCACCACGGCGGAGGCGCCGATGATGAGCAAGCGCCGAATGTCGCGCTGACCCATCTTCGACGTGCTGCCCAGTCGCGCCTTGCCGCCGGTCGAGTGCTGTCGCGGCGTCAGCCCGACCCAGGCGGCGAAGTCGCGCCCGCTGCCGAAGGTGCTCATCGAGGGCGCGAAGGCGTGGACGGCCGTCGCGCAGATCGCGCCCACCCCGGGGATCGTCATCAGGCGTGCGATCCTCTCATCCTTGGGCGCTCGGCGGCGGATCTCCCGCTCCAGAGCGCCGATCTTCTCACCGAGCTCCTCGACCTGGCCGATGAGGAGCCTCGCGAGATTGCGCGCCGCCTCCGGCAGCGGCGTGGTTTCGTCCTCGACGGCCTTCGCGAGCACCTCCACCCGCGCAGGCCCCTGCGCCGCGACGATGCCGAACTCGGCGAGGTGTCCTCGAAGCGCATTGATGGTCTGAGTTCTCTGCCGGACGAGAAGATCGCGCGTGCGGAAGAGCATGCCTTGCCCCTGCTGCTCGGCCGACTTCACCGCGACGAAGCGCATAGTGGGCCGCGACGCCGCCTCGGCGATCGCCTCCGCATCGGCGGTGTCGTTCTTCTGCCGCTTGACGAACGGCTTCACGTAGATCGGCGCGATGAGCCGCACCTCATGGCCGAGCGCGGTAATCTCCCGGCCCCAATGATGGGCGCTGGCGCAGGCCTCCATCGCGACCGTCGCTGATGGCTGAGACGCGAGGAACGGTAGCACCTTCGTTCGCGACAGCTTCTTGCGGAAGACGACCGTCCCGTCGGCCGCTGCGCCGTGGAGATGAAAGCTGTTCTTCGCGAGATCGATGCCGATGATGGTCGCGTTCTGCATGGCTGCCTCCCGTTGGTGATCGCCTTTCCTCGGCGATGATACAGGGCTCGACGCCCGGTGCGGGGGCATCCACTCCATCGGGTTTGCCCCATGTTCCCGGCGTGCACTCCCATCGGGACTCCCGGTGGACAGGCCGCGGTCCTCGGACCGCGGCCTTTTTCGTGATCGAGCGCGCCGTATGCGCCGCGTGATTGCCTATATCGACGGGTTCAACCTGTATCACGCCATCGACGACCTCCGGCGTCCCCACCTGAAATGGCTCGACCTGTGGAGCCTGTGCGCGAGCATCTGCGGCTCCGGCGAGACCTTGACGGCGGTGAACTTCTACACCGCCCTGCCGGGCTGGAAGCCTGCGGCTCTGTCCCGGCATCGGGAGTACCTGAAGGCGCTGCGCGCGAGCGGCGTGACCTGCATTCTCGGGCACTTCAAGGAGAAGCAGAGGAGCTGCCGCCGGTGCGGCTCGACCTGGTTGGCACACGAGGAGAAGGAAACCGACGTCGCTATCGCCGTGCAGGTCGTCGCGGATGCGCTCACGGGCGCCTGTGAACGAGCGATCATCGTGAGTGCCGATTCGGACCTGGCGCCTGCGCTCAAGATCATCCGTGCGTATCGATCGTCAGGGTTGTCAGCCAACGTGGTCGCCCCGCCGGGACGCCTGGCGGCGGCACGCGACCTCGCGCCGATCTTCGAGCTGACGCGTGGGCGCATTGGCAAGCACCTGCTGCCGGACTCGATGATCGATGCGAACGGGGCGGTGTTGTTCACGCGCCCGGCGAGCTACGATCCGCCTGCCTGAGACAGGCTGTGGACACATCCGCCGGCGGGGTGCGGTCGTGGCACACGGACGCTATGATCGCGTCCCCACGGGAGCCAGCCCCATGCACCAGTACCACGACCTCCTCCAGCGCATCCTCGACGCCGGCGTCGAGAAGTCCGACCGCACGGGGACGGGGACGCGGTCGGTGTTCGGGCATCAGATGCGCTTCGACCTGGCGGAGGGCTTTCCGCTGGCGACCACCAAGAAGCTGCACATCCGCTCCATCGTGCACGAGCTGCTCTGGTTCCTGGCCGGCGACACCAACGTGCGCACGCTCCAGGAGAACGGGGTGACGATCTGGGACGAGTGGGCGGACGAGGCGGGCGAGCTCGGGCCCGTCTACGGCAAGCAGTGGCGCTCCTGGGAGACGCCCGACGGCGGCACCATCGACCAGATCGCCTGGCTCGTCGACGAGATCCGCCGCAACCCCGATTCGCGCCGCCTCGTGGTCTCGGCCTGGAACCCGGCGGACCTCGACCGGATGGCGCTCGCGCCGTGCCACTGCCTGTTCCAGTTCTACGTCGCCGAAGGGCGGCTCTCCTGCCAGCTCTACCAGCGCTCGGCGGACGTGTTCCTGGGCGTGCCCTTCAACATCGCGAGCTACGCGCTGCTCACCCACATGGTGGCACAGGCGACCGGGCTCGGCGTCGGGGACTTCGTGCACACGCTCGGCGACGCCCATCTCTACCTGAACCACCTCGAGCAGGCGCGCGAGCAGCTCTCCCGCACGCCGCGGTCGCTGCCCCGGCTCGTGCTGAACCCGAACGTGACGGACCTGTTCGCCTTCCGCTTCGAGGACATCGCGGTGGAGGGCTACGACCCGCATCCGGCGATCCGGGCGCCGATCGCGGTGTGACGCGCCGCGCTGCGCGGCCGACGCTCCAGTGGCCTCTCTCAGGCCGCCTTGGCGGCGATCGCGTCGCGGCGGATGCGCTCGACCATGGCGCGCACGCCGTTGGAGCGCTGGGGCGTGAGGTGCTCGCGCAGGCCGAGCCTGTCGAAGATCTCCACGGCGTCCGTCTGCGCGATCTGCGAGGCCGACTTGCCGGAATAGAGCGCCACCAGCAGCGCCACCAGCCCGCGCACGATGTGCGCGTCGGAATCGCCGCGGAAGAGGAGCACGGGATCGCCCGCCTCGCCCTCGCGGCGGGTCTCGAGCCAGACCTGGCTGGCGCAGCCGTGCACGCGGTTGACTTCCGTGTGCGCGTCCTCCGGCAGCTCGGGCATCAGCCGCCCGAGCTCGATGACGTAACGGTAGCGTTCTTCCCAGTCGTCGAGGAACTCGAGGTTCGCGACGATGTCGTCGAAATTCGGCAGCATGGACCCTACATTGGCCGCCGGGACGCGGGAGGCAAGCCCCGCGGGACGTCGCGGCCTGTGGAGAAGTGCGGCGATCCGACCCGCGGGGACGGATCGGTTTTGCAGTTGGTCTTTTGTTCTCCTATAGAGGCGGGTGGCGTGCCGCGTGCGCGCCAGAGAATCGAGCGGCGGAGACGAGCGGCTTCATGGCGAACGGGGACGATCTCTTCGAGGGCGGGGCGGCGCGCAAGATCGAGGCGCAGCCGAACGCGTCGGCGGCGAAGCGCAGCGCGCGGGCGGCCGAGAAGGCCGCGCCGGGGCGAACGCAGGAGTCCTCCGGCGAGGCCGGCTACGACGCCTCCACCATCGAGGTGCTGGAGGGGCTCGAGCCGGTGCGCCGGCGCCCGGGCATGTATATCGGCGGCACCGACGAGAAGGCGCTGCACCACCTCTTCGCCGAGGTGATCGACAATTCCATGGACGAGGCGGTGGCGGGCCACGCGAGCTTCATCGAGGTGGAGCTCGAGGCCGACGGCCATCTCACCGTCACCGACAACGGCCGCGGCATCCCCATCGACGCGCACCCGAAGTTCCCGGGCAAGTCCGCGCTCGAGGTGATCCTCACCACGCTGCACGCCGGCGGCAAGTTCGACTCGAAGGTCTACGAGACCTCTGGCGGCCTGCACGGCGTGGGCGTCTCCGTCGTCAACGCGCTCTCCGAGCGGCTCGAGGTCGAGGTCGCCCGCGGGCAGACGCTCTACCGGCAGGTCTACTCGCGCGGCGCGGCGTTGGGCCCGCTCGAAACCGTCGGGCGCGTGCACAACCGCCGCGGCACGCGGGTGCGCTTCAAGCCCGATCCGCAGATCTTCGGGGAGCATGCGAAGTTCTCGCCCCTGCGCCTGTTCAAGATGGCGCGCTCGAAGTCCTACCTCTTCGGCGGCGTCGAGATCCGCTGGCGCTGCGACCCGGCGCTCGTGATCCCCGGCGAGGGCTACGAGGCGGAGGCGACGTTCAAGTTCCCCAACGGCCTGAGCGACTACCTCTCCGCCGAGATCGCCGGCAAGGATCTCGTCGCCGACCAGCTGTTCTCCGGCAAGATCCAGAAGCCGGGCGGCCACGGCTCGCTCGAATGGGCGATCGCCTGGCTCGCCAACGGCGAGGACGGGTTCTCCTCCTCCTACTGCAACACGATCCCGACGCCCGAGGGCGGCACCCACGAATCCGGCCTGCGCATCGCGCTGCTGCGGGGGCTGCGCGACCACGCCGAGCGGGTGAACCAGCACAAGCGCATGAGCGCCGTGACGGCGGACGACGTCATGGTCACCTGCGCGTCGATGCTCTCGGTCTTCATCCGCGAGCCGGAGTTCCAGGGCCAGACCAAGGACAAGCTCGCCACGCTCGAGGCCTCGCGCATCGTCGAGGGCGCGATCCGCGACGCGTTCGACCATTGGCTCGCGGCCTCGCCGGCGCAGGCGGCGAAGCTGCTCGACTGGGTGATCGACCGCGCCGAGGAGCGGCTGCGCCGGCGCCAGGAGAAGGAGGTCGCCCGCAAGTCGGCCACCCGCAAGCTGCGCCTGCCCGGCAAGCTCGCCGATTGCTCGAACGCGGGCGCGGCCGGCTCGGAGCTGTTCATCGTCGAGGGCGACTCGGCCGGCGGCTCCGCCAAGCAAGCGCGCGATCGCCAGACGCAGGCGGTGCTGCCGCTGCGCGGCAAGATCCTCAACGTCGCCTCGGCGGGGCGCGACAAGCTCGCGGCGAACCAGCAGCTCGCCGACCTCGTGCAGGCGCTCGGCTGCGGGACGGGGGCGCACTACCGCGACGACGACCTGCGCTACGAGAAGGTGATCATCATGACGGACGCCGATGTCGACGGCGCCCACATCGCCTCCCTGCTGATCACCTTCTTCTACCGCCAGATGCCCCGGCTGATCGACGGCGGGCACCTCTACCTGGCGGTCCCGCCGCTCTACAAGCTGACCCACGGCGCGAAGTCGGTCTACGCCGCGGACGAGGCCGAGCGCGAGCGCCTCACGAAGAGCGAGTTCAAGGCCAACGCCAAGGTCGAGGTGAGCCGCTTCAAGGGGCTCGGCGAGATGATGCCGGCGCAGCTCAAGGAGACGACGATGCACCGGGCCAAGCGCAAGCTCCTGCGCGTCGCCATCGTCGCCGACGACCGCGAGGCGACGTCCGATGCCATCGAGCGTCTGATGGGCAACAAGCCCGAGGCCCGCTTCGCCTTCATCTCCGAGCGCGCCGCCTTCGCCGAGACGATCGATTTGGACATCTGACGCCCCTCTCTCCCGGAAGGGAGGCCCACCGACGTATCCGCATCGCCCCCCCTCTCCCGGATGGGAGAGGGGCCGGGGGTGAGGGTGTACGGCTCGATCTTGGCCAACGCCATATCCGCAGCCGCCGTGGACGAGCGGCACGGACGTCGCCAGGTCCTGACACCGCATTTCCTCACCCCCGCCCCTCTCCCTTCCGGGAGAGGGGAGCCCCTTCCCCATCTTCCCGCCGCGGGCGATCGACCGCATAGTCGTCCTGCGCGTTGTCCAAGACGCCGGCACGAGCGAAGGACGGGAGAGCCATGGTCCACCCCCCGGGAGCGAGCGGGGCCGCCCGCACCGAGATCACCCTCGTCGGCGTGCCGATGGAAGCCGGCGCCGGCATGCGCGGCTCGTCGATGGGGCCCGCCGCCTATCGCGCCGCGGGCCTCGTCGAGGCGCTGCGCGACCTCGGCCACGGTGTGCGCGACGACGGCGACATCCCGGTCCCGCGCCCGGTCGGCGGCGAGACCGCGCTGAACCGGCTCGTGGAGACCTGCCGCAACGCCCGCGAGGTCGCCGGCTGGACGCGGGCGATCCACGACCACGGCTACGCGCTGATGAAGCGCGGGGGCGTGCCGGTCTTCCTGGGCGGCGACCACGCGCTGTCGATGGGCTCGGTGGCGGCGGCCGCGCGCATCGCCGAGGAGGAGGGGCGCGACCTGGTCGTCCTGTGGCTCGACGCCCACGCCGACTTCAACACGCCGGAGACCTCGCCGAGCGGCAACATGCACGGCATGTCGCTCGCCTATCTCACCGGCGAGCCCTCGCTCGCGCCCGTGATGGCGGACATCACCCCCGTCGACCCGACGCGCGTGCACATCTTCGGCCTGCGCTCCATCGACGCCAAGGAGCGCCAGATCGTCGACGCCGCGGGCGTCACCGTCTCCGACATGCGCGTCATCGACGAGTTCGGCGCCGCCGCGCTGATGCGCGACTTCCTGGCGAGCCTCGACGTGCGGCGCACGCATCTGCACGTCTCGCTCGACGTCGACTTCCTCGACCCCGATCTCGCGCCCGGCGTCGGTACCACCGTGCCGGGGGGTGCGACCTATCGCGAGGCGCACCTCGTGATGGAGCTGCTCAACGAGAGCGGGCTCGTGCGCTCGGTCGACCTCGTCGAGCTCAACCCCTTCCTGGACGAGCGCGGCAGGAGCGCCCGGCTGATGACGGAGCTCGTGGCCAGCCTGTTCGGCCGCACCATCCTCGACCGCAAGCCCGCCCGCCCCCTCGCCTGACGGAGTACCGCCATGACACGCCACGCCGAGGACCTGATCGCGATCGAGACACGGCTCGGCGCGCACAACTACAAGCCGATCGACGTCGTGCTCGAGCGCGGCTCGGGCGTCTGGGTCTGGGACGTGGAGGGGCGGCGCTACCTCGACTGCCTCTCCGCCTATTCCGCCGTGAACCAGGGGCATTGCCACCCCAAGATCCGCGAGGCGATGATCGCGCAGTCGGAGCGCCTGACCCTGACGTCGCGCGCCTTCCGCAACGACCAGCTGCCGCTGTTCTACGAGGAGATCGCGGCGCTGACCGGCTCGCACACGGTCTTGCCGATGAACTCGGGCGCGGAGGCGGTGGAGACCGCGATCAAGGCGGTGCGCAAGTGGGGCTACGAGGTCAAGGGCGTGCCCGACGGCACCGCCGAGATCATCGTCGCGCGGGAGAACTTCCACGGCCGCACGCTCGGCGTGGTCGGCTTCTCCACCGATCCTGACGCGCGCGGCGGCTTCGGCCCCTTCGCCCCGGGCTTCGTCGCCGTGCCCTTCGGCGACGCGGATGCGCTCGAGGCGGCGATCGGCCCGAGCACGGTCGGCGTGCTGCTCGAGCCGATCCAGGGCGAGGCCGGCACGATCATCCCGCCGCCGGGCTACTTCCAGCGGGTGCGGGCGCTGTGCACCGCGCACGCGATCACGCTCGTCCTCGACGAGATCCAGACCGGGCTCGGCCGCACCGGCCGGCTCTTCGCCGAGGAGCACGAGGGCATCGAGGCGGACGTGACGCTCGTGGGCAAGGCGCTGTCGGGCGGGTTCTACCCGGTGTCGGCCGTGCTCTCCAACAAGGAGGTGCTCGGCGTGCTGAAGCCGGGCCAGCACGGCTCGACCTTCGGCGGCAACCCGCTCGCCTGCGCCATCGCCCGCGCGGCGCTGAAGGTGCTCGTCGAGGAGGGCATGATCGAGAACGCCGACGCCATGGGCGCGCGGATGAAGGCCGGGCTCGCCGGCATTCGCTCGAACCTCGTCAAGGACGTGCGCGGGCGCGGGCTGATGCTGGCGGTGGAGCTGCACCCGGAGGTCGGCGGCGCGCGGCGCGTCTGCGAGGCGCTGCGGGAGCGGGGCGTGCTCGCCAAGGACACGCACGAGCACACGATCCGCCTCGCGCCGCCGCTCGTCATCGACGAGGCGCAGGTGGATCTCGCCGTCGAGGCGCTGGCGGACGCGCTCAGGGCGTGCGCGTGAGGGCGGGTGTCGGCCCCGCCTCCCGCGCGTCCCGGGCGGCGCGCAGGTGCACCATCGCCATCACCAGGATCAGCATGGCGAGCACCTGGTGCGCGAGCCCGGCCCAGAGCGGCACGACGAGGAGGAGCGTCACGACGCCGAGCGCCGCCTGCGCCGTGGTGATCCCCGCGAGCGCCACCGCCCGCTTCGCCGCCGCCCCGCCGGGCCCCGCCCGCCACGCGGCAACGGCGTGCCAGAGCGCGAAGGCGAGGAGCGCGTAGGCGACGAGGCGGTGGTTCAGCTGCACCAGCGCGACGTTGTCGACGAAGTTCTCGATGAGCGGCTCGACCGCGAACAGGGTCGCGAGCGCAGGGGCGAAACCGCCGTCCATCAGGGGCCAGGTGTTGAAGGCGAAGCCCGCCCGCGAGCCGGCGACGAGGCCGCCGAGCGCGATCTGGAAGAACAGGAGCGCGACGAGGATCGCCGCGCCCCGCGCCACGGCGGGGGACACCGGAGCGCGCTCGCGCACCGAGAGGCCCGTCGCCACCCAGGCGAGGAGCGCGAGGATGACGCTCGCGATGCCGAGATGCGCGGTCAGCTTGATCGGCGCGACCGCCGTCATGCCGGGCTCGAGGCCCGAGGCGACCATGATCCAGCCGACCGTGGCCTGCAGGCCACCCAGCCCGCCGATGAACAGGAGCCCGCCGGCGAGCCGGGTCGACACGGCGCCCTTGAGCCAGAAGAACACGAGCGGCAGGAAGAAGGCGAGGCCGAGCAGCCGCCCGAGCTGGCGGTGGCCCCACTCCCACCAGTAGATGACCTGGAATTCCGCGAGGCTCATGCCGGCGTTGAGCAGGCGGTACTGGTCGATCTGCCGGTACTTCTCGAACTCGGCGATCCACGCCGACTGCGACAGCGGCGGGAGGGCGCCGGTCACGGGCTTCCACTCGGTGATCGAGAGCCCCGAGCCGGTCAGCCGCGTCGCCCCGCCGACCGCCACCATGGCGACGACGAGGAGGACGAGGGTCCACACCCAGGCGCGCACGGCGGCGGCGAGGCGGGGGCTCGCGGCGGCGCGGAGGCTGCCGGTCGGCTGTACGGCGAGGGTGCTCATCTCGATAAAGTCGCTCTCCGGGGCGCGGCCCGCGTCAGTCCGCGCGCTTGATCCATCGGCCTGCGGCGGACATAGAGGCTGGGACGTCGCCTCGCCAGACCCCGCATCGCCGCACCCGCGGCGGGAAAGCCGCCATGACCCAGCGCACCCGAAAGCTCCTCGGCACGATCCTCATCATCCTGTTCGTGATGATCTACGGCCCCCTGGCCATGGCGCTGGCCGAGAGCCGGATCATGGAGCTTCCCGGGCTGCTGCAGGCCGTCGTCTACATGGTCCTCGGGCTGGCCTGGGTCCTCCCGGTCCTGCCGCTGATCAAGTGGATGCAGAAGCCCGACCCCGACCAGGCCTGAGAGACCGGCGCGCGGTTGCGCACCCGCCGTTTCGCACCTCCCGACGAGGGTCGAGGTTGACCTTCGAGCCGCGAGAGGCGAACTCTCCGGCGCGCGGAGACGTTTCGACACCCGATGTTCCGGATTGCCCATCTCACGGACCCCCATGTCGGTCCCCTGCCCCGCCCCAGGCTCCGTGAGCTGCTGAACAAGCGGCTCACCGGATTCTTCAATTGGCACAGCGGGCGCACCAAGGCCCACGACATGGAGCTGCTGGCCGCCCTCGTCTCGGACATGCACGAGCAGGAGCCGCACCACATCGCCTGCACGGGCGACGTCGCCAACATCGGCCTGCCCGAGGAATGGTCGACGGCGCGCGTCTTCCTGGAGGGGCTCGGCCCGCCCGACCGGGTGAGCTTCGTGCCGGGCAACCACGACGCCTATATCGAGGGCGCGCTGCAGGGGCTGCTCGCGGTCTGCGGGCCGTGGACGGAGGACGACGGCGGAGCGCTCGGCAAGTTTCCCTACGCGCGTCGGCGCGGGCACGTGGCCCTCGTGGGCCTCTCCTCCGCCATCCCGACGGCGCCCTTCGTCGCCAGCGGCCGCATGGGCCGGCGCCAGATGGAAGCCACCGAGCGCATCCTGGCGCAGCTCGGCGCGGAGGGCTTCGTGCGCGTGGTGATGATCCATCACCCGCCCCACGTCGCCGGCGCCTCGGCGGGCCGCAACCTCACCGACGCGAAGCGCTTCGAGGCGATGATCGCCCGCACCGGAGCCGAGCTCGTGCTGCACGGGCACAACCACATCGGCTCGGTGGCGACGATCCCCGGTCCGCACGGCCGGGTGCCGGTCGTCGGCGCACCGTCCGCCTCCTCGCGCGGTGGCACGATCACCCACCGCGCCGCCTACTACCTGTTCGACATCGACGAGGAGGCGGGCAAGGCGCCCCGCATCCGCGCCCAGCTGCGCGGCCTGAGGCCGGACGGCACGATCGGCTTCCTCGAGGAGGTCTCGCTCAGCGAGAAGAGCGGCGGCATCAAGGTGACCTTCCGGCCGGAGCGGCGGTCGCGCTGAGCGTCAGCCCTCCTTGCGCGACACCTTCGCCTGCTCGAACGTCGCCATGTCCGTGTGGCAGGCGCAGGCGGCCTTGATCACGCCGATCGCCAGCGCCGCACCCGAGCCCTCGCCCAGGCGCATGTTGAGCGCGAGCAGCGGCGTCTTGCCGATTCGCTCCAGCGCCTCGCGATGCGCGCCCTCCGCCGAGAGATGGCCCGCGACGCAATGCTCGAGCGTGCGCGGGTCGAGCGCGTGCAGCACCGCCGCGGCGGCGGTGGCGACGTAGCCGTCGATGACGACGGGCACGCGCTCCGCCCGCGCGGCGAGGATGGCGCCGGCCATGGCGCAAATCTCGCGCCCGCCGAGCCGGCGCAGCACCTCGAGCGGATCGGAGAGCGCGTCGGCATGGAGCGCCAGCGCGTCCTCGATGGCGGCGATCTTGCGCGAGAGGCCGACGTCGTCGACACCCGAGCCGCGCCCGACCCAATGGCCGGGCTCGCCGCCCCACAGCGCGCAGTAGATCGCGGCCGCCGCCGTGGTGTTGCCGATGCCCATCTCGCCGATGCCCAGGAGATCGGCGCCGCCGGCGATCGCCTCCATTCCGAAGGCCATGGTCGCCACCGCGTCCTTCTCGCCCATCGCCGGCTCGCGGGTGAAGTCCTTCGTGGGGATGTCGATGGCGAGGTCGAAGACCTTGAATCCGATGCCGTAGGCGGCGCAGATCTGGTTGATCGCCGCCCCGCCCGCGGCGAAGTTCTCCAGCATCTGGCGGTTGACGGCATCGGGGAAGGCGGAGACGCCGCGCGCCGTGACGCCGTGCGCGCCGGCGAAGACGGCGACGAGCGGGCGCGCCACGCTGGGCTTCGCCTTGCCCTGCCACGCCGCGAGCCACTCGGCCAGCCACTCGAGCCGCCCGAGCGAGCCCGCGGGCTTGGTCAGCTCCGCGTCGCGGGCGCGCACGGCGGCCACAGCCGACTCGTCCGGCCCCGGCATGGCCGCGACCAGCGCACGGATGTCGTCGAAGGGCGTGCCCTCCGTCGGGGCGGACGTGTCGGTCATGGCGGCCTCCAGGGCCCGGAGGACCGGGCGAGATACGGGGCGCGAAAGGCGGGGAGAGCCGCACGCGCGGGGTGAAACGAGTCGCTCGGCGACCTATAAAGGACGATGTCCCGACGGTGAAGCCGGCGGGCGGACGCATCAGCGGGGCGCGGACGCATGCACGGCACGGCTGAGGAGCCGACGGAGGAGACGACGGCCGAGTCGACGCCCCGGCGCGAGGGTCCGCTCACGGGCGCGCTCGCGGACGTCGCGCGGGCGCTGCGCTTCTACTCGCGCCTGCCGATCCCGGCGCTGCCCTGGGAGGCGGACCCGCACGCCCTGCCGGATTTCGCCCGCATGGCCCGCATGCTGCCGGTCGCCGGCGCGATCCTCGGCGGGCTCGGCGCGCTCGTGCTGGCCGCCGCGAGCCTCGCCGGGCTGCCACCCCTGGTGAGCGCGGCGCTGGCGATCGGCGCGCTCGCGGCGATGACCGGGGCGCTGCACGAGGACGGGCTCGCGGACGTCGCCGACGCCTTCGCGGGCGCCACGACCCGGGCGCGGCGGCTCGAGAGCATGAAGGACAGCCGGGTCGGCGCCTTCGGCGCGACGGCGCTGGCGCTGGCGCCGATCCTGCGCGTTTCCGCTCTGGCCGCGCTGCCCGAGGCCCCCGGCCCGCTCGGCGCCGCGGCGGCGTTCTGCGC
>JBNPEA010000001.1:0-38716 GCA_051117315.1 Salinarimonas sp. | reverse complement strand
GCTGCCCGAACCCGCGACACCCTCTGGAGCGCGGTCGCAGAGGCAATCGAAGCCTTTCCGCCAGCCGAGTGCGCCAACTTCTTCACCGCCGCAGGCTATGAACCCGAGTGGTGAGAATCTGCTCTAGGCCCGTACTTGGCGATCACCCAGACCGCGTGAATGATGCCGGGAATGTAGCCGAGGATCGTGAGCAGGATGTTGAGCCAGAACGGGCCACGCAGGCCCACCTGCAGGAAGACGCCCAGCGGCGGCAGCAGGACGGCGATGAGGATGCGCAGGAAATCGGCCATGGGTCTCGTCCGATGCGAAGAGGGGTGACGGGGGGCTCTGCGGCCTGGAACGGCCGGGCGGGGACACCGGTTCCCTGTTATTAAACGTATCAGAAATGTAAAATCAGAGAAAACGCGTGACAAGACGGGAATAGCGGCCTATACACGCCGCAACGCACCCTTTCGAGGAGATCCCCATGAGCTCCCGCACGCCGTCCGTCACCGCATCCCTCGTCGCCGGCCTGCTCGCCGCCGGCCTCCTCGCCGCTCCCGCCCTCGCCGTTCCCGGCCTCGCGCAGGCGGCGGAGGACGGCTGGAGCCCTCTCGTCGATCCCGCCCGCCTCGCGGCGCTGGAGGAGACGATCGATCCCGTCGTGCTCGACATCCGTGCCGTCGGCGCTTTCGCCGAGGGCCACATCCCCGGTGCCGCGAATGCGCCCTACACGCAATGGCGCGGGCCGAGCGACAATCCCGGCGCGCTGCCGGAGGAGGCGCTGCTCTCCGTGCTCGTCGGCGAGAGCGGCATCGACGAGGAGACGCCCGTCGTCGTCGTGCACGACGGCGGCAGCGCCTCCGATTTCGGCTCCGCGGCACGGGTCTACTGGACGCTGAAGTCGCTGGGCGTCGAGCGCATCGCCATCCTGAACGGCGGCGTGCGCGCCTGGGTCGCCTCCGGGCGTTCGCTGTCGACCGAGCCGGTGCGCCCGGACCCGACGATCTTCGAGGCGCGCCTCTCCGACGCGTGGCGGGCGAGCACGGCCGAGATCGAGGCCGCGATCGAGAGCGGCGACGCCCGCCTCGTCGACGCCCGGCCCGAGCCCTTCTTCCTGGGCCGGATGTGGCACTCCGCCGCCGCGCGGCCCGGCACGCTGCCCACCGCCGAGAGCTTCAGCCACGCCTCCTGGTTCGTCGGCGAGAGCCCGCTCGTAGTCGACGCCGAGCGCGCCCGCGCCATCGCCGAGAGCGCCGGGCTCGCGGACGGGGCGACGCTGGTCTCCTTCTGCAACACCGGCCATTGGGCGGCGACGAACTGGTTCGCGCTCTCCGAGCTCGCCGGCATCGAGGGCGTGCGCCTCTATCCCGAGAGCATGGTCGAATGGACCCAGGCGGGCGGGGCGCTCGACAACGAGCCCGGCCACGTCGAGTGGCTCTACCTCTCGACCCGTCAGTGGATCCAGAGCATTCTCTGACCCCGTTCCCACACGCGGCCGTCGTCCCGACGGTCCGGCGTCTCCTGAGAGGCCCGCCGCGTCCCCGGCGGGCCGCCCTCGTCCCGGAGTGACCCCCGCGATGCTCATCACGCGCACGAGCCTCGTCCTCCTCGCCCTCGTCGTCGCCGCCTTCCTCGCGCTGTTCGTGGGCCTGCGCATGGCGCTGCTGTTTCTCGTCGGCGTCGGCTTCGGGCTGACGCTGGAGGGGCTGCGATTCGGCTTCGCCGGGCCGTGGAAGGCGCTGCTGGTGCGTCGCGATGGGCGGGGCGTGATGGCGCAGCTCCTCGCCATCGGCCTCACGGCGGCGGTGGCGCTGCCGCTGCTCGCCGCCGCGCCGGGCGAGCTGATGGGCGCGCACGCGCCCGTCGGCGCGGCCATGCTCGCCGGCGCCTTCGTCTTCGGCGCCTGCATGCAGATCGTGATGGGCTGCGGCTCTGGGACGCTGGTCAACGCCGGCTCGGGCAACGCGCTCGGCTTCGTGGCGCTCCTGTTCTTCGTCGTCGGCTCGTTCCTCGGCACGCTCCACCTCGCCTGGTGGACGGACCTCGCCTCGCTGCCGGTGCTGACGCTGCCGGGCCTCCTCGGTGCCGACGGCGCGCTGGCGGCGACGCTCGCGGGGCTCGCGGCGGTGGCCGCCGTCGTGGCGGCGCGCGCGCAGGCGGGGTCGCGGCTGCCACCCGTGCGCCTGTTCGTCGCCGCCGGCCTCCTCGCCGGCCTCGCGATCCTCAACCTCGTCATCGCCGGCCAGCCCTGGGGCATTGTCTACGGGCTCGGGCTATGGGGGGCGAAGCTCTCGGTCGCGGCCGGCGCCGATCTCTCGCAGACGGCCTTCTGGGCCGCCCCCGGCAATGCCGAGCGGCTCGTCTCCTCGGTCCTCACCGACGTCACCTCGCTCACCAATCTCGGCCTGATCGCCGGCGCCTTCATCGCCGCGCGGTGGCGCCGCGTGATGGACCCGCTCCCGGCCAGGCCGGCGGCGCGGCTCGCGCTGGGCATCGCCGTGGCGGCGCTCCTGATGGGCTACGCCTCGCGCCTCGCCTTCGGCTGCAACGTCGGCGCCTTCTTCTCGGGCATCGCCACCGGCTCGCTGCACGGCTGGGCCTGGTTCGCCGCGGCCTTCGCCGGCTCGATCCTGGGCGTGCGGCTCCTCGCTTGGCTGCAGGCGGTGCCGCGGCCCTCCGCCGGCCTCGAGCCGGCACGCTGAGGGGAGGGCGCGCCATGCCGCATCGCCGTACCGTCGGGCTCGCGCTGATCGCCGCCGCCGCCCTCCTCGTCGCCCTCGACATCGGGGCGAGCCGCCCGCTCGACCCGTTCCGCGCGCCGCCCCCCGCCGCGCTCGGATCGGGCGCCGCGCCCTCCGGCGCACATTGCGCCGCGCCTCCCGGGTGACCGCGACGAATCGGCGCATCACGACTGCGTGACGTCCGCGGAGCCGCCTGCGGCAACGCGTGCTGCGGCGTTCGGCACATCCGCCGTCTCGTTGCGGTCTAAGCAAATCTACGTGTTCCGTTTGACAAGTAGCGATTGGCATCCTTTAATTGTCGAGGACGATCTCGAGGGTTGATTAACCCTAACGAAACCTTTCCGGCATTGATCGGATTCGAGCGGTTCCCCTCGATGTCCGCCTATGGTTAGTTGCGACCGGACGGACGGAGAGGCGCCCCGACCGGGGTGGTCACCGAGATGAGGCAGATCATGGATTTCCGCGCGGTGCTCGGCGGCGCCGAGCCGATCGGCGAGCTGTTCGAGGCGCTGGAGCAACGGGAGGGGCGGGACGGACGCCATCTGCCGATCGCGCGAGACTCCTGGCGGCGCCCTGCCGGAGGCCGGCGCCCGACGCCGCTGGAGGCACTGGAGGCGCTCAAGTCAGCCCCCGGGCTGCCCGCCCACCTGCGCGTCGCCGGCGACCGGTTCGAGGAGGTTGCCGTCCGGCTCGATCCGGCGAGCGAAACCTATTGGTGCACGATGACCCCGGCGGGCCGGCCGTCCTACACGCCCGGCTTGCTTCGCGGGCTGCAGGCCATGCAGCGCTCGCTCGTCATGCTGTTCGCCGAGACTCCCGACGGGGCTGAGCCGCCGTTCCGCTACTTCGTCGTGGGCTCGAGCCATCCCGGCGTGTTCAACCTCGGCGGCGACCTCGAGCTGTTCGGCGCCTGCATCAAGGCCGGCGACCGCGCGGCGCTCGCCGCCTATGCGCGCTCGTGCATCGAGGTGGTCTACGCCAACCACGAGAACTACGGCCTGCCGATCGTCACGATCGGCCTCGTCCAGGGGGACGCGCTGGGCGGCGGCTTCGAGGCGGCTTTGTCCTGCGACATCGTCGTCGCCGAGCGCGGCACCAAGTGCGGCTTCCCGGAAGTGCTGTTCAACCTGTTCCCCGGCATGGGCGCCTACTCGTTCCTGTCGCGCAAGCTCCCGGGCGCCCAGGTGCGCGAGATCATCGAGAGCGGGAAGGTCTACGACGCGGAGGAGCTCGCCGCGCTCGGCCTCGTCGACGTGCTGGCCGAGCCGGGGCAGGGGGAGGTCGCGGTCGCGGCCTACGTCGCCCGCAATCGCAAGCGCCACAACGCCCATGCGGCGATGTACGCGGCCGCGCGCCGGGCACAGCCGATCGCCTTCTCGGAGATGGTCGACATCGTCGAGATGTGGGTCGACGCCGCCATGGCGCTCGGTGACGCCGACCTGCGCAAGATGGAGCGGCTCGTCGCCGCCCAGGACAGGCGCCGCGGCCACGCCGCGACGGGCGCCGTGGCCTGAGTGAGCGCGGCGCGCGGTCAGCTCGCCGGCATGGCCGTCTCGACGAGCTTCGCCCAGAGCGATACGCCGTAGGGGATCGCCGCGTCGTTGAAATCGTAGCCCGGGTGGTGGACGCCCGCCGTGTCGCCGTTGCCGAGGAAGATGTAGGCGCCGGGCCGGCTCTCCAGCATGTAGGAGAAGTCCTCCGCCCCCATCAGCGGCGCGATCGTCTGGTCCACCGAACGCTCGCCGCCGATCGCGGCCGCGATTCGCGCCAGGAACTCGGCCTCCTCGGGATCGTTGCGCGTCACCGGGTAGCCGCGGCGGTAGTCGACGCGGCCCCTGGCGCCGTGGGCGGCGCAGACGCTCTCGACCACCTGCCGGATGCGCGCCTCGCACAGGTCGCGCACGTCCTCCTCGAGCGTGCGGGTCGTGCCCTTGAGGTGCGCCGTCTGCGGGATGACGTTGTAGGTGTCGCCGGTGCGGATCATGCAGATCGAGATCACCGCGCTCTTCAGGGGGTCGACGCTGCGCGCCACCACCGCCTGCAGCGTCGTGACCAGCTGCGAGACGACGAGGGCCGTGTCGATGCACTCGTGCGGGCGCGCGGCGTGGCCGCCCTTGCCCTCGACGTGGATGTCGAAATGGTCGGCCGCGGCCATCAGCGGGCCCGGCCGCAGGGCGAAGGCGCCGACGGGGACGCCGGGCATGTTGTGCAGGCCGTAGACCTTCTGGATGCCGAAGCGCTCCATCATGCCGTCCTTCACCATGGCGTCGCCGCCGCCGCCGCCTTCCTCCGCCGGCTGGAAGATCATCACCGCCGTGCCGTCGAAGTTGCGCGTCTCGGCCAGGTAGCGCGCGGCGCCGAGCAGGATCGCGGTGTGCCCGTCGTGGCCGCAGGCGTGCATCTTGCCGGGTGTCTTGGAAGCATGGGGAAGCCCCGTGGCCTCCTGGATCGGGAGCGCGTCCATGTCGGCGCGGATGCCGACGACGCGTCCGCTCGCCGTCGAGCGGCCCTTGATCACGGCGACGACGCCGGTGCGGCCGATACCCTCCACGACCTCGTCGCAGCCGAAGGCACGGCACTTCTGCGCGACGATACCGGCGGTGCGGTGGACGTCGTAGAGCAGCTCCGGGTTCTCGTGCAGGTCGCGGCGCCAGACGCCGATCTCGTCGGCCATCTCGGCCACGCGGTTGATCACGGGCATGGGATCGTTCCTGTGCGGGAGGCCGGCGACGCGCGCGGCCGGAAGGCCGTTCTGACGACGGCAGGTGGCAGAAGAGACAAGCAGAGGGGCGGCACTCGGGTCAACCGGAGCAATGGCCGCGTCCATGCTGGGCGAACACGCACAGCTGCGGCGATACGGCGTTTTCCTGCGTGCGTTCATGCACAAGTGGCCTGCGCAGTGTCGCGATGCGGGTCCGATCCACGGTCCCGTCAGGTGGTGCGCGGTCGGCGTGCGATGCACGAAGACTGCGGGCCGGCTCTGGACCGCGGCGCGAACGCCGCTCTAGGATGCGGCCGAGCCGGCGCCGCTCTCGGGGCCGTGCACGATATCGAGGCCCGCGGCAGACGGGCCCGCGCCAGTGGAGAACGACCGCTCATGACCCATCGCACCTCAGTCCTGGCCCTGGCGTCGGCCGCGCTGCTCGGCGCCACCGCGCTCGGCGCGCAGGCCGCCACCCTGCGCTACGCGAACCAGGGCGACCTCAAGTCGCTCGATCCCTACACGCTCAACGAGACGACGGCGAACGCCCATCTCGGTCACGTCTACGAGGGGCTGACCAAGCGCGGCAAGGATCTCGCCGTCGAGCCGGGTCTCGCCGAGAGCTGGGAGATCCTCGACGACGGCACCCGCTGGCGCTTCAAGCTGCGCGAGGGCGTGACCTTCCAGAACGGCAATCCGTTCACCGCCGACGACGTGCTGTTCTCCGCCGACCGCGTGCGCGCCTCCGGCTCGAACTTCCAGACCCGCGTTCCCGCGAACGCCACCTTCGTCAAGATCGACGACTACACCGTCGACGTGGTGCTCGAGACCCCCAACCCGATCCTGAACGCGCAGTGGGACACCTGGTACATCATGGACCAGGAATGGGCCCAGGAGCACGGCGCCGAGATGCCGACGCCGGCGTCCGCCGAGACCCCGAGCTACGCCGCGCTCAACGCCAACGGCACGGGGCCGTTCAGCATCACCGTGCACGAGCCGGGCATCCGCACCGTGTTCACCGCGAATCCGGCCTGGTGGGACGAGCCCGAGCACAATCTCGACGAGATCGTGTTCACGCCGATCGCGTCCGACGCCACGCGCGTCGCCGCGCTGCTCTCGGGCGAGGTCGACGTGATCGAGCCCGTGCCGGTGCAGGACATCGAGCGCGTGCGCGCATCCGACCGCGCCGACGTGCTCACGGGCCCGGAGCTGCGCACCATCTTCCTCGGCTTCGACCAGGACCGTGACGAGCTGCTCTACTCGAACGTGACGGGCGAGAACCCCTTCAAGGACGTGCGCGTCCGCGAGGCCTTCATGCGCGCCATCGACGCCGAGCTGATCCGCGATCGCGTCATGCGCGGCCTGTCGACGCCGTCGGCGCTGATGATCGCTCCCGAGCTGTTCGCGCATTCCGACGCGTTCGAGCGCACCGCGTACGATCCGGACCGCGCCCGCGAGCTCCTGGCCGAAGCCGGCTATCCGGACGGGTTCGAGGTCGGGATGGACTGCCCGAACGACCGCTACGTCAACGACGAGGCGATCTGCCAGGGCGTGGTGTCCATGCTCGCGCGCGTCGGCGTGCGGGTGAACCTCAACGCTCAGCCCAAGGCGCAGTACTTCGCCAAGGTGCTCCGCTCCGGCGGCTACGACACCTCGTTCTACCTGCTCGGCTGGACCCCGGGCACGTTCGACTCGCACAACGTGCTCAACGACCTGCACGGCTGCCGCAGCGAAGGCTCGCCGCGCGGCGAGACCAATCTCGGCGGCTATTGCAACGAGGCCGTCGACGAGCTGATCGAGCGGATCCTGGTCGAGTCCGACGACGAGGCGCGCAACGCGCTGATCAAGCAGGCCTACGAGATCACCACGGGCGAGTTCGCCTACGTCCCGCTGCACCAGCAGGCGCTGGCCTGGGGCGTGGCCGACGGCGTCGAGCTCGTGCAGCGCGCCGATAACCAGGTGCTCCTGTACTGGGCCCGCAAGGGCGAGTGATCGCCCGATCCCGTCACGGGCGGCGGCGGAGCGTCCCTCCTCCGCCGCCGCTCATCTCGAAACGGTCCCATGCTCGCCTTCATCATCCGCCGCGTCCTGCAGGCGATCGGCGTCCTCATCGCGGTCGGCTTGATCTCGTTCTCGATGTTCCGCTTCGCGGGCGACCCGATCAACCAGCTCGTCTCCCTCGACACACCCGCCGCCGAGCGCGAGGCGCTGCGTGACGCGCTCGGCCTCGACGACCCCGTGCCGGCGCAGTTCTTCCGCTACATCGTCAAGGCGGCCCAGTTCGACTTCGGCATCTCCTACCAGTTCCGCCAGCCGGTCTCCGACATGCTGGCGAGCCGCGCCCCGGCGACGCTGGAGCTCGCCATCGTCGCGACGATCTTCGCCATGGTCGTGGGCATCCTGATGGGCGTCTACTCGGCCTTGCGACGCGACAGCGCGCTGGCCAAGCTGATGCAGGCGGTGTCCCTGATCGGCATCTCGCTGCCGACGTTCCTCATCGGCATCCTGCTGATCTACGTGTTCTCGGTCTCGCTGGGCTGGCTGCCCTCCTTCGGACGGGGCGAGGTGGTGCGGATCGGCGGCTGGACGACCGGGCTCCTCACCGCGTCCGGCTGGGCGGCGATCGTCATGCCGGCGATCACGCTGGGCCTGTTCCAGATGACGCTGATCATGCGCCTCGTGCGCGCGGAGATGCTGGAGGTGCTGCGCGCCGACTACATTCGCTTCGCTCGCGCCCGCGGCCTGACCGACCGGGCGATCAACTTCGGCCATGCCTTGAAGAACACGCTGATCCCGGTGATCACGGTCGCCGGCCTGCAGTTCGGCTCGGTGGTCGCCTTCGCCATCATCACCGAGACGGTGTTCCAGTGGCCGGGCATGGGGCTGCTCTTCGTCCAGGCCGTGCAGAACGTCGACATCCCGATCATGGCCGCGTACCTGATGTTCGTGGGCGCGATCTTCGTCGTGATCAACCTCATCGTCGACATCCTCTACACCGTCGTCGATCCGCGCCTGCGCAGCTCGCTGCGCGCGCCGACCTGAGGAGCGCGCCCGTGCAGAACCCCGCTCCCACCGGCGACCTCGAGACCGAGGAGAAGGCGGCGATCGACCGCCAGCCCTCGCTCCTGGTGCGCGCCCTCGACAGCGACGTCGTGGCGAGCTTCGTGCGCTCGAAGCTGACCATCGCCGCAGCTGTGGTGACCGTCGCCTTCCTCCTGCTCGCGATCTTCGCCGGCGTGGTCTCGCCGCAGAACCCGTTCGACCCGGCCGAGCTCGACCTGTTCAACTCGCGCCTGCCGCCGATCTGGGCGGACATGGGCACGGCGCCCTACCTGCTCGGCACCGACGAGCAGGGGCGCGACATGTTCTCGGCCATCGCCTACGGGCTGCGGATATCGCTGGCCGTCGGCTTCCTCGGCGTGCTCCTCGCCGCCGGCATCGGCATCACGCTGGGCCTGCTCGCCGGCTATCTCGGCGGGATCGTCGACACGGTGGTGATGCGTATCGCCGACGTGCAGCTGACCTTCCCCGCGATCCTGATCGCGCTCCTCGTCGACGGCGTCGCGAAATCCGTGCTCGGCGGCCAGCTCGACGAGGGGACGATCCTCGTCGTGCTCGTCCTCGCCATCGGGCTCTCGTTCTGGGTGCAGTACGCCCGGACCGTGCGCGGATCGGTGATGGTGGAGAAGAACAAGGACTACATCGCCGCCGCGCGCCTGATCGGTCTGCCGGCGCCGGTGATCATGGTGCGCCACGTGCTCCCCAACGTGATGGGGCCGGTGCTGGTGATCGCGACCATCAACCTCGCGCTCGCCGTGATCACCGAGGCGACGCTCTCCTTCCTGGGCTCCGGCATGCCCGAGACGATGCCGTCCCTCGGCACCCTGATCCGCATCGGGAACAATTACCTGTTCTCCGGGGAATGGTGGATCGTGGCGTTCCCCGGCATCGCGCTGGCGATGCTCGTGCTGGCGATCAACCTGCTCGGGGACTGGCTCCGCGACGCCCTCAATCCAAAATTGCGCTAATTGCAACCTGAGGGACCGAGGTCGCCGAGACGGGGCGGTTTCTCCGGAAACATCCTTAAGTGACCGTGACAAGGAGATAATGCGGCCACTATGATCCGCGCCATCGGCTGCGGCGCGCGCTGAGAACGCGCCGGGCCACCACCAGGAGAGGACGATGTCAGCCACTCGCACGACCCTCGCCGCCGTACTGCTCGGGGCGACCTTCTTCACCGCGGCGACCGCCGACGCCCAGACGCTGCGCTGGGCCCGCGTCGGCGACGCGCTCACGATGGACCCGCACGCGCAGAACGAGGGCCCGACGCACGCCCTCAACCACCACGTCTACGAGACGCTCGTCGGCCGCAACCAGGCCGGCGAGATGGTCGGCGTGCTCGCCACCGACTGGAGCATCGATCCCGACGACCCGAACGCGTGGATCTTCACGCTGCGCGAGGGCGTCACCTTCCACAACGGCAATCCGTTCAACGCCGACGACGTCGTCTTCTCGATCGAGCGCGCGACCTCGCCGACCTCGGACATGAAGGGCCTGCACTCCATCGTGACCGGCGCCGAGAAGATCGACGACACGACGGTGCGCATCGTCTCGTCGGGCCCGAACCCGCTGCTGCCCAACAACCTCACCAACACCTTCATCATGGACGAGGAGTGGTCGGTCGAGAACGACGTTGTCGAGCCGCAGGACTTCGCCGCCGGCGAGGAGACCTACGCGGTGCGCAACGCCAACGGCACCGGGCCCTACGTCCTGGCCGCCCGCGAGGCCGAGGTCCGCACCGTGCTGCGCCGCAACGACGACTACTGGGGCGCCGACGAGTTCCCCGTCGGCCCCGCCGAGATCGTCTACACGCCGATCAGCGAGGCGGCCACCCGCGTCGCGGCGCTGCTCTCCGGCGAGGTCGACTTCGTCCAGGACGTGCCGGTGCAGGACATCGAGCGCCTCGCCGCCGAGCCCGGCATCCGCGTCAACCTCGGCGCCGAGAACCGGGTGATCTTCTTCGGCATGGACGTCGGCTCCGACGACCTCGACACCGACGACGTCGACGGCGCCAACCCGTTCGCGGACGTGCGCGTGCGCGAGGCCATGAACATGGCCATCAACCGCGACGGCATCGAGCAGGTGGTCATGCGCGGCCAGGCGATGCCGGCGGGCATCATCTCCCCGCCCTTCGTCAACGGCTGGACCGAGGAGCTCAACGCCTATCCCGAGCCCGACCTCGTGGCCGCGCAGGCGCTGATGGACGAGGCCGGCTACGGCGACGGCTTCACCACCACGATGCACTGCCCCAACGATCGCTACCTCAACGACGAGGCGATCTGCCAGGCGGCTGTCAACGCCTTCGGCCGGATCGGCATCAAGGTGAACCTGGTCTCGCAGTCGCGCTCGCTGCACTTCCCGCTGCTCCAGCGCGAGCCGCCGGAGACGGATCTCTACCTGCTGGGCTGGGGCGTGCCGACCTTCGATTCCGAGTACATCTTCTCGTTCCTGTACCACACCCGCGACGGCGAGAGCCTCGGCACCTGGAACCCGACCGGGTATTCCAACCCCGAGGTCGACGCGATGATCAAGTCGCTCGCCACCGAGACCGACATCGAGGCGCGCAACGCCACGATCGCGGACATCTGGGAAGCGGTGAAGGGTGACGTGGTCTACATCCCGGTCCACACCCAGATGCTCGCCTACGCCATGCGCGAGGCGGTGGACATCCCGGTCGACGCCGAGAACCAGCCCAAGATGAAGTTCATCGAGATGGCCGAGTGACCGGCTCTTCCCGCCGCCCGGCGCGCCCGCGCGCCGGGCGGCGCCCCGGGACGGGAGGCGGCGCGCGCCGCCTCCTCGACGCCTCTTCCCAGACCACGGCGGATCGATGATCGCCTACATTCTCAGGAGCCTCGCGCAGGGCGTGCTGGTGCTCCTCGTCGTCGCCTTCATCGCCTTCTCGATGTTCCGTTTCGTCGGAGACCCGGTCGCCAACATGGTCGGGCAGGAAGCGACGCTCCAGGATCGACAGGAGCTGCGCGATCGGCTCGGGCTCGACGAGCCGTTCCCGATGCAGTTCGCCATCTTCGTCGGCAACGCCGTGCAGGGCGACTTCGGCATATCCTATCGTCAGGCCCGCCCCGTCTCGGACCTGATGCGCGAGCGCCTGCCGGCGACGCTGGAGCTGGCCGTGCTCTCCGCCCTGTTCGCCACGCTGATCGGCGTCGGCCTCGGCGTCTACGCCGCGATCCGGCGCGACGGCTGGCTCGCCAACATCGTCATGACGGTCTCCCTCGTCGGCGTCTCGCTGCCGACCTTCCTGATCGGCATCGGGCTGATCTACGTCTTCGCCGTGGAGCTGCGCTGGCTGCCCTCCTTCGGGCGCGGCGAGACGGTCACCATCGGCTGGTGGACGACCGGCCTGCTGACGCAATCGGGGCTGAAGTCCCTCGTCCTGCCCGTGCTGACGCTGGGCTTCTTCCAGCTCACGCTGATCATGCGGCTCGTGCGCTCGGAGATGCTCGAGGTGATGCGCGCGGACTTCATCCGCTTCGCCCGCGCCCGCGGCATCCCGGAGCGGACGATCGAGTTCCGCCATGCGCTGCGCAACACGCTCATCCCGGTCGTCACCATCGCCGGCCTGCAGCTCGGCTCGATCATCGCCTTCGCCATCGTCACCGAGACGGTGTTCCAATGGCCCGGGCTGGGCTCGCTCTTCGTGCAGGCGGTGCAGTTCGCGGACGTGCCGGTGATGGCCGCCTACCTCGTCTTCGTCGCCACGGTCTTCGTCATCATGAACCTCCTCGTCGATATCACCTATGTCCTGCTCGACCCGCGCCTGCGCGGCGGCAAGACGCTCGCCAAGTGAAGGCCGGCCGCATGCCCGATGAGACGACGACCGACCGCCCCGCGCCCGTCCTCGACAAGGCCCACGGCCCCGTGACGGGAGACATGATCGAGACGCCGGCCGCGCGCATGGGCGTGCTCGCCCGCGCATGGGATTCCGACATCGCCTATTCCTTCCGCCGCTCGCCGGTGACGATCGTCTCGGCCTTCGTGGCGATCCTGATGATCCTGGCGGCGGTGCTCGCGCCCCTGATCACGCCCCAGGACCCGTTCAACCCGGCGAGCCTCGAGATGATGGACGGCTTCACGCCGCCCGGCGAGCCGAACGCCTTCACGGGCAACGTCTACGTCTTCGGGACGGACCCGCAGGGACGCGACATGTATTCCGCCGTGCTCCACGGCGCGCGGGTGTCGCTCCTGGTCGGCGTCGCCTCGGTGGCGTTCTCGCTGACCGTGGGCGTCACGCTGGGGCTGGTGGCCGGCTACCTCGGCGGGCGCACGGAGGCGGTGATCATGCGCGTCGCCGACGTCCAGCTCTCGTTTCCCGCGATCCTGATCGCGCTGCTCGTGTTCGGCATCGCCCGCGGCGTCATCCCGCCGGCGCAGCAGGAGCAGGCGACGCTGTTCGTGCTGATCCTGGCCATCGGCATCTCCAACTGGGCGCAGTACGCCCGCACCGTGCGTGCCACCACGCTGGTCGAGAAGTCGAAGGTCTACGTCGACGCCGCGCGGTTGATCGGACTCAAGCCCTTCGTGGTCATGGTCAAGCACGTGCTGCCGAACGTGACCGGGCCGGTTCTGGTGATCGCGACGATCAACCTGGCGCTCGCGATCATCGAGGAGGCGACGCTCTCCTTCCTCGGCGCCGGCATGCCGCCGACGCAGCCTTCGCTGGGCACGCTGATCCGTAGCGGCCAGCAGTTCCTGTTCTCCGGGGAGTGGTGGATCCTGTTCTTCCCCGCGATGGCGCTGGTGCTGCTGGCGCTCTCGATCAACCTGCTCGGGGATTGGCTGCGCGATGCGCTCAATCCGAAGCTGAGGTGATGTGGCCGCGCGCCCCCCGCGCCCGTGATCGATATGCGTAACGTTCTCAGGAAGCAGAGGCCCGTTCTCATGTACCAGACTTGGCGAGGCCCGACTCGATGACCGACACCGTCCTCTCCGTCCGCGACCTCAGGGTCGAGTTCCACACCCGCCGCGGCGTGCTCAGGGCCATCGACGGCGTGTCCTTCGACATCGCCAAGGGCGAGGTGCTCGGGGTCGTGGGCGAATCCGGCGCCGGCAAGTCGGTGACGGGCTCCGCCGTGATCGGGCTGATCGACCCGCCCGGGCGCATCGCCGGCGGCGAGATCCTGCTGTCGGGCAAGCGCATCGACAATCTTCCCCCCGACGAGATGCGCAAGATCCGCGGCCGGCGCATCGGCATGATCTTCCAGGACCCGCTGACGAGCCTCAACCCGCTCTACAAGATCTCCGAGCAGCTGATCGAGACGATCACCACCCACACCGACCTGTCGCAGTCCCAGGCGCGCACCCGCGCGATCGAGCTCCTGACGGAGGTCGGAATCCCCGCGCCGGACAAGCGTATCGACAGCTATCCGCACGAGTTCTCCGGCGGCATGCGCCAGCGGGTCGTCATCGCGCTCGCCCTGTGCGCGGAGCCCGAGCTGATCATCGCCGACGAGCCGACGACCGCGCTCGACGTGTCGGTGCAGGCGCAGATCATCACGCTCTTGAAGCGCCTGGGGCGCGAGCACGGCACCGCCATCATGCTCGTCACCCACGACATGGGCGTCATCGCCGAGACGGCGGACCGCGTGGCTGTGATGTATGCGGGCCGGGTCGCCGAGATCGGGCCGGTGCACGACGTGGTGCAGAACCCGCTCCACCCCTATGCCGAGGGCCTGATGGGCGCGATCCCGACGCTCGCGGGCGAGGAGGCGCGCCTCGTGCAGATCCCCGGCTCGATGCCGCGCCTCACCCGCATCCCGCCGGGCTGCGCCTTCAACCCGCGCTGCGGCTACCGTTTCGGGCGCTGCACGGTCGATCGGCCCGATCCGCTGCCCTGGCGTGGGCACGAGGTCGCCTGCCATCTCTACGACAAGGCCTCGGGCCCGCATTACCTCGGTGAGGGCAAGACCCTCGCCGCCGCCGAGAAGCACGAGGAGGCCACGGCGTGACGACAGAACCCTATGTGCGCGTCGGCGATCTCTCCCGCGCGTTCGACGTCTCGAAGCCGTGGCTCAACCGCGTGCTCGAGGGCGGCGAGAAGCAGTATCTCAAGGCCGTCGACGGCGTCTCCTTCGACATCCCCAAGGGCGAGACCTTCGCGCTCGTGGGCGAATCCGGCTCCGGCAAGTCGACGGTGGCGCGCATGGTCGTGGGCCTGCTGCCGCCGTCGGGCGGGGAGGTGACGATCGAGGGCATCTCGATGACCGACCCGAAGGCGGAGGTCGAGCGCCAGCGGCTGCGCCGGCGCATCCAGATGGTGTTCCAGGACCCCTACGCCTCGCTCAACCCGCGCTGGCGCGTGGACCGGATCGTCGCCGAGCCGATCCGTGCCTTCCGGCTGATCGAGGGCGAGGCGGACATCCGTGCCCGCGTGGGCGAGCTGCTGACGCTGGTGGGCCTGCATCCCGACGACGGCATCAAGTACCCGCACGAGTTCTCCGGTGGCCAGCGCCAGCGCGTGGCGATCGCCCGGGCGCTGGCGTCGAACGCGGACTTCCTGGTCTGCGACGAGCCGACCTCTGCGCTCGACGTCTCGGTCCAGGCGCAGATCCTCAACCTGATGCGGGACCTGCAGGACAAGTTCGGCCTGACCTACCTGTTCATCTCGCACAACCTCGCCGTCGTGCGGCACATGGCGACGCGCATCGGCGTGATGTATCTCGGGCGAATCGTCGAGATCTCCGGCGGGCGCGAGATGTTCACGAACCCCAAGCACCCCTACACGCGCATGCTGCTCGACGCGGTGCCGGACCTCGCCATGTCCGGCCAGGACCGCGCCCCCGTGGCGGGCGAGATCCCCAACCCGATCAACCCGCCCACGGGCTGCACCTTCAACCCGCGCTGCCCCTGGGCCAACGACCGCTGCCGCACCGAGCGGCCGCCGCTCGCGGGCGGCGTCGCCTGCCATGCGGTGCACGAGGGCCGGCTGGGGGGCAGGGACGCGGCGTGAGGGAGCCCGCCGGGCTCAACCCTCTGCGTCTTTCTCTCCCTCCCGCTTCCCCCGCCCCAGGATCGCGCCCAGGATCGCCTTCGGGCGCTTGGTGCGGAACTGGCCGCGCTCGACCGCGGCGAAGAGCAGGGCCGCGACGACGAGGCTGGTGACGAACCACATCTGCGTGTAGCTCGCCCCCACGACCAGCATCGCGAGCCCCGCCGAGAGGGCGGCGAGGGCGCCAGGGGCGACGGCGGCGTGGATGCGCGCCGCGCCGAGCGCCGCCACGACGGTCGCCGTCGCCAGAGCCGCCGCGCCCACCAGGCCGAGATCGGTCCAGACCTCGAACAGGAAGCTCGCCGGCGCGTCGGACGGCACGAGCCCGACGCTCGCCCCGCGCAGCGCCGTCTCGAAGCCCCAGCCGGTCACGAGCCGGATCGGCTCGGCGAGGATCATGTCCCGCCAGGCGGCGAGCCCCGGCTCGAGCGGGGCCAGGACGAAGGCGAGGGCCGGCGCGGCGAGGATCAGCCCGCCGCCGCCGACACCGACGAGCCGCGACGCGAGCCTGGGCTGCGAGGCGGCGACGAGGTAGACGGCGGCGCCGGTCGCGAAGCCCGCGAAGGCCAGCGCGCTGGGCGCCAGCCCGGTCGCGATCGCAACCGCGAGCACGATCGCGACGCTCTGCAGGTCGCGCCCGCGCGAATGCAGCCAGGCGGCCGCGGGCCAGACGAGCAGCGCCAGCGCCACCACGCCGCGGTCGCGGGTCAGGGTGTCCTCGTCCCAGGTCGGACGGCTCTCGAGCACGAGGAGGCCGATCGCGACCAGCGCCGCCGCGCCCACGCCGATGGCCAGCGGGTAGAGATTCGCCGAGCGCATGCGCACGGGCAGGGCGAGGTAGCCGGCAGCCCCCAGCGCGAGCGTCGCCGCCAGGTTGCCGAGGCGCTCCGCCGCCGGGCCGGAGAACGGCGCCCACGCGAGCGAGAGCACCGCCCAGCCCAGAGCCACGAGCCCGGCGATCCCGGCGAGGCGCCCGAGGAGGGCGTTGACGCCGGCCGAGATCCGGCGGTGCTCGCCGTCGATCACGGCGGCGATGGCGAGAAGCGCGACGCCGATCGGGGTGAGGACCACGACGCCGCGTCGGGACACCAGCGCCACCACCGGGAGCGCGATCATCAGGATGGCGAAGCCGAGACGGCGCAGCAGCGCAGCCGCGTCCGCGGCGGGATCTCTGTGGGGGGAACGCTGGCGCGCCATGGTCGCGGGGGCCTGACCGGTCTAGAAGGGCTGTCGAGGCGCCCGCCGCACGGGTACGCCGGGGTCCGACCGGGGCACCATATCAGACCGGCGCCGCCTGGACCTGTGCGCGGAATGCAACACATTCGCCGGTGCGCACGGCGTGCGGGCGGCGTCGAGGGCATGGAACGACCGGGGGAGACGATGGCGGGGGCGACGCGTCTGGTTCTGGTGGGAGGAGGGCACAGCCATGCGCTCGTCCTCGACGCTCTGCGCCGGAGGCCGGAGCCCGGTCTCGCGGTGACGCTCGTCTCTCCCGCCGCGGCCTCGCCCTATTCCGGAATGCTGCCGGGCCACGTCGCCGGCTTCTATTCCCGCGAGGCGATGCACATCGACGTGCGCCGTCTCGTGACGCAGGGGGGCGGTCGCTTCGTGGAGGACGCTGTCGTGCGGGTCGACGCGGCCGCGCGGCGCGTGCTCACGGCGGGCGGCGAGGCGATCCCCTACGATCTGCTGTCCCTCGACATCGGGATCACGCCCGACCTCTCCGCCATCGCCGGAGCCGAGGCGCACGCGATCGCGGTGAAGCCGATCGGCGATCTCCTGGACAAGACCGACCGGCTGATCGCGGCCGTGCGCGCCCCGCACGGGCCGCGGGACATCGCCGTCGTCGGCGGCGGCGCGGCCGGCCTGTGCCTCGCCTTCGCCCTGGCGCGGCGCCTGCGCGCGGAGGCGCGGGACGCCGGGCGCGACGCCGACGCTCTGCGGCTCTCGCTGGTCACGGCCCACGCGCTGCTGCCGGATTTGAACCCCCGCGCCCGCCGCCTCGCTCGCGCGCGTCTCGCGAAGGCCGGCATCGCGCTGGTCGAGAACGATCGCGCCCTCGCCGTGTCCGAGACGGCGGTGACGCTCGCGAGCGGGTGCGTGATCGAGGCCGACGCGACGCTCGTGGCCGTCGGTGCGGGCGCGCCGGCGCTGATCGCGACGTCGGGCCTCGCGACGGATCCGCGCGGCTTCCTCGCCGTGCGCCCGACGCTGCAGGCGGTCGGCGACGATGCGATCTTCGGCGCGGGGGATTGCGCGAGCTCGGTCACCGATCCGCGCCCGAAGGCGGGCGTGTTCGCCGTGCGCCAGGGCCCCGTGCTCGCCGAGAACCTGCGCCGGGCCGCCCGTGGCGAGCCGCTCGCGCCGTTCGAGCCGCAGGCGGACTGGCTCGTGCTGATGTCCACGGCGGACGGCCGCGCCATCGCCGCCCGCGGCCGGCACCTGGCGGCGGAAGGCCGCGCCGTCTGGTGGCTGAAGGACCGTATCGACCGGCGCTTCGTCGACGCGCTGGCCTAGCCTGCGGTGCGGGTCGCCCTTGCATCGCCCAGGACCGATCTGATATATATGAAAATTAGAATATTCTCACTGAAGAAGGAGACCCGCATGCGCCTCTCGCACTCCCCCTCGCGCGGCCCCGGCAGCCCGGACGTCCAGCCCTTCTACGACGCCGCCACCGGCTCGCTGCAATATGTCGTCTCATGCCCGGCGACGCGGCAGGCCGCCATCGTCGACCCGGTGCTCGAGCTCGACCCCGGCTCCGCGGCGACGCGCACGGAGCAGGCGCAGGACATCCTCGCCTACGTCGCGGAGAAGGACCTCGCCGTCGCCTGGATCCTCGACACCCATCCCCACGCCGACCATCTCTCCGCCGCCGCCTGGCTGAAGCAGCGCACCGGCGCGCCGATCGCCATCGGCGAGCGGGTCAAGCGCGTGCAGGAGATCTGGCGCGATCTCTACGCCATGGACGACTTCCCCGCGGACGGCTCGCAATGGGACCGGCTGTTCGCCGACGGCGACACCTTCCGCATCGGCGAGCTGGACGTCCGGGTGATGCTCTCCACCGGGCACACGGTCGCCTCCGTCACCTATGTCGTGGGGGACGCCGCGTTCGTGCACGACACGCTGATGATGCCCGATTCCGGCTCCTCGCGTGCCGACTTCCCCGGCGGGGACGCGGGCGAGCTCTACGACTCGATCACGGCGATCCTCGCCCTGCCGGACGAGACCCGTCTCTTCGTCGGCCACGACTACCAGCCCGGCGGGCGCGACCCCGCGGGGGAGGCGACGGTCGCCGAGCACAAGGCCGGCAACAAGCATTTCGCCGGCACCCCGTCGAAGGAGGCCTTCGTGCGCATCCGCTCGGAGCGCGATGCCACGCTGCCGCTGCCGGACCGGATGCTGATGGCGCTGCAGGTCAACATGAACGGCATGCGCCTGCCGGAGCCGGACGCGAAGGGGCGGCGCGTCCTGCGCATCCCGCTCGACCGCTTCCCCTTCCACGGCTGACGCGTCGCGCGTCGCCGTCCTCGGCGCGAGGCCTCAGCGAAGGGCGGCGACGCGGGCCTTGGCCTCGGTCTCGGGGGTCAGTGCGTTCATCAGGTACGGCCGCCGCAGGCCGTAGATCTTGTGGAAGACCTTCTCGACGTCGCGGATGTAGAAGGGCTTGGCGAGCAGCGCCTCGACGCCGAAATGCTTGAGCGCGCCGGGCAGGCTGTCCCCGGGCGAGACGCTCATGATCAAGAGCTTCGTGTCGGGGGCGATCTCCCGCGCCTGGCAGGCGATCTCGAGCCCGTCGACGCCCCTCAGGTGCATGTCGAACAGCGCGAGATCGTAGCTCGTCAGCTGCAGGAGCTTGAGGGCGTGGCGCCCGGCATCGGTCTCGTCGATCTCGAAGGAGAAGCGGCTGCGCTCGAAGATCTTGCGCACCGTCGTCCGCGCGGTGTCGGCGTGGTCGACGAGGAGGAGGCGCAGCGGCTGGCGCATGCGCCGGTGATTCTTCAGCAGCGCCGTGACGTGGTCGGCGTCGAAGGGCTTCTTGAGGAACTCGTAGGCGTCGAGCTCGACCGAGAGGTCGACCCAGTGCTTCATCACGCCGTCGGCCATCAGGAGGGTGAGCGGGCGTACGCCCTGGTGACGGGCGACGGCCATGGCCTCCGCGCCGGACATGCCCTCCATGTGGACGTTGATGAAAGCGATGTCCGGACGGTGCGTGGTGAGGGCGTCGAGGGTCTCGCGCCCCCCGGTGGTCTCGACCACCTCCATGCCGGGATCGAAGCCCTTGAGCGTGACGACCAGGCTCAGCCGGGCACCCGCGGCGGGATCGGCGACGAGGACGCGCACGGGACGTCGCTCCTCGGATCCACTGCGCGCCGTTCGCTCGACCATGCCGGACCTTTCCCCGTCTGATTGACGGGCGTTACGGTAAGCAAGAATGCTTTGCAGAACGTTACCTGGAACGAGGCGGCAACCGTGGCGCGCCTCGGTAGCGCGTCGCTAGCGGATTTTCGCGCGTGGATGGGCGGCCTCGACAGCGGCGAGGAGACCCGCCGCATCGACGCGGGTGTAGACCTGCGTCGTCGACAAGGACGCGTGGCCGAGGAGCTCCTGGATCGCGCGCAGGTCGCCGCCGCGCGCGAGGAGATGGGTCGCGAAGGAATGCCGCAGGGCGTGCGGCGTCGCCGTGTCCGGCAGGCCGAGCCCGCCGCGCAACCGCGCCATCGCGTCCTGCACGCGCCGCGCCCCGAGCGGCCCGCCCTTCTCGCCGCGAAACAGCGGCTCGTCCGGCGCCGGGGAGTACGGGCAGGCGGCGAGGTAGGCGCCGACCGCCTCCGCCACGGGCGCGATCACGGGCACGGCGCGGGTGCGCCCGCCCTTGCCCGTCACCCGCAGGCTCGCCCCGGCGACGACGGGCGCGTCCCGGCGCGGGATGCCGAGCGCCTCGGAGATGCGCAGGCCCGCGCCGTAGAGCAGCGCCAGCACGGCGGCGTCGCGGATCAGCACCCAGGTCGGGCGATCCTCGTCGGCGCGCAGGTCCGGGTCGGTGAGCGCCACCGCCGCTGCGGGCGCGACCGGCCGCGGCAGGTCGCGCCGGCGCCGCGGGCCGCGTACGGAGGCGACGCCCGCCATCTCGACGCCGGTTTCGCGCGAGAGGGCGCGCACGAAGCCGCGCACCGCCGAGAGCTTGCGCGAGAGCGTCGCGTCGACGGCGCCCTCCGCCCGCCGCGCGGCGAGGAAGGCGCGCAGGTCCCGCGCCGGCAGCGCCGCAAGCGCCTCGGCGTCCGGCGGCCCGCCGAGATGCTCCGTGAGGAAGCCGAGGAACTGCCGGATGTCGCGGCCGTAGGCCGCGATCGTGTTGGGCGCGTAGCGCCGCTCCGTGGCGAGCGCCACGAGATGCGCCCGCAGCGCCGCCTCGACCTCGGGCGCGATCATGGCGCGGGCCTCGAGGGTCGTGCCGGGCTCCCCCGCCGGGCGGCGCGACGAGGCGCTCGTGCGGAGCGGCATCGGCGTCTCCCGAGTTCTGCACGCCCCACACCCCCGACCCCTCTCCGCGAGGGAGAGGGGAGCGCGTCGGCGGCCGGCATCGCCCGATCGCCAGCGAGGCTACGGGGATGGGCGGCGCCGGAGCGGCCCTGAATGAGGGATACGGAAAAGGCGGCCTCGATCGTCATCGGCCCTCGGGATGGCGCGTCGGTCTGCGATGGCGTAAGTCTCTCGGCTCAGGCTCACCAAACCGTCAACGCCGCCCGCCCATGGTCCAGACGCTGGCGGACGTCCTCGTCCCGCTGCCCCTCGACACGCTGTTCAGCTACCGCGTCCCCGACGGCCTCGCGCTCGCGGTCGGGCAGCCCGTGCGCGTGCCGTTCGGGCCGCGCGAGGCGGTGGGCGTGGTCTGGGGCCTGCGCGAGGGCGAGGGGTCGAACCTCAAGCTCCTCGTCGGCCCCCTCGACGCCCCGCACCTCCCCGGGCCCCTGCGCGCGCTGCTCGACTTCGTGGCGCAGTGGACGCTCGCGCCCCGCGGCGCCGTGCTGCCGATGGCGCTCAAGCTCGCCGACGCCACGCGCCCCGAGACGCCCCGCGTCGGCGTGCGGGCGACGGGCGCGCAGCCCGGGCGCATGACCCCTGCCCGGGCGCGGGTGCTCGCCGCCTCCGCCGACGGCGTCGCGCGGGCCAAGCGGGATCTCGCGCTCGCCGCCGGCGTCAGCCCGGGCGTGATCGACGGGCTCGTCGACGAGGGCGCGCTCGAGACCCTCGCGCTCCTCGACCCGAAGCCCCCCGCGCCCGATCCCGACCACGCCCCCGCGCGGCTCTCCCCCGCCCAGCGCGCGGCGGCGGACGCGCTGGCCGACGCCGTGCGCGCCACCGAGGCGGGTGTCCCGCCGCCGATCCTGCTCGAGGGCGTCACCGGCTCCGGCAAGACCGAGGCCTATTTCGAGGCCATCGCGCAGGCCCTGCGGATGGGCGGCCAGAGCCTCGTGCTGATGCCCGAGATCGCGCTCACCTCGGGCTTCCTCGACCGCTTCGCGGCGCGCTTCGGCGTGCGCCCCGCCGCCTGGCATTCCGGCGTGACGGGCAAGCGGCGCGAGCGGCTCTACGCCGACATCGCCTCCGGCGCCGCCAAGGTCGTGGTCGGCGCCCGCTCGGCGCTGTTCCTGCCCTATGCGGCGCTCAGGCTCGTCGTCGTCGACGAGGAGCACGACGCCGGCTACAAGCAGGAGGACGGCGTCCACTACCACGCCCGTGACATGGCGGTGATTCGCGGCCGGCTCGAGCCCGCCGCCGTGGTGCTCGCCTCCGCCACGCCCTCGCTCGAGACACGGGTCAACGCCGAGCGTGGCCGCTATGCCCACATCCGCCTGCCCGAGCGCTTCGGCGGGCGCACGCTCCCCGAGATCGCCGCCATCGACATGCGGCGGCACGGCCCGCCCCAGGGCCGCTGGATCGCCCCGCCGCTCGCCGCCGCCATCGAGGAGGCGCTGGCGCGCGGCGAGCAGGCGCTCCTGTTCCTCAACCGGCGCGGCTTCGCGCCGCTGACCCTGTGCCGCGCCTGCGGGCATCGCTACGAATGCCCCAACTGCACCGCCTGGCTCGTCGAGCACCGCTTCCGGCGTGCGCTCGTGTGCCATCATTGCGGGCACGTCGAGCGGCGGCCGGAGCATTGCCCGTCCTGCGGCGGGATCGACACGATCGTGCCCTGCGGTCCCGGCGTCGAGCGAATCGCCGAGGAGGTCGCCACGCTGTTTCCCGAGAAGCGGGTGATCACCCTCTCCTCGGACTTCCCCGGCGGCGCCGAGCGGCTGCGCACCGAGCTCGACGAGATCGCGTCGGGCGCCTGCGACATCGTCATCGGCACGCAGCTCGTGGCCAAGGGCCACAACTTCCCGCTCCTGTCGGTGGTGGGGGTGGTCGACGCCGATCTCGGGCTGACCTCGGGCGATCCGCGCGCGGCGGAGCGGACCTTCCAGCTGCTGCAGCAGGTGACGGGCCGCGCCGGGCGCGGCGACCGGCCGGGGCGGGCGCTGCTGCAGACCTTCCAGCCGGCCCATCCGGTGATCGCGGCGCTGCTCTCGGGCGACGCCGAGCGCTTCTACGCCGAGGAGACCGCCCAGCGCGAGGCGGCGCGGCTGCCGCCCTTCGGCCGCCTCGCGGCGCTCGTGGTCTCCGGCGCCGACAAGGACGCGACCCACGCCCATGCCCGGGCGCTGGTGCGCGCCGCCCACGGCATGGGCGTGCTCGACGCCGATCTCGCGGTGCTCGGCCCGGCCGAGGCGCCCATCGCCATGATCCGCGGCCGCCACCGCGTGCGCATCCTGGTCCGCGCCGCCCGCTCGCGCGACCTCCAGGGCTTCCTGCGCGACTGGCTCGCCGCCGGCCCGAAGCCGACAGGCGGCATCCGCGTGCAGGTGGATGTGGACCCGCAGAGCTTCCTGTGAGGCCGGGTGCGCGCCTCGCCTTCGTCCAGCCTCTCTCGCCCCCACCGGTCCTCGCTGCGCTCGGCCCACCTCCCCTGCGGGGAGGTATCGGTGTCGCGCGTGTCGCGACGGTCGATGCCAGTCGCGACACGGTATCGCCCCGCGGGGCGGTCGGCGACCGAAGGGAGACGGGTGGGGGCGAGACGAGCGCCGCGGCCCGTCAATCCGCGATCTTCTCCACCGACACCGCGTGAACCGGCGCGCCCGTGCGGGCGAAGGCGTCGATGTTGGAAAGCGTGGTCTCGGCGATGTTGCCGAGCGCCTCCTTGGTGAAGAAGGCCTGGTGGCCGGTGATCAGCACGTTGGGGAAGGTCAGCAGCCGGGCGAAGACGTCGTCGCCCAGGATGGTGTTCGAGAGGTCCTCGAAGAACAGGTCGCCCTCCTCCTCGTAGACGTCCAGCGCCAGGTTGCCGATTCGCCCGGACTTCAGCCCCGCGAGCACGGCCGGCGTGTCGATCACCGCCCCGCGGCTCGTATTGACGATCATCACGCCGCGCTTCATCCGCGCGATCGCGTCGGCGTCGATCATGTGCCGGGTCTGCGGCGTCAGCGGGCAGTGCAGGGAGACGATGTCGGCGCGCGCGAACAGCTCCTCGCGGGAGACGTAGGCGATGCCGCGGGCCGTGCAGTCGGGGTTCTCGGCGACGTCGTGGGCGATCACGGTGCAGCCGAAGCCCTGGAACAGCCCCGCCGCGATGGCGCCGATCTGCCCGGTGCCGACGATGCCCACGGTCTTGCCCTGGAGGTCGAAGCCGAGCAGCCCGTCGAGCGCGAAGTTGCCCTCGCGCACGCGGTTGTAGGCGCGGTGGATCTTGCGGTTGAGCGCGAGCACCAGCGCGAGCGTGTGCTCCGCCACGGCGTGCGGGGAATAGGCCGGCACGCGCGCGACCGCGATGCCGAGCCGGCGCGCCGCCTGGAGGTCGACGTTGTTGAAGCCCGCGCAGCGCAGCGCGACCAGCCTCACGCCCAGCGCGGCGAGCCGCTCCAGCGCCGCGGCGTCGCAATGGTCGTTGACGAAGACGCACACCGCCTGCGCCGCGTCCGCGAGCACGGCGCTGTCCGCGGTGAGCGTGGCCTCGACGAAGGCGAGCTCGTGGCCGAGCGGCCGGGCCGCCTGGTGCAGGAAGGCGCGATCGTAGGGCTTGGCGCTGAAGACGACGACTTTCATGGGGGAAGCCTCGGGGATGTCCGCGTGGGGGAAGTCGAAGGATGGCGAATGGAGACGGGTGCGCGTCAGCCGTCGATCTCGGCGCGCAGGCGCTCGACGTCCTCGCGCTTGCACAGTTCCGTGCCGGGGGTGAGCACCGCCGCCGTTCCCGCCGCCATGCCGAGCACGAAGGCCTCGCGCGGGGAAAGCCCGGTGGCGAGCCCGTAGGTCATGCCGGCGACGAAGCTGTCGCCGGCGCCCACCGCCGAGCGGACCTCGACCTGCGGCACGGCCTTGCGCACGATCCCCTCGCGCGAGGCGAGGATCGCGCCCTCGTGGCCGAGCGTCACCGCGACGAGGTCCACCTTGCCGGCCTCGACGAACTCCATCGCCGCGGCCCCGATGGCATCGGCGTCGGGCAGCGTGCGGCCGAGCGCCTTCTCCAGCTCGCCGTGGCTCGGCTTGACCAGGTGCACGCCACCGTGCGCCAGCGTCTCCGCGAGCGCCGGGCCGGACGTGTCGAGGACGAGCTTCGCGCCCTTGCGTGCGGCGATGTCGGCGATCTCGCCGTAGAAGCCGGGCTTGGTTCCCCGCGGCAGCGAACCCGAGGCGACGATCCAGTCGACGTCGCGATCGCGGATCGCGTCGAGCACGGCGCGGCATTCGCCGTCGCGCAGGAGCGGCCCCTCCGGCACGAAGCGGTACTCCTTGCCCGACGAGCGCTCGTAGACGACGTGGCTGATGCGGGTGTCGTCGTGGATCGGGACGCGCTCGAAGGCGATGCCCCGCTGTCCGACGAGCGTGTCGAGCACGCTCCCGGTGGCGCCGCCCGCCGCATAGACCGCGCAGGCCGACGCGCCCAGCTCGGTGATCACCCGCGCGACGTTGATGCCGCCGCCGCCGGGATCGTAGCGCTCGTTCGAGGTGCGGATCTTGTGGGTGTGGCGCACGAGGTCGGCCTCGGCCGAGCCGTCGACGGACGGGTTGAGGGGCAGCGGGAGGGTCGGCTTCCTGCGCTCGCCGAGCGGATCGGCCTGCGCGCGGGGGCCGGCGCGCGGCCTGCGTGAGGGGGCGACGGCGACGACGCTCCTCGGTTCCGCGGCGCGGGGGTGAGGCCGGCATCGTGCGGCGCTTCGCTGCACTGCGCAATTCGGGGCATGTCCGGACGCGGGGTGAACCGGATGCGCGGCGTGCCGCATGCTCCGTACTCCCTGGCGGAACCGTGGCGCCGCCGCCCGGTTCCCCATGCCGAGATTCCCCTTGCCGACACGCACGATCGGATCACCAGAGCATGGACGCCCCCGCACCGCAGCGCCCGTCGGACGCGCCCCGCGAGCGCATTCCCACCCTCGGCCTCGTCGCCGCGACCGCCATCGTCGCGGGCGCCGTCTTCCTGCGCCGCGAGGGGGATCGCGCGCCGCCGCCACGCGGCGGCGACGCCGGAGACGACTCCGGCCGCTCGCGCATGCGCCCATCGAAGGCGCCCGACCGCCCCGCCGATCGCGATCCCGGCCGCGGCCGGCACGCGGCGACGCCGCACGAGATCCCGCGAGCGGGCTGGGTCGACATCGGCAAGCGGGTGGCGACGGAATTCTCCCGCGACCGGCTCATGGCGGTGGCCGCCGGCGTGACCTTCTACGCGCTGCTCGCCCTCTTCCCGGCGATCGCGGCCTTCGTCTCGCTCTACGGCCTGTTCTTCTCCGCCGAGGAGGTCAGCCGGCAGGTGGCGAGCCTGTCGGGCGTGGTCCCGGGCGGGGCCGTCGAGGTGATCGAGGGAGAGGTCGAGCGCGTGGCCTCCCAGGGCGGCGGGGCGCTCACGCTCGGCTTCGTCGGCGGTCTGCTGCTGACGCTGTGGAGCGCCAATGCCGGCATGAAGGCGATCTTCGACGCACTCAACGTCGCCTACGACGAGGAGGAATCCCGCGGGTTCCTGGCGCTCAACGCGGTCACGCTGCTGTTCACGCTGGGTGCGCTCCTCGTCGTCGGTGGGCTGATCGCGGCGGTGGCGGTGCTGCCGGCGGTGCTCGCGGCCGTGCCGCTGGGCGACACGGTCGAGACGCTGTTGCAATGGCTGCGCTGGCCGGTGGCCCTCGCGCTCGTCGCCGGGCTCCTGGCGCTCGTCTACCGCTACGGCCCGAGCCGGACGCGGGCGCGCTGGCGCTGGGTGCTGTGGGGGGCCGGGATCGGGGCCGTGGCCTGGGTCGGGTTCTCGATGCTGTTCACCTGGTATGTCGCCAACTTCGGCTCCTACAACGCCACCTACGGCTCGCTCGGTGCGGTGATCGGCTTCATGGTGTGGATCTGGCTGTCGACCACGATCGTGCTGCTCGCCGCCGAGCTCAATGCCGAGATGGAGCGCCAGACCGCGCGCGACACCACGGTCGCGCCCGAGCGGCCACCGGGGCGGCGCGGCGCCGAGGCGGCGGATACGGTGGCGCCGTCGCCCTAAGGGCGGCGCCTCGAGGATCTCGGGGGCGGCTGCGGGCTTGCCAGCGGCCGCGCGTTCCGGTTCATGGAAGATCCGACACGCCGCCCACGACCTCGTCCCGGATCCCATGTCCCGCCCCCTCCGCCTCGCCGCAGCCGCCCTCGTCGCCGCGGCGCTCGCCGCCTCCCTCGAGCCCGCCGCTCTCGCGCCCGCCGCCCGCGCGGCGAGCCTCGACGGGCTCGCCGTCACGGTCGAGAACCGCACGACGCCGGCCCTGTGCGCCGGCGCCCGCAACGTGGCGCTGACCCTCGCCTCCGACGAGGCGCGCCGCTTCACGCTGACGGCCGCGCACCCGGCCTTCCTGCCGATGCTGGGCGCCGCCGAGGCGCCGGCCGCGGACCTTCTCGCCTGCGCGGCGGCGGTGACGGCGCGGCCGCAGGTGGAGCCGCCGATCCGCACCACGCTCTACGAGGACGAGGGACTGCGCCTCGTCGGTGTGCGGCGTCCCGGCGGCCTCTTCGCCACCGCCGAGATCCCCGTGCGCGTCGGCGACGCCGCCCCCGCCGGCTTCGGCGAGATCGAGCTGTGGGTGACCGAGGCCGCGCGTACCGAGCGCGTTCTGACGCTCGAGACAGCGACCGGCCTGTGGCGTATGCGCCCGCTGGCGCCCGAGGGCCGGGCCACCACCGCCTTCGGCGCCGGCGCCGTGATCGGCCCGCTGGCCGCGGAGGGCACGCGTACGCGGATCGAGAGCGTCGTCTTCGCACCGCGCGCCCGCACCGTCCAGCTCGCCTTCGCCGAGGGCGGCGGCGTGGCGGTACGCCTCGCCGGGCTCGACCGCGAGCGCATCGTGCTCGAGGTCGTCTTCGACCGCCCTGTGACGGGGCGCCCCTTCGCCGCGCTGGTCGGCGATCACGTCGTCCGCTCCGTCTCACACATGGCCGAGGTGGCGGTGCGCGAGCCGGACGCGCCGGGCTGGCGCGAGGCGCCGGTCACCGCCTTCGAGGGCGCGGTCGCGACCGACCTCTGGGTCGGGCGCACGAGCCCGTCGCGCCTGGCGACGAGCGCGCCGGATCTCGCGCTCGGGCGCTTCGAGCCTCGCTGAGGAGACGTCACGATGCGAATCGCCGGCCTGTACCGCTATCCCGTCAAGGGACTGTCGCCGGAGCCGCTGGCGCGCGTCGCGCTCGCCGCCGGCGCCTTCGTGCCGGGAGACCGGATCCACGCCATCGAGAACGGCCCCTCGGGCTTCGACCCGGCCGCGCCGGTCCACCGCTCGAAGCGCCACTACCTGATGCTGATGCGCCACGAGGCGCTGGCGCGGCTCGAGACAGCCTACGACCACGACACCGGCGTCCTCGTCGTGCGCGATGCGGGCACCGAGGTGGCGCGCGGCGATCTCGGGACGCCCGAGGGGCGCGCCGCCGTCGAGGACTTCTTCGCCGGCTTCATGGGCGCGGCGGCCGACGGCCCGCCGCAGGTTCTGACCGCCCCCGATGGCTACCGATTCACCGATTCGCCCACCGGCTTCGTCTCGCTGGTCAACCGCGCGAGCCTCGCCGCGATCGAGGCCCGGGTCGGCGCGCCGGTCGATCCGCTGCGCTTTCGCGCGAACCTCGTGGTGGAGGACCTGCCGGCTTTCGCCGAGCACGATCTCGTCGGCCGAACGCTCGCCGCGCCCTCGGGCCTGCGGCTCGTGGTGCGCGAGCGCACGGTGCGCTGCGCGGCGACGAACGTCGATCCCGCCACCGGCATCCGCGACCTCGCCATTCCGCGCGCGCTGATGCAGGCCTTCGGGCACATGGATTGCGGCGTCTATGCCGAGGTGGTCGCGGACGGCACGATCGCCGTCGGCGAGCGCCTCGCCCCCGTGTCGCGCGAGGAGGCCGGGCGCGCGCCGCTGCCGTTCTGAAAGGCGGCGCGGAGGGCTGTTCAGGCGAACTTCTGGTCGACCGCCTTCAGGTAGCGCTCGACCTTGTCGCGGCCCTCGGCGGTGAGGCGCACGAGGATGCGCCGCCCGTCTGTCGGATCGCGGCGACGCTCGATGAGCGCGGCCGCGGCCATGTCGTCGAGGCGCCGCAGCGCCGTCGTGGTGGAGACGCCGGAGACGAGGCACAAGCTCGTCACCGGCACCTCCTCGCCCCGCGCGGCGGCGTTGGCGAGGTCGAGCAGCATCTCCCAGACGGGGTCCTCGAACAGGTCCGGGCCGAAGATCCGCTTGCGCTCCTTGCGGACCGCCAAGAGCGAGGCGAGCCGCTCGCTCGCGGTGGGGCTGCGGCGGGGTGTGTCGGCCGGGGCGGCGGACGGCTCCTCGCGGCGCGTCAGGGCGGCCCGCACGGCGGCCGCGACCTCGTGCGCGTCGACGGGCTTCTGCAGGAAGTCGTGTGCCTCGACCCGCAGCGCCGCCACGGCGCGCTCGAGAGTCGCCTCGCCGGTGAGCACGATCGCCGGCAGCGGACGCGCGCACCGGCGCGTGCGCAGCTTTCTCAGGAGCTCGATGCCGTCGATCCGCGGCAGGCCGACGTCGACGACGACGATGTCGATCTCCGGCGCGTGCTCGATCGCCGACAGCGCCTCGCCGGCGTCGCGCGCGCACACGATGCGCAGGCCGAGCCGCTCGAGGCCCTCGGCGAGCTCCTCCAGGAACGCCTCGTCGTCGTCGACGAGGAGCACCGTGAGCGTCTCTCCGCCCGTCGGGCTCTCCTCCCGACCGCCAGCCACCATGCCGTTCATGTCCACCCTCGTCAGGTCCGTGACGATCAGCGATACCCTAGCTCGCATTTCTTCACGGATCGTATGCGCGAGTCTCCAGAGCCGCGATCAACTCGCTCGGCGCAAAGGGCTTGCGCAGCACCCCCGCCGCGCCGGCCGCGAGGGCTTGCGCGAGGCCCGCGTCGCCCTCGTGCCCGGTCATGACGAAGAAACGCCGGTCGCACCGCGCGCACGGATCGCAGCGTGCGGCACGCATCAGCGCGAGCCCGTCGAGGCCGGGCATGCGCCAGTCCGTCACGACGACGTCGATCTCGGGTCGCCGCGCCAGCAGCGCGAGCGCCGCCCGCGGCCGGCTCTCGCCGAGGACGTGGAGGCCGCTGCGCTCCAGCATCTCGACGATCTCCTCGAGGAGCTCCTCCTCGTCGTCCACGACCAGGATCACGTCGATCTCCCTCGGGTCGGCGTCGCGAGCGGCAGGTGCACCTCGAAGAGCGCGCCCCCGGCCACGGTCGCGCCGCTGATGCGTCCGCCCATGTCGACGACGATCTTCCGGGCCAGCGCCAGGCCGAGCCCCGTGCCTTCGCCGGCGGGCTTGGTCGTGACGAAGGGCTCGAACAGCCGCTCGGCGATCTCGGGCGGCAGGCCGCCGCCATTGTCGTGTACCGCGACCACCAGCGCCTCCTCCTCGATGCGCGCGCGGACCCACACCCGCGGCTCCACTGGCTGCGTGACCCCCCGTTCTGGTGACCCGAAGGCGTCGTGTGCGTTGACGAGGAGATTGACGAGCACCTGCTCGAAAAGGGTGGGATCCCCCGCCACGAGCGCCCCGCGGGCGTCCTCGATGCGGAGCGCGAGGGCGATACCGGCGCGCTGGTACTGTTCGGCCACGGCGCCGACGGCGAGCTCGATCGCCTCGGGCGGCGAGAAGTTCGTTTGCGGGCGGTCGTCGCCGCGCCGCACCAGGCGGCGGATCTGGTCGGTGATGCGGCGTGCGCGGTCGACCTGCGCGTCGATGCGCACGAGCTTGAGGCGCAGCTTCTCGGGCGGGCCGCCTTCGTCGAGGAGCGCCAGCGCGTTCGACGAGGCCATCTTCATCGTGGCCAGCGGCTGGTTGATCTCGTGCACGATCGCCGCCGCCATCTCGCCGACGGTGGCGAGCGTCGAGGCCTGCATCGCCTCGCGCTCGGCCGAGCGCGAGCGCGTGGTCTCGACGAGCGCGTAGAGGCTCTGCTCGCGGCCGTTCCAGACGATGCGGCTGTGCAGCACCGTGCAGCTCATCAGCCAGCCGCCGGGGTGGCGCAGCGTCACCGGCACGGCGGCGTCGGACGGGCGGCGGGCCAGCGCCCCGCGCGCGGTCACCGCCCGTCGGCACTGACCGACGGCGGCGCGCCAGGCGCCGTCGCGCGGATCGTCGGCGACGAGGTCGGACGCGCTCCGGTTGATGAACACGGCAGCGTCCGTGTGCGGGTCGGCGACGACGAAGGCGACGGGCGCCGCCTCGATCATCCGCCTCAGGCTCGCCTCGTTCTCGGCCGCCTGCGTCTGCGCGACGCGCATGTCGTCGAGGCCGCGCTCGGCGCGCCGCACCTGCACGATCAGCAGCAAGACGAGGGTCGCGCCGGACACCACGAGCGAGCCCAGCGGCAGGATCGCGGTCGCCTCGCTCAGCTCGCTCTCGCGTCGGAACAGGCGCTCGTTGTAGGCAACAGCCTCCTGCAGCAGGCGCTGCAGGTCGACCCCGAAGACGGCGATTCGCTCGTTCCAGCCGGCGAGGCGGGCACGGATCTCGGGGTCGCCGACGTCGGCGGCGTAGACCTCGGCGACCACGGCGGCGATCTCGGCGTCCAGGCGCGCCGAGAGGGTCGGCACACCGGGAAGGGAGGCGAGGAAATCGTGCTCTTCGGACGCGGCGATCAGCGGCACACGCGAGAGCAGGATCTCGAGCCTCAGGGCGACCTCGTCGAGCCGCTCGGCGGAGGGGTCGCGCTGCGCGATGTCGAGGGCGGCGAGGCTGCGCACGTGCGCGAGCTTGGCTTGATAGGCGGTCCAGCCGGAGGCGCGAATCGACTCGGTCAGCAGCGTCTTCTGCTCGATCTGGCGCACGTAGACGCCCGCGGTTGCGGCGATGAAGACGCCGCAGGCGAGGATGAGCAGGGCAACGAGCGCGATGCGCCGGCGGCGGGGCATGGCCTCGCGCCTCACGCCGCGCCCACCACGAAGACGATCTCGCGCAGCTGCCAGATCATTCGGTAGTAGTATTGCTGCGTCTGCAGCGACGGATCGGCATCGAGCGGATAGACGAGCCAGATCGGCCCCCCGTCGCGCACGCGCATGCGCTGGCCGTCGGCCCGGGTGGCGAGAACGAGATCGTGCGCGGACCAGTCCTGCGCCGGCACTTCGATCGTATACTCGTTGAGCGCCGTCATCCGCGCCGCGATCACCTCCCCGTCCTGCGGCTCGAGCGCTGCCAGCGTGTCGAGGCGCGGCCCGGTGAAACGCATGACGCCCTCCGTCCAGGGCGTCGTCGTCACGACCGTGGCGGGGGCGAGCGCTTCGAGCGTATCGATGGCGAAGCCGCGCCGGGCGAGCTCGTGCCCGTCGCGGTCGACCCAACGGGCGACGAGCACCTCCTGCGCCTCGGCCGGCGGCGCGGGTGCGAGGACGAGGAGCGCCGCCGCGAGAGTGAGGACGAGGGCGCAGAGGCGGAGGACGCGGGACGATCGGAACATGCGGGAGGGCTCTGCGGAACGGCGAGGCACGGCGGAACGCGACCGAACCGGCCACGCCTGGTTTCGGTGCAACGAGCAGAGCAGAAATTTATTGCTGAATTCATCGCCGCGTCTCTCCGAATCGAGAGCGACCGAGACGAAACCGCTCCATTTCGGAGTGATCGCGATCCGAAGGAAGGTCCCGTGCTGCTGAACGACTTCTCCCGTGCCGACGATGCGGCGCCACGCGACGCGACCGGCTGGCGCACGATTTCCGACCGGGTGATGGGCGGTGCCTCGAACGGACGCGCGGCGGTCGAGACCGTCGCCGGTCGGCGGGCGCTGCGCCTCACCGGGCGAGTGAGCCTCGACAACGGCGGCGGGTTCCTGCAGATGGCGCGCGATCTCGCGCCCGATGGCGCAACCGTCGACATCTCCGGCTTCGCCGGGATCGAGCTCGACGTGCACGGCAACGGGGAGGGCTACGGCGTCCATCTGCGAACGCGCGACCTGGCGCGCCCCTGGCAGTCCTATCGCGCCGGCTTCGTGGCGGCGCCCGCATGGCGGCGTCTGCGCCTTCCCTTCGCGGAGTTTCGCCCGCATCGAATCGGGACGCCGCTCGATCTCGCGGGCGCGCGCCGGATCGGGCTCGTCGCCATCGGTCGGGTGTTCGAGGCCGATCTCGCTCTGGCGCGGATCGCGCTCTATCGCTGAGCCGCGGCCTCGCCGCGCGCGTGGCGCACGCGGTTGGCGACCATGCGGTCGTGCAGCTCTACCACCGTCCGCGAGCCGGTCTTGGTGAACAGGAACGGGAAGACGCCGTGCGCGAGGCAGGCGAGGCCCGCGACGAGCATTCGCCCGCCGAAGGAGAACGCCACGCCCATGTGCTCGAGATAGCTCTCGCCGACGGAGGCGGGGTGGTCCGTGAAGGAGAGACGGCGGGGCGTCTGGTCGGTCATGGGGCGGCTCCGGGCGGGCTGGTCGGGGGTGGGTGGTTCACCAGGACCGACATGATCGCCCGCAGACCGCGGCAGCATTTTGCGAATACGGCGCATCCGCGCTAGGTTCGTGCAATCGAATTCCGCAGGAAGACGATATGCCGCAAAATTTCACCCTCGATTCGATCGATCGCAGAATCCTCGCCTGCCTTCAGGAGGACGCCACGCGTCCGCTGGAGGCGATCGCCGCAGAGGTCGGGCTCTCGCCGTCGCCCCTGTGGCGGCGCATCCGCAAGCTCGAGGAGGCGGGCGTGATCGTGCGCCGGGTCGCGCTGCTCGACCCGGACAGGCTCAACGTCGGCGTGACGGTGTTCGTCATGGTGCGCACGAGCCGACACGAGGCGGACTGGGCGCGGCACTTCTGCGAAGCGGTGTCGAAGATCCCCGAGGTGGTCGAGCTCTGGCGCATGAGCGGTCAGGTCGACTACCTCCTGCGCGTCGTCGTGCCCGACATCGCCGCCTACGACCGGGTCTACAAGCGGCTGATCGCGGTGGCGGACCTCTACGACGTGTCCTCGTCGTTCGCCATGGAGCGCATCAAGAACACGACGGCGCTGCCGCTCGACTACGCCTGAGCGGCAGCGATCGCTCCGGATCCGCTCGCGGGCGTCAAACGCCGGCGCCGCCCTCGAGCACGGTGACGCCCCGGCGGTTCTGCGACTGGCAGGACGCGTCCGAGCAGGCGGCGGCCGGGCGCTCCTTGCCGTAGGAGACGGTGCGGATGCGACCCGTGTCGACGCCGCGTGCCGCCAGGTAGTCGCGCACCGCCTGCGCGCGGCGGGCGCCGAGCGCGAAGTTGTACTCGCGCGTGCCGCGCTCGTCGGCGTGTCCCTCGATGAGGATCGCGTAGCGCGGATAGCGGGCGAGCCACTGCGCCTGCAGGTCGAGCGTCGCCTGGGCGGTGGGGGTGAGGGTCGACTGGTCGGTCTCGAAGAAGACGCGGTCGCCGACGTTGACGGTGAAGTCCTGGGCGGAGCCGGGCGTCGCGGAGCCGGCGACGCCGCCGGCGCCACCCGCGCCGAGCTCGGCGCCGGGCGGGGTCGCCGCGCAGGCGGCGACGGTGAGCGTCAGGGCGAACGCGGTCGCGAGCCTGAGGCCGCGGAAGGAGGTGAGCGACGCAAACATGGCGGGTGGGAGCTCCTCGGCTGAAAGCGACGGCGGCGCGGGCGTGCCCCGATCGGCCACGCCGCCACGCCCGTCCGTTCTCGACCGTCGTGGTTGACGAAGCCTTACCCGGGAGTGCGCGAATCCGCGGCGCCCCGTCGAGATTCGATCAGGGTTAATCGGCGGTGAATGAGGCGGGACGGGGGCGCGCCGGGCGATAGCGGCAACGTGGCGCGGCTTACGCGCTCAAAGGCCCGAAATTTCCGTCGAATGATCAGATTGGTCAGTCAAAATCGTAGAAACTATCGAAGCTCTGTTCGTTTAGATGTTCATAATCGTCCCAATGCTTGTAAACATCCTCGCCTTCTAAAACGATGTCTTGCTTAGTCGTTATTGTCTCGTGAAGAACTTTGCTGATCGGCTCGTTAGGCGCTGCGGAAATGTTCAGATCTGAGTCCAGCAATCTCTCTTTCTCAATCATTTCGAATCTCACTTTCTGACTGCCCAGCCGTTCTTGAATCGTTTTACCACAGCCTTTAAGATATATTAGCCGACAGCTATGATGTTTCCTGCTCTTTCATTTGGAAAGTACCAAGCTTTAACGAACTTCTCCAACGTAACAGCTTGATTTTCAATTGGAGGCAAGCCAGGATTTTGAAGAACAACTTTGCCATCCTCTGCTACATCTTCGACAACAACGAAATGACCATTGTAGCCGCTCTGATCCGCTAATTCTCGATAATTAACGTTACAGATTGCGAATTTTCCGGCAAGGATTTCTGCCCGCAAGTCCGCCGGAGTTGGTATTTTTCTTTCGAAGCGGATCCTAGGGTGCTCCACGCACTTACGTGCACTCTCTTGGGCCCTCTCGATGTCGGACACCCGTTCGAAGTGCGCCCACATTTCTTCGCCAAATTCCGCAACTGCGGCCGCTCTTGGATCACGAGCAAATAGTTCGTTGTCTATTACTTCAATATTTACAACGTTAAACCCAGCACCTGCGAAACCGAGCATCATATCGAAAGGCCAAGTCTGTTCGCCGGTCTTAAAACCTGTAAACTGCTCAGCTTCTTCGACAGTCATCGAATTGCCTGTGAGCGACTCGTATACCATGCGGACACTAGCTTGCAGGCAGTGCAGATCATCTGCCTCGTTGGGATAGAACGCCTTGATCCTCATTGGTTCCTCCAGCTGATCAATACACCCTGACCATAAGTGCACCACGCGTCAACCATCAGCTTAATCGGTTCGCGATGCGCATCCACATCCTTCAACCGTTTGCTGCTTGCATAGCTTGCGACAAACGGCATTACCGTAATGCGGGCGGCATCACCAAATCGAGTGGCGTCGATTTCAATCTCCTTCAAGTAGATTGGCCGGTCTGAAATCCAATAAACAAAAGGTATATCTTTTCGAAAGACGGCGTCGGGATAAATTATCCGCACACGCTTTTTCGAAGAAAAAGCTGATTTGACATCTGCCTGGAAAACATACACTCCGTCCAGCTCGTTTGTGGAAGACAATGCGTAACACCGTTGCGCCATTGATCTTGAGGCCAACTTCAACAAAACATTCCTCTCAGTCAGAAATCCCCTTTCATTGTCTTCGAAGACGCTTAATGAGACGCCAGACGCATATCTTACTGCATCGTCTCTCGTCATGCCCTTCTTCGCAAGACAAAAAACCTCGTCGACAAAATCGACATTGAAAAGATTATCTTGCTGATCAGAAGTAGCTACAATCACGATAATCAGCTTGTCTGAATCAGTTACGAAATCCACCTCTTGAGTATATAAAAACCTACCTTTGTCATCAGCGTGTTGGACTAACCTTATTCTGACAAACGCATCGCGGTAGATTGTCTTATTCGGATTGACTATGTTACCGATCCCTCTTATGTTGTCACCATATATCTTTTTCAAATGAAACTCTATCGCTGCTCCAGAACTGGTCAGCTGCTTTAACTCATCAATGAAGCCTCTAGCGGCAGTGATGTCTGAAGTTTTTAGAACTATCGAATCTTTGTGCAGCCTCAAGTCAACAAAAAAGGTTATAATCAGAATGACGAGCAAATCGGAGAGATTCTCCTTCAAAAAATTGAAGAGACCTAATGTCTCGATTCGAAATAATAACATAATTTGATCGGCAACAAATTCCGTTGCACGATCGACGCTCAAGAAAACGATGGCGAGAACTAACAGAATCGTGAAACGAAACTCTCTCGCCATCGTTATCGCTCTCGCTCAAGGCAGCAGATGTCCGCCGCCGCCCCCGCCAGGTGCGCCATCTCTGCGGCGAGGCGCCTTACCACCACCTAGCCCTCCGCCACCCCCTCCCGGCATCGTATCGTCGTACCACATAATGACCTCCATCCTGCTGCAGACAACATAAATATACGGGCATTATCCGCTTTATTCAATACCTAGTCTCCGGGCTCCACCGGCCGCTCACGCGCCGGCTAGATCCTCCAGGATCGGGCAGTCGGGCCGGTCGTCGCCCGCGCAGCAATGGGACAGATGCTCCAGCTGGTCGACCATCTCCTGCAGGTCGACAATGCGCGCCTTGAGGTCGGCCACGTGCCGGTCGGCGATTTCCTTCACCTCCCGGCTCGGCCGGCCGCGGTCGCGCCACAGCGCGAGCAGGCGGGCGATCTCCTCCATGGAGAAGCCGAGCGTCCGCGCCCGGCGGATGAAGACGAGCTCGTGCAGGTCGCGCGCGTCGAAGTCGCGGTAGGAGTTCCCCGCCCGCGGCGCCGGGGCGAGGAGGCCGATCTCCTCGTAGTAGCGGATCATCTTGGCCGAGACGCCCGAGCGCCGGGCCGCTTCTCCGATCTTCATCTGCCGCCCTCCCGTTCAGCGCTCGCCCGCCGGCTTCCAGCGCCGCAGCAGCAGGGCGTTCGAGACCACCGAGACGCTCGAGAAGGCCATCGCCGCGCCCGCGACGACCGGGCTGAGCAGGCCCGCCGCCGCGAGGGGAATGCCCGCCGTGTTGTAGGCGAAGGCCCAGAACAGGTTCTGGCGGATCTTCGCCTGCGTCGCCCGTGCGATCTCGATCGCGTCGGCGACCGCCTCGGGATCGGCACGCATCAGGGTGACGCCCGCCGCCTCCATGGCGACGTCGGTGCCCGAGCCCATGGCGATGCCGAGATCGGCGGCGGCGAGCGCCGGCGCGTCGTTGATGCCGTCGCCGACCATGGCGACCTGGCCGAAGCGCGCCTTCAGCTCGGAGACGATGCGCGCCTTGTCCTCCGGCAGCACCTCGGCGACCACCTCGTCGACGCCGATGGCGCGTGCCACCGCGTGGGCGGCGCCGGCATTGTCGCCGGTGAGCATGATCGAGACGATGCCCATCTCCGCGAGCCGCGCCACCGCGTCCGCGGCGGTCTCGCGGGGCGTATCGGCGAAGGCGAGGAGCGCGACGAGCCGGGGCGCCTCGTCGAGCCGCGCCAGGTAGGACACGGAGCGCCCCTCCTGCTGCTGACCCTTCGCCGTGTCGGCCGCGCCGGCGACGTCGAGGCCGAGATCCCCCATGTGCCGGGCGCTGCCGACGGCGAAGCGCGCCGCGCCGACGCGGCCCTCGAGGCCGCGCCCGGCGACCGCGCGCACGTCGACGGCCTCGACCGGGGCGAGGCCCTCGGCCGCCGCGGCCTCGAGCACGGCGCGCGCCAACGGATGCTCGCTGCCCGCCTGCAGGCCGGCTGCGGTGGCGAGCGCGGTCTCGCGCGTGCCCTCGAGAGTGACGAAGGCGGCGAGCCGCGGCTTGCCCTCGGTGAGCGTGCCGGTCTTGTCGAAGGCGACCGCACGGATCGCCTTGGCCCGCTCCAGGCTCTCGGCGTCCTTGATCAGCACGCCGCCGCGCGCGGCGGCACCTGTGCCGGCCATGATCGCGGTCGGGGTGGCGAGCCCGAGCGCGCAGGGGCAGGCGATCACCAGCACGGCGACCGCCGTGACGATGGACAGCTCGAGATTCCCCGTCAGCAGCCACCAGGTGGCGAAGGTGACGAGCGCGACGGCGACCACGATCGGGACGAAGATCGCCGCCACCCGGTCGACCAGCTTCTGGATCGGCGCCTTGGAGGACTGCGCGTTCTCCACGAGCCGCACGATGCGGGCGAGCGTGGTGTCGGCGCCCACCGCCACCGCCTCGGCGACGAGGA
>JBNPEA010000040.1:0-38824 GCA_051117315.1 Salinarimonas sp. | reverse complement strand
GCGCAGCCCCCCCGCCGCCAGCGCGGGCTTGAGCAGGTTCGAGGCATCCATCGCCCCGCCCGAGGTCGCACCGGCGCCGATCACCGTGTGGATCTCGTCGATGAACATGATCGCCTTGGGATGGTTCTCGATCTCCTTGACGACCTGCTTGAGCCGCTCCTCGAAGTCGCCGCGGTAGCGCGTGCCGGCGAGCAGCGCGCCCATGTCGAGCGCGAACACCGTCGCATCGGCCAGCACGTCGGGCACCTTGCCCTCGTTGATCTTGCGCGCCAGGCCCTCCGCGATCGCGGTCTTGCCGACGCCGGGATCACCGACGAGGAGCGGGTTGTTCTTCTGGCGCCGGCAGAGCACCTGGATGGTGCGCTGCACCTCGCCTTCACGGCCGATCAAGGGGTCGATCTTGCCCTCGCGCGCCTTCTTGTTGAGGTTCACGCAATAGGCGTCGAGGGCGTCGCCCTTCTTCTTGCCGCGCGCGTCGCCCTCGTCGCCGGACGGCCGCTCGCCGCTCTCCTCCTCCGCCCCGCGGGGCGGGCGCGCCTCGGTCGTGCCGGGACGCTTGGCGATGCCGTGCGAGATGTAGTTCACCGCATCGTAGCGCGTCATGTCCTGCTCCTGCAGGAAGTACGCGGCGTGGCTCTCGCGCTCGGCGAAGATCGCGACGAGCACGTTCGCCCCCGTCACCTCCTCGCGGCCGGAGGACTGGACGTGGATCACCGCGCGCTGGATCACGCGCTGGAACCCGGCGGTGGGCTTGGAATCGGCGCGGTGGTCCGCGACGAGGTTGCCGAGCTCGTTGTCGACGTACTCGACGAGGTTGCGCCGCAGCGCCTCGATGTCGACGTTGCAGGCCCGCATCACCGCGGCCGCGTCCTGGTCGTCGACCAGGGAGAGGAGGAGGTGCTCCAGCGTCGCGTATTCGTGACGCCTCTCGCCGGCGATGGCGAGAGCCCGGTGGAGCGCTTGTTCAAGAGAGCGGGAAAAGCTCGGCAAGGCTGGCCTCTGAGGATCTCGTGCGGGAGGAGCGGCTCACTTCTTCTCCATGACGCATTGCAGCGGATGCTGGTGCTTGCGGGCGAAATCCATCACCTGGGTCACCTTTGTCTCCGCCACCTCGTAGGTGAAGACGCCGCATTCTCCCACGCCGTTGTGATGGACGTGCAGCATGATGCGCGTGGCGTCCTCTCGCGACTTGTGAAAGAACCGCTCGAGGACGTGGATGACGAACTCCATCGGCGTGTAGTCGTCGTTCAACAACAGCACCCGATACAGATTTGGCTTCTTCGTGCGCGGCTTCGTCCGTGTGATGATCGCCGTGCCCGACCGACCTGCGTCGTTTCCCCCACCCCCATCGGGGTCGGAGGCGACGATCGACGACCCGACTCCCGGCACGAAGGCCGGCGGCCCGCCGCTCACGCTTCCCCTTTCGAAGTCCCACCGAACCATGACAGACGGGTCATCCATTCTCTTGCTGGACCGGACGCCCCGCTCGGGCGACGCGCCCGAGGTCGATGAAAGCGCGTTACCGGATCAATGTATAGTCCCCCCGCCCGGTTCGCCAGGGGCGGACCTTCGCATCCGTGTCGCATGCCGGCGGCGCCCCGGGACGCCTCCCGCGGGGTGCATCCTCAGACGAACTGCTGAAGCCCCGGGATCGATCCGACGATCGGGCCGAGCGTGTCCTCGCCCACCTTCTCGCGGCCGTAGGCGAACAGCTCGCGGCCGAGCGGCTGCATCTGCCCCATGTCGACGCCGATCTGCATCAGCTTGCCGCCGAGCTGCATCACGCCGCCGCCCATCATGCCGCCGAGCGAGCCCATCAGCCCGCCCGCGCCGGAGGCCGCCTCGCCGTCCGCCATCGCCTGCTCGGCCGCCGGCATGGCGCCGATCAGCTCGTTCACCTCCTTCTCGGGCCCCTCCTTGCGCAGGAAGGCGAGGATGATGCCCACCGCCTTGCGCGCGGTCTCCGCGTCCAGGCCGGTCTTCTGCGTGATGCGGGCGATGAGGTCGTCCATGGTCGAGGTCCCTTCCGGAGATCTGGCGTTCGCTTATGGGTGGCATCGGCGGGCGTCCGGCGCAAGCGGGGGACGCTGGCGCCAGGCGATCCCCTCCGCCACAATGCGTCGCGGGGGCGTCCCGTTCGGGGCGCCGACGCATCGCGGGGGCGACATGAGCGAGACGGATCGGATCTTCCTGGGCAGGAGCCGCAAGCCGGAGACGCTGCTCCTGCGGCGCGCCAACCGCCACGGCCTCGTCGCGGGCGCCACGGGCACCGGCAAGACCGTGACGCTGCAGACCCTGGCCGAGGGCTTCTCCAACGCCGGCGTCCCGGTCTTCGCCGCCGACATCAAGGGCGATCTCTCCGGCGTGGCGATGCCGGGCGATTCGAAGAAGCCCTTCGTCGACCGCGCCGCCGAGATCGGCATCCCCTACGAGCCGGACGACTACCCCGTCGTGCTCTGGGACCTGTTCGGCGAGAAGGGTCACCCGATCCGCGCCACCGTGTCCGAGATCGGCCCGCTGCTGCTGTCGCGCCTGCTCGACCTCAACGACACCCAGGAGGGCGTGCTCAACATCGCCTTCCGGCTCGCCGACGAGGAGGGCCTGCTCCTCCTCGACCTGAAGGACCTGCGCGCGCTCCTCACCTTCGTCTCGGAGAACGCGAAGCAGCTCTCGGGCGTCTACGGCAACGTCTCCAAGGCCTCGGTGGGCGCCATCCAGCGCCAGCTCCTCGTGCTCGAGAACCAGGGCGGCGAGGCCTTCCTCGGCGAGCCGGCGCTCGACATCCGCGACCTGATGCGCACCGACCGCACCGGCCGCGGCACCATCAACCTGCTCGCCGCCGAGAGCCTGATGGCGACGCCGCGGCTGTATGCCACGTTCCTGCTCTGGCTCCTCTCCGAGCTGTTCGAGACCCTCCCCGAGGTCGGCGATCCGGACAAGCCGAAGCTCGTGTTCTTCTTCGACGAGGCGCACCTCCTGTTCGACGATGCGCCCAAGGTCCTGCTCGAGACGATCGAGCGCGTGGTGCGGCTGATCCGCTCGAAGGGGGTGGGCGTCTACTTCGTCACCCAGAACCCGCTCGACCTGCCCGACACCGTGCTCGGCCAGCTCGGCAACCGCGTCCAGCACGCGCTGCGCGCCTTCACCCCGCGCGATCGCCGCGCCGTGAAGGCCGCAGCCGAGACCTTCCGCCCCAACGAGGCCTTCGACGCCGCCGCCGCCATCGGCGAGCTCGGCGTGGGCGAGGCCCTGGTCTCGACCCTCGACGAGAAGGGCGCGCCGAGCGTCGTCGAGCGCACCCTGATCGCCCCGCCCATGGCCCGCGTCGGCCCCGTCACCGACAGCGAGCGCGCCCGCCTCGTCGCCGGGAGCCCGTTGATGGGCCGCTACGACACGACGGTCGATCGCGAGAGCGCCTACGAGATCCTCGCCGCCCGCGCCGAGGAGGCGATCGTCGAGCAGCAGATCCCCGAGGAGAAGGGCGGCCTCCTCGACGCGCTGGGCGGCTTCTTCGGCGTGGGCAACGGCGGCGGGACGGGCGGCCGCCGCGGCCGCCTCACCACCGGCCAGCGCGTCACCCGCGAGGTCACGCGCACCGTCGTCAACCGCGTCGCCGGCCAGGCCGCCGCCGACATCGGCCGCGCCATCGGCGGGCGCACGGGCTCGACGGTGGGACGGGCCATCGTGCGCGGGGTGCTGGGCGGGATGCTGCGGCGGTGAACGGGCGGCGCCAGCCCGCCGCCTCCCTCTCCGCGTCACGACTCCCCTCTCCCGGATGGGAGAGGGGCCGGGGGTGAGGGTGTACGGCATCCGGGCTCGCACTCGATCGAACGATCGCGGACGCAGACGTGGGCGCCAAAGCCGGCCGGCCGGACACCCTCACCCCTGCCCCTCTCCCATCCGGGAGAGGGGTTCTCGCGCCGGCGCGTTCCCGTCCCCAACCCTCTGGAGAGTCGGGCGCCGTATCCCTCCGGAGCCGTCGTGCCTCCGGCACCGCCGGCGCGCGCAGGGGAAGGGGAGCCAGCACGATTCCTCGCCGCGCAGCGGCGTCTGTGTGCGGCGACCAGCCGCTCGCCCGCCGCATCCTCGCTCCTCCCCCATCGGGGGAGGTGGATCGGCGCCGCAGGCGACGAGACGGAGGGGGTGCGCCGCAGGCGCATGTCCGCGACAGCCGAAGCCACCCACGCCGGCGGCACAACGGGACCCCGCCCCTGGCTCGCTTCGCGAGCCGTCCCCGCCCCGAGCGGGCAGGAGCGAGTGCCCCCTTGCTCCCACCCGCGAAACGCGACACACCTTTTCCACATCGCCCCACCGCAAGAAGGCCGCCATGCCCTCCCCCCACCTCCCCGAAATCCTCGCCCACATCGACGCCAACCTCGACGCCTCCCTCGAGCGCCTCTTCACCTGGCTGGCGATTCCCTCGATCTCGACCGATCCGGCCTATGCCGAGCATTGCGTCGCGGCGGCGCGGTTCATCCGGGAGGACCTGGCGAGCCTCGGGATCGGGGCCGAGGTGCGGGACGTGCCGGGCGCGCATCCGGCGGTCGTGGGGCGGGTCGACGGGCCCGCGGGCACGCCGCACGCGCTGTTCTATGGCCATTACGACGTCCAGCCGGTCGACCCGCTCGAGCTGTGGGAGAGCCCGCCCTTCACGCCGGTGCGCAAGACGCTGCCCGATGGGCGCGAGGTCGTCGTCGCCCGCGGCGCCTGCGACGACAAGGGCCAGGTGATGACCTTCGTCGAGGCCTGCCGGGCGTGGAAGGCCGTCACCGGATCGCTGCCGATCGGGCTCACCTTCCTGATCGAGGGCGAGGAGGAGAACGGCTCGAAGGGCCTGCCCGCCTTCGTCGAGGCGATCCGGGACGAGCTCGCCGCCGATCTGGCGCTCGTCTGCGACACCACCCAGTGGGACCCCCAGACCCCCGCCGTCACCGCGTCCCTGCGGGGCCTCGCCTACGACGAGGTGATCGTGCGCGCCGCCGACCGCGACCTGCACTCGGGCCTGTTCGGCGGGGCCGCCGCGAACCCGATCCACATCCTCTCGCGCATCGTGGCCGACCTGCACGACGAGACCGGACGCGTCACGCTGGACGGCTTCTACGACGGCGTCTCCGAGCCCCCGCCGGAGGTGCGCGCCCGCTGGGAGGCGCTGAACCTCACGCCCGAGCAGCTCCTCGGCCCCATCGGCCTGGAGCATCCCGCCGGCGAGCGCGACCGCATGATCATCGAGATGATCCAGTCGCGCCCCACCTGCGACGTCAACGGCATCGTCGGCGGCTACATCGGCGAGGGCACGAAGACCGTCATCGCTGCGCAGGCCTCGGCCAAGATCTCCTTCCGCCTCGTCGGCGACCAGGACCCCGCCGCCGTCTCCGCCGCGCTGGAGGCGCACGTCGCGGCCCGGGTGCCGGCGGACTGCTCCTACGAGATCGTCCGCCACAAGGGCTCGCGCGCGATCAGCCTGCCCTACGACATGCCGGCGCTGGCCAAGGCCGAGCGCGCGCTCGCGGCCGAATGGCCGAACCCGCCGGTGATCATCGGCTCGGGCGGCTCGATCCCGATCGTGGGCGACTTCAAGCGCACGCTCGGCCTCGACACCCTGCTCGTCGGCTTCGGCCTCGACGACGACAGGGTGCACTCGCCCAACGAGAAGTACGACCTGACCAGCTTCCACAAGGGCATCCGCTCCTGGGCGCGAATCCTGGCGGAGCTGGCGGAGGACTGATCGAGCGAGCGGTTCGCGGGCGCCCTCAGGCGTCCGCGAAGCGATCGGCGTTGTTATCGTATTGATGATGCACGACGCGCAACGTCGTGCCGAAGTGGCGCGCAACCTTCTCCATCGGCACCCCCTCCTCGACCATGTCGACCACCCCCTCGGCAGGCGCCAGGAACTCCGCCGCGAACGCGCGCCCGACCGCTTGCCGGTCGGTGTACCGATTCGCCACGCAGGAGGCTCGGCTCTCGAAGACGAGATAGTCCCCGATCGCACGCGCGAGGGTGAACGCGGTTCGCTCCGGCCCGTCGTCCTCGACGACGACGATCGGGCCGGCTTCTGCGTGTCCCTGGTATCCGCAAAGGACCGCGGGTGCCTTCGTCTCGCTCGCCGCGAAGTAGTCGGATCCGAAGCTCTCCGCCAGATGCTCGAGATCGATCAAGGTCGCAGCCGGGCCGAGGCCCATGGCCTGCCGAAGTGACCTCGCCATCGCCGTCCCGCGCTGCCAGGGCCGCGCACTCGTCGGCAGGCGAACCGCCGACAGCTGACGGGCGAGCTCGGGCAGCCGCCGCATCGTATTGACGCCTGCGTGATCGCGCAGCTCCCCCGAGACCCACTCGGAGGCGGCGCCCAGCTCGTCGTCGAGCACGGCGGAGGCGAAATCGAGCCGCACGTCCTCGTCGGGCATGGTCTCGATCAGCCTGCGGATCGCATCCGCACGCGCGTCGCCGAGTTCGTAGGGCGAGATTCCGAGTGCGCCGGCGGTCCGTGCGAAGGCATGCTCGGCCGGGAAGGCGCGCGTCTCCTCCAGACGTGCGAGCTTCGCCTGCATCGGCCGGTCGAACCGACGGCCGGCCCGCAGCCGTGTGGCCACGGGCTCGAGAACGTGTGCGATCAGGTCGTGCTCGAGCTCTTCCAAGGCCAGGAAGGCCGCATCGCGCGCCATGGTGTTCGGCCCGCGAACGATTCGCTCGATTCGAGGACCGTGCGACTTGAGGGCGATCGACACTTGGCCGGACGCAGCGGCGAACGTACCGAGGGGATGAGGCGCATCGCGCCGATAGAGCATGCGCCACCAATCGTCCAGGAGCGCTCCGGCCCAGGCCTCCAGGTCGGTCTCCAGGCCCACGGTCGCAATGCCCTGGCCATCCCGACGCGGCAGATGCGCGAGCACGGTGCCGCGCACGCCGTCGTCCGGTGCGCCGTCGAAGCACACCGTCAGGAACGACGGCTCGGCGGCCGATGCCTCGGTCGCCTCCTGCGCGCGCGGCGGCGCATCGAGAAGGCCGAGTTCCGAGGCCTTCTCGCGTCCGAGATCGGTTAATTCCGGCACCGACGCACGTCCATCCTGCCGCACCGTCACGAGCGTGGCACCAACGAGTGCGCTCAGCGAACGACTCACGTTCGGCTGTGCACGACCGGCGAGCTCGGACAATGCGCTGATGCTCTGCGGGGCCTCGCGGCCGATCAGGCCGAGCAGCTCCCGGTTTCCTGCCGATGCGAGAACCTTGAAAGCGTCCTCCGGGGCCGAGGTCGCGACCGCGCGCACGCGTGCCAGCATGCGGTCCCGCAGGTCGTTTCCCGAAATCGTGCTAGTCATCGGTCTCATCCTCGAAAACGAACGGAATCCCCCGCCGTTCGCATGCAGCCCGGCTCCGCGCGAAGAAATCTTCGATCAGCGCTTCCGCAGTCGTGAACTCGTAGCGGACCCGCTGCTCGACGCGTCCGTCACGATGCTCGTGATCGAAGGGATCATTCTCGGCTGCGCCGTCGAACCCATGAGAATTGTCGAAGCCGAGCACTCGGTTCTTCTCTGCCATCAGGTTCAGGGCGTAATCGATGCCACGGGGGCGGCCGGGCGTCACGTCGCACCACTCCGCACGAATAGCCATGATCCACCCATTGCGCAGCCGGTAGGTTCCCGCGAGCTCGATCAAGCCGGCCAGCTCGCGATCGAACATATATCGTCCCCCGATATGAGACAAGGACTCTTGACGATCCGTTTCGTTCCCGAGTGCCAACGTCGCACTCCCGCAACAGCTTCGTCGTCGGTGCGAGGCTCCATGCGACCTGTGTCTCGGCTCTGTGCAGGACCCACCAGCACAGCCGAGCCTAGAGGCCGCTTTGTCGCATGACAACAGCGCTACCCCTAGCTGCTTGCGTCGAATTCCGGATCGCGGCTATCCGCGCAAGCGGTCCCCGCTTCCGGACGACGCCTTGACGCGCGCCCCGGCAGACGTCACCTCTGTCCCGGTTCCCCGCACGACCCGGAAGCGCCCCCATGAGCCTCCTCGCAGAAGCCGCCCACACCACGTCCGGCCCCGCCTCCCGCCACAGGACTGTGGGCGTGATGATCGGGACCGTGCAGGTCGGCGGCGGGGCGCCGATCGTCGTGCAGTCGATGACGAACACCGACACGGCGGACATCGACGCCACCGTGGCCCAGGTCGCCAAGCTCGCCCGCGCCGGCTCGGAGATCGTGCGCATCACGGTGGATCGCGACGAGGCCGCCGCCGCCGTGCCGAAGATCCGCGAGCGGCTCGACCGGATCGGCTGCGACGTGCCGCTCGTCGGCGATTTCCACTACATCGGCCACAAGCTGCTGGCCGATCATCCGGCCTGCGCCGAGGCGCTGGCCAAGTACCGGATCAACCCGGGCAACGTCGGCTTCAAGGACAAGCGCGACCGGCAGTTCTCGATGATCGTCGAGAAGGCGATCGAGCATGGCAAGGCCGTGCGCATCGGCGCCAACTGGGGGTCCCTCGACCAGGAGCTGCTCACCCACCTGATGGACCTCAACGCCACCCGGCCGGATCCGCTGCCCGCCGGTGCCATCACCCGCGAGGCGATGGTGCAGTCCGCCCTGCTCTCGGCCGCACGCGCCGAGGAGATCGGCCTGCCGAAGGCGAGCATCGTCCTCTCCGCCAAGGTCTCCAACGTGCAGGACCTGATCGCGGTCTACCGCGAGCTCGCCCGCCGCTCGGACTACGCGCTGCATCTGGGGCTGACCGAGGCGGGCATGGGCTCGAAGGGCATCGTCGCCTCCTCGGCGGCGCTCGGCGTGCTGCTGCAGGAGGGGGTCGGCGACACGATCCGCTTCTCGCTCACCCCCGAGCCCGGCGGCGATCGCACGCTCGAGGTGAAGGCGGCGCAGGAGCTGCTGCAGACGATGGCCTTTCGCACCTTCATCCCCCTGGTCGCCGCCTGCCCCGGCTGCGGGCGCACCACCTCCACCGTGTTCCAGGAGCTCGCCCGCGACATCCAGACCTGGATCGACGTCTCCATGCCCGAGTGGAAGACCACGCATCCGGGGGTGGAGGAGCTCAACGTCGCGGTGATGGGCTGCATCGTCAACGGCCCGGGCGAGTCGAAGCACGCCGACATCGGCATCTCGCTGCCTGGCACCGGCGAGACGCCCGCCGCCCCCGTGTTCATCGACGGCGAGAAGGCCGTCACCCTGCGCGGGCCGTCGATCGCCGCCGACTTCAAGACGCTGGTGGTCGAGTACATCGACCGCCGCTACGGCAAGGCCGACCGCTCCGCCGCCGAATGAGGCCGCGCGAACCGCAGCCTCACCCCGCCTTCATCAGCCCGGGCCCGTCGACGCCGATGAACCCGCCCGATTGCCGCGCCCACAGCCGCGCGTAGGCTCCGCCGCGCGCGAGCAGCACGTCATGGGTGCCCTCCTCGACGATGCGGCCGTCCTCGAGCACGATCAGACGGTCGAGCGCCGCGATGGTCGAGAGGCGGTGGGCGATGGCGATCACCGTGCGCCCCTGCATCAGCCCGGTGAGCGACTCCTGGATCGCCGCCTCCGTCTCGGAATCGAGCGCGGAGGTGGCCTCGTCGAGCACCAGGATCGGCGCGTCCTTCAGGATCACCCGGGCGATGGCGATGCGCTGGCGCTGGCCGCCCGACAGCTTCACCCCGCGCTCGCCGGTATGGGCGTCGTAGCCGCGCCGGCCGGCATGGTCGACGAGCTCGGCGATGAAGCCGTCCGCATGCGCCAGGCGCGCGGCCCGCGCGACCTCGGCGTCGCTCGCGTCGAGCCGGCCGTAGGCGATGTTGTCGCGGATCGAGCGGTGCAGGAGCGACGTGTCCTGAGTCACCACGCCGATCTGCCCGCGCAGGCTGTCCTGCGTCACCCCGGCGATGTCCTGCCCGTCGACCAGGATGCGGCCGCCCTCGAGGTCGTGCAGGCGCAGGAGCAGCGACACGATCGTCGACTTGCCCGCGCCGGACGGCCCGACGAGCCCGACCTTCTCGCCCGGCGCGATGCGAAGCGAGAGGTCGTCGAGCACGCGGCCCGCCTCCGCGCCGTACTGGAAGCGCACCCGCTCGAACCGGATCTCGCCGTCGCGCACCACGAGCGGTGCCGCGTCCGGCGCGTCCACCAGCCCGTGCGGCCGTGCGATGGTCCGCATCGCCTCCTGGAGCACGCCGACGTTCTCGAACACGCCGCGCACGGTCTGCATCACCCAGCCCGACATCGTCACGATCCGCATGACGAGCGCGAGCCCGGCCGCCGCCACGCCCGCGGAGAGCGCGCCGTCGCGCCACAGCAGCAGCGAGAGCGTGGCCGTGGCGACGATCAGCGCGGCGTTCATCACCTGCAGCATCGCCGTGGTGCCGGTGACGAGACGCATCATGTCGAGGAAGGCGCGGGTGTTGCGTGCGATCGCCTCGCGCACCGCGGAGCGCTCCGCGTCGGTGCGGGCGAAGAGCTTCACCGTCATCACGTTGGTGTAGCTGTCGACGACGCGGCCCGTCATCGCCGAGCGGCTCTCCGCCACCTTGAGCGAGCGGTCGCGGGCACGGGGCACGAAATAGCGCAGGAGCACGCCGTAGAGCGCGACCCAGGCCAGCATCGGCAGGGCGAGCCAGATGCTGATCGAGGAGAACAGGACCACCGCCGTCACGGCGAAGATCGCCACGTAGAGCAGCGTGTCGAGCAGCGTCACCGCGATCTCGCGCACGGACTGGCCCGATTGCAGGATGCGCGTCGACAGCCGCCCCGCGAAGTCGCCCTGGAAGTAGCTGATGTCGTGGCCGAGCGTGTAGGCGTGGGCGCGCCAGCGGATCATGTTGGTGCTGTTCGCCACCAGGATCTGGTTCTTCACCATGTCGTGCGCGAAGTTCAGCGCCGGCCGCATCACCAGCAGGAACAGGCCGACGCCCGCGAGCATCGCGCCGTGGGTATCCAGGATCGTCGCCGGGTCGCCCTCCGAGAGGAGGTCGACGAACCAGCCGATCAGCAGGTAGACGGCGCTCTCCAGCAGCCCGACCGCCACGGCGACGAGGGTGAGGACGACGAACCATCCCTTCACGGGGGCGAGATAGTGCCAGGTGAACGGCATCACGCCGCCGCCGGGGGGCGTCTCGTCGCGGTCGAAGGGCGCGAAGGGGTCGATGCGGCTCTCGGCCCAGGCGAAGAGCCGGGCGCGGAGCGAGGGGCGGGAGTCGGGCATTGCGGGAGCGTCGTCCTTCCTCGGGTCCGCGTCAACCGGGGCGCGACCCGTGCGGTTCACTTGACGCATCGTCGCGGGGACACGATGACGTGTGCATGCGCCTCGTCCTCTACCAGCCCGACATTCCCCAGAACACCGGCACGATGCTGCGCCTCGCCGCATGCCTCGGCGCGGCGGTGGACATCGTCGAGCCCGCAGGCTTCGACGTCTCCGACCGCAACTTCCGCCGCGCCGGCATGGACTATCTCGACGGGGTCGAGATCCTGCGCCACCGCTCCTTCGCCGCCTTCGAGGACTGGCGGCGGGCGGCGGGCATCCGCCTCGTGCTGGCGACGACGCACGGCGAGGCGCGCTACACGGACTTCGCCTTCGCACCCGGCGACGCGATCCTGATGGGGCGGGAATCCGCCGGCGTCCCGGAGGCGGTGCACGCGGCGGCGGACGCGCGGGTGACGATCCCGATGCGCCCGGGCTTTCGCTCGCTGAACGTCGCGGTCGCAGCGGCCATGCTGCTGGGCGAGGCCTCTCGGCAGGCCGGCTGGGCGGGGATCGACGGATGAGCGGGCCGGCGGCGTCGCGAAGCTGTCACCCGAGCGTCACGCGCGCTTGCTACCGCGACAGGGAGGCGCGTGCCCGCGCGCCGCATCCCCCGCCCCCCACTCCTTCGACGAGGTTCTCCGCATGAAGACGATCCTGCGCCCCGTGATCGCCGGCCTCGCGCTCGCGTCGATCTCCACGCTCGCGCTCGCCCAGTCGGGCACCATCACGGTCTACACCTCCCAGCCGACCGAGCAGATGGCGACCATCGTCGAGGCCTTCAACGAGGCCTACCCGGACATCCAGGTCGAGGTCTTCCGCTCCGGCACGACCGAGGTCGTCAACCGCCTGCAGGCGGAGTTCGCCGCCGGCGAAACGCCCGCGGACGTGCTCCTCATCGCCGACGCGGTGGCGATGACGCGCCTGAAGGACGACGGCCGCCTCGCCGCCTACGAGGACGCGCCGGTCGAGGGCCTTCCCGAGGCCGTGATCGATCCGGACATGACCTTCTTCGGCACCAAGCTGATCACCACCGGCATCGTCTACAACACCGAGCTCGTCGAGACGCCGCCGACCTCCTGGATGGACCTGACCCGGCCGGAGGTCGCCGGCTCGCTGACCATGCCGAGCCCGCTCTATTCCGGCGCCGCCGTCTATCATGTCGGCACCATGGTGCAGCAGCCGCAGTTCGGCTGGGGCTATTACGAGACGCTCGCCGAGAACGGCGCCATCGCCGGCCGCGGCAACGGCGGCGTGCTCGAGGCGGTGGCCCGCGGCGAGAAGGCCTACGGCATCATCGTCGACTTCATGCCGCTCAACGCCGCGGTCGACGGCTCCCCGGTCGGCTTCGTGTTCCCGTCCGAGGGCGTGTCCGCCATCACCGAGCCGGTCGCCATCGTCGAGGGCACGGACAACATGGAGGCCGCGCAGGCCTTCGTCGACTGGACGCTGTCGCAGGCCGGCCAGCGCCTCTCGGCCTCGCAGGGCTACATCCCGCTCATCGACGGCGTCGAGCTGCCCGAGGGCCGTCCGGCTCCCTCGCAGCTCACGATCCTCGAGGCCGACCTCGGCGCGATGATCGAGAACGACGAGGCCAACAAGCGCGCCTTCGCCGACCTGTTCGGAGGCTGAGGCCGGCATGAACCTCGCGCGCGCGCAGGCGGCTTCTTCTTCACGCCTGCGCGCGCCGTCCGGCGAGACCATCCTCCTCGCCGGGGTGGCGCTGTATCTCGGCGTCTTCACGCTCTGGCCGCTCGGGCGCCTCCTCGTGGAGGCGCTCGGGTCGAACGCCGCCGGCGAGACGCTCGGCATCCTGCGCGACCAGTGGCAGTCCCGCTCCACCTCGCGGGCCTTGTGGAACACGCTCGAGGCCGGCTCGCTGGCGACGCTCGTCTCGGTGATCCTCGGCGCCACGATGGCCTTCGTCGTGGCGCTCACCGATGTCCGCGCCAAGACCGCGCTGACCTTCGCGCTGCTGCTGCCGCTCCTCGTCCCCTCACAGATCACGGCGCTCGCCTGGATCGAGCTGACCGGTCCGACCTCGCCGATCCTGCGCCCGCTCGGGCTGGCCAGCCCGCCGGGCACGACGAACCCGCTCTATTCCCTCGGCGGCATCGTCCTCGTCATGGGCGTCGAGCACGCCGCCCTCGTCTTCCTCGCCGTGCGCGCGGGCCTGCGCGCCATGCCGCGCGACCTCGTCGAGGCCGCCCGCATCTCCGGCGCGCGCCCGCTGGTGGCGACGCTGCGCATCGTCCTGCCCCTGTCGCTGCCCGCCCTGCTCGCCGGCGCGGCGCTCGCCTTCGTCTCGGCGATCGGCAATTTCGGCGTCCCGGCGCTGCTCGGCATCCCCGGGCGCTACACCATGCTGACCACGCTGATCTACCAGCGCCTCAACGGCTTCGGCCCCTCGGTTCTCGGCGAGGTGGCGGCCATCGCGCTGATCCTGATCCTCATCGCGGTCGCCGGGCTCGCCCTGCGCGCCCTCGTCGCCGCGCGCATGCACGCCAAGGTCGAGCGGGCGAACGCCATGCTGCGCCCCTTCCCGCTCGGGCGCGCGCGTCCGGCGCTCGAGACCGGCGTGTGGATCGTGCTCGGCTTCGTCTCGTTCCTGCCGCTCTGCGCCCTCGTCGCCGCCTCGCTCACGCCCGCCGTCGGCGTGCGGCTGTCGCTCGAGACGCTGACGCTGGACCACTACCGCTTCGTGGTGCTCGGCCAGGAGATGACGCGCCGCGCCTTCGCCAACTCCTTCCTGCTCGCGGGCGCCACCGCGCTCGTCGCCGGCCTCGTGGCGGTGCCGCTGGCCTACCTCGCCGTGATGCGCCGCATGAAGGCGGCGCGCGTCCTCGACCTCGTCGCGGACACGCCCTACGCCATTCCCGGCACGGTGCTGGCGATCGGGGCGATCCTGGTCTTCCTGCCGCCGCTGCCGATCCTCGGCGTCTCGGTCTACAACTCGCTCTGGATCATCCTCTTCGCCTATTTCGCGCGTTTCATGACCCTGGCGCTCAGGCCCGTCACGGCGAGCCTCGAGACCATCGAGCCGGCGATCGACGAAGCCGCCCGCATCGCCGGCGCGAAGGCGTTCCGCCGGCTGTTCTCGATCATCCTGCCCGTGGCCGCGCCGGCGGCGATCGCGGGCGGGCTCCTGATCTTCATGACGGCGTTCAACGAGCTCACCGTCTCGGCGCTGCTCTGGTCCTCCGGGGCGGAGACGCTCGGCGTCGTGGTGTTCTTCCTGCAATACGAGGGCAACTCCCCCGCCGCCGCCGCGCTGGCGACGGCGACCGTCGTCGTCACCCTCGTGCTCGCCCTCGTCCTCGATCTCGTCGGCCGCCGGCTGCCGGGCGACGTCGTGCCCTGGCGCGACGCCGCTCCCTGACCTCTCACGCCCCCGCCATGGCGAGCGCGTCGGTCTCAACGGTCTGCGTGCGGTTGGTCCAGCCGTTGCCGTAGCGGTCCCAGGTGGAGAGCGACTGGTAGTAGGCGATCCGCCCGTCGGCGAAGCGGCGGATCAGGTCCGGAGCATCCTGCGCCGCCGTGGCCGCCAGCGTCTGCGGCCCCATGATCCCGTCCTGCGTCGTGCCGACGAGGCTCTCCAGCAGCTTCACCGAGCGGCTCGGGCCGGCGTTGACGCCGAAGTCGAAGACGCTGAGATCGACGCCAGCCGGCAGGCCGTCGCATTGCATCGGGTTCCAGTAGTTCGCCCGGTAGATCGCCTTCGCCTCGGTCTCGCTCAGCGCCTTCACGTCGTCCGGGCCGAGGCTCGGGTCGTGGCGCCAGTCCCGCAGGGTGTTGAGCGTGATGCCCATGTTGGTCGCTCCGCCGGGATCGTGCGGATCGTCGACGTAGCCGCCCTCCAGCTGGAGCACGATCGTCACGCAGGCGTCGAAGCGCCGGTCCGCATCCGCGGTCGAGGGCGCAGGGGCTGGCGCAGGCGTCGGCTGCGGAGCGGGTGGCGCCTTTGCCGCCGCCGTCGCCGCCTGGAAGGCCTGCACCGCCGCCTCGATCTGCGCCGAATGTGCGCCGAGCGCGGCGCTCACCCGCTGCGCGCCGCCGCCGGCGGCCTGCGCCTGCAGCGTCGCGGAAATCTGGTCCTTGATGCGCGAGCCGTGGGAGGAGCCGAGCCAGAAGTTCACCACCGTGGCGAAGGCGGCCGTGAGCGCCCCGATCACGATGTTGATCAGCTGCAGGACGGCCGTGTTCGCGCTCAGCGTCGGCTGTGCCGCGAGGAGCCAGATCAGCATGACGAAGAAGCCCACCGTCACGATCACCGAGATGATCACCGGCGCGAGCCCCACCGCGTTGCCCGCCTTGGCGAGCTCGGCGAAGGTGGCGCGGGCGCTCTCCCTGTCGCCGATGCCGGCCTCGAGCGCGGCGAGGTCGTCGGCACGGCGGTCCGCCTCGGCCTTGGCCGTGATCTGCGCGAGCTTGATGCGCAGATCCGCGAGCTTCGCCGGGTCCTGCGCCAGCGCGATCCGCGCCGCCCGCGCATCCGACGTCCCCGCCGCCTCCGCCACCGCCTCACTCACGGAGGACGCCACCTCGCCGGCCTTGTCGCCGGCGAAGGCCCGGGCCGCATCCGGCACGAGCTGGAGGGCAAGCGCGATCAGTGGATTCATGTCGGCACCCCATGGAACGACCTAGGGTAAGCTTATCCGAGATCGATTCGAAAGCCCTCAGCGAACCTCCGCGCGCGCATTGGTCGCTGCATCGGGGGGTGACGCCCCTCCCCGTGGGGCGCTCGCGGCTTCGTGAGCCGATGTCATGAGCCCGCGGCGGGTCGGCGTCGTAGCGTCTCGCCGAGCCCGTGTTCACCGCGATGACCGCGATCACCTGGAGCCGTCATGATCCGCAGCATCCTCCTCGCCGCCACCCTGCTCCTCCCCGTCGCCCTCCCCGCGAGCGCCCAGACGGCGATCCCCTTCGGCCCGAGCCTCGAGGCCGCCGGATGGGAGGCGATCACCTTCCGCGGCATCCCCGCCACCGTCTACGCCGCCGACGGCACCGACCGCCTGTCCGTGGTGGCCGAGGCGAGCTCCTCCGTCCTCGCCCTGCGGCTGCCGCCGGCCGCGCTCGACGCCACCCGGGCCGCCTGGCGCTGGCGCGTCGACGCCGGCCCGCCGCCGACCGCCCGCGGCCGCCGCGGCAGCGACGACCGGGCGCTCGCCCTCGACTTCGCCTTCGCGCCGGAGGCGGACCGCGCCGCCGCGCAGGCCGGCCGCACGGGGATGCGCTCGCTGCTGCTGTCGGGCCGCGGGCGGCTCCTCGTCTACGTCTTCGGCGGCGCCGGCACGCGCGGGCAGTTCGTCGAGAACCCCTACGCCCGCGGCGGCGGCGTCTATGTCATTCGCCGCCCGGCGGGCGCGCCGACGAGCACCTGGCTCCCCGAGGAGGTCGACCTCGCCGCCGACCACCGCGCCGCCTTCGGCGAGGACCCGGGCGTGCTGGTGGGGGTGGCGGTCGCGTCGGATGCGGACGACACCGGCGGGCGGAACGTGGGGGCGATCGAGGGGCTGGTGGTGCGGTGAGGGGCGTCACGCCGTGTCGGGCAGGTCGCGCCAGCGCTCCTCGCCCATGACGAACCAGCGGCTCACGGTGCGCCCGTCCCAATGGTATTGCAGCGTGCGCGCCTGCGTCACCGGCAGCCGCACGCGATCCGGCCAGAACAGCGCTGCCGCGAGCCCCTGCGGATAGCGCACGCTCGGGTACAGGATCCCGTCGGTGCCACCGTCGCGCAGGCCGGCCGCCAACGCCTGGCCGGCGCTCCAGTCGTCGGGCGCGAGGCAGGCGTCGAATCCGGCGCACAGGTCCGCCAGCCGCCCGCCGATGCCGGCGACGAGCTCGCGGAAGCGCGCGTCCCCCGGCGGCTCGTCGGTGGCGCGCATGAAGCGCGCGAAGTGGTGCACGGTCTCCATCAGCGCCACCTCGAACACGGCGCCGCAGTACCAGACGCCGAATCGCCCGTCGGAGAACCGCCCGGGCCGATCCGTCGAGCAATGGGTGAAGGCGCCCATGACGAGGCTCGCGCTCGGCCCCGACACGCGCCGCTCCGGCGGCACGAGCGAGAGATCGCCGACCTCCTCGCGAACGCGCGGGTTCGTCTTCGCCTCGCCGCTCGCGATCAGGTCCCAGTCCGCGGGATCGGCGATGTCCTCGAACAGCCAGACCGGCGGGTAGATCGTGCGGATGATGCGGTGGCTTCTCGCCCAGTCGACCGCGACCGAAGGCGGCGTCGTCACCACGCGCCCCGCTCGGCGTCGAGATAGGCGCGCACCGCCGTGATGTCACTCGGCGCGCCGGCGAGCATCCGGTCGAGCGCCGAGCGGCCGCCGAAGGCCACGTTCGGCTTGGCGATCCAGGCATGGCCCCGGGCCGGCTCGACGAAGAGGTAGCGCAGCGCCTTGTGGATCCCCATCAGGTCTCCCAGCCGCCACGCCGTGTCGTGCGGGATCGTGCCGATCTCGCCGCGCTTCCAGCGATAGAAGGTGGATGCGCTCGGCTGCCCGAGCAGGACGCGCGCCTGCGCGTCCGAAAGCCCCCAGAGCCGGAAGAGGTTGAACGCCGCCCGCAGCATGGCGGCGGCTTCCTCCTGGGAGACGGCGGACGAGGCGGGCGTTTCGCCGCTGCGGATCGGTGCGATCTTCGTCATGGGAATCCTGTCATCCGGCAGTCAAGGTAAGCCTTGTTGCCACATGATACAAGACGCCCGCTGCCGGCGCCCTCGCCAAGGCACTATGCCGGCGGCTGTAGGACGCCCGCGCATCCCGCTGCCTCGCCGGGCGCGCGCCGTCAGACGTCACCCGCCTCGACGAGTGCGATCTCCGCCTCGGTGAGATCGAACAGGCGATACACCGCCTGGTCGATCGAGGCGTCCGCATCGGCGATCCGCCGATCCAGGGCGTCGTATCGGGTGCGGGAGGTCGCGAGGTAGCCCTCCCAAGCGTCGCGGTCCGAAACGGGCACGTCGATGCCGAACGCCTTGCGGACCTCCTCGCGAAAGGCCGCGAAATCGAGCGCCCACCACTCCGACAGCCGTCGTGTCAGCCGGTTTCGCGTGCCGCGCGCGAGATCGCCGATGCGGTGGCGCACCGCTTCGGCGAGCGCATGGCGCTCCCCGGCGGCGGCGAGGCAGGCCCGACCCAAGCCCACCAGCGACGAGACGGCTTCAACGTCTCCATCCGGAATCGGGAGGCGCTCGACGTACTGCACCCGCATCTCGTGCCAGCCGTTGCGGACCGCTGGCGCGATCCCGCTTAGGAGGAACCAAGCGACCCGCGAGTTGAGAAACGCGAGCAGCGCGAAATCATCGGTCGGAATGCAGTAGGATTTGTCGTTCGACAGGACACCCGCGTCGTCGAACGTAAACATGCGTTCGTTCTGGAAGTGCGGGTACAGGATCTTCGGACGCCGCATCTTCGGCTGATACGCCGCCTGCGCCTGTTGCAGCTCGAACCACTCCTGCTTCGTCGCGCGGCGCTCGAGCGCGTGCTTGTGCGCGCGGAGATGGCCGCGGAGCGACGGGTAGTCGTCGATATCAACGGCGCCCTTGGGAATGTTGATCAGCCAGTGGTCCTCGCTCTCGGTCCGCCAGCGCTTGACGTCCTCGCCGCGCAGGAACGGAACGAGCAGCGCGTCCGCGTTCGGATCGTCCGCCACGAGCCGGTCGCGGATCGCGCGGGGCACGACGAAAGCCTCGTTCAGGCCGGTGACGATACCCCTGAGCGGAGCGCCGTAGACCTCGCCCAGCGTCCGCCGCCCGGTCGCGAGCTTCTCGCGCAGGGCGGCGCGCGCGTCGTTCTCGAAGCTCCAGGTGGTGCGGCCGAAGCGGGCGAGCGGCGCAGCCTGGGCGCCGCGATCGAAGGCGCGCCCGAGATCGGCGGGCACGGAGCCCCGCTGCACGAGCCACGACACGGCGTCGCCCTCCACCGCGGGTCCGGCGCGCGCCGTCAGGATGGCGGGGTAGGTGGTCACGCCCTCGAAGATCTGCGTGTCCCCGAAATCGACGACGCATTCGAGACGCATGCGCTCGGACAGGAAGGCGCGCAGGTTCTCCCCCGAGCCGGTGCGGAAGAAGGTCGACGACGAGATGTAGCCGAGCCGCCCGCCCGGCTTCAGAAGCTCGGCGCCGCGCTCGAAGAAGTAGGCGTAGAGGTCGGCCCGGTCGGCGGCGACCGCATAGACCTTCTCCAGGTACGGCTTGACGGGCTTCAGGTACTCCATCCGCACGTAGGGCGGGTTCCCGATCACGACGTCGAACCCGCCTGCCTCGAACACCCCGGGAAAGGCGGTCTTCCAGACGAACGGCGCGTCCGTGACGGAGGGGTCCGCGACGAGGCTGTTGCCGACCTTGATCGTGTGCTCGAGGTTCTGCAGCTTGTGCTGCCGCCGCGCGGTCTTGAGCCAGAGCGAAAGGCGGGTGATCTCGACCGATTCGTGATTGAGATCGACGCCGTAGAGGTTCTTCGTGACGATCTCGTCGAAGACGTCGAAGTCGACGGTCTCCGCGGGCTCCCCCAGCGCGTCGAGCGCGGTCACCGCGTCTCGGTAACGGCGCGCCAGCTCGTCGAAGGCGGCGACGAGGAACGCGCCGGACCCGCAGGCGGGATCGACGACCCGGAAGCGGCGAAGCAACGCGAGGTAGCCGCGCCAGACCGCGCGCTCCGCGTCCGCGTCCGCTCCCGGCGTCTCGCCGACGCCGTGCTGCGCCCGCAGCCCCGCGAGCGCCTCGTCGAGGGCGGTCCCGATCGTGCGCTCGACGACGAAGCGCGTGACGACGTCGGGCGTATAGACCACGCCTTCCCGCTTGCGCTTCGAGACGTGCGGGGGCTCCGCGCCCGTGCTTTCGGCCTTGAGCTGCTCCAGATCGGTGATCGATTGCTCGAAGACGTGCCCGAGCACGGTCACCGGCACCTCGCGCCGGTAGTCCCAATCCCCCAGCGCGGCGACGTCCGCCGCGAGCGGGTCGGGCAGGACCAGCGCGTCCAGCGCCGGATCCGGAGCGAACAGGCCGCCGTTGTAGGCCAGAACCTCGAGGTCGGCGTGCCCGCGATCCACCGCCCGGAACAGGGCCTGGAAATTCAGCCAGAGCGGCTGCGGCACGAACTTGTTGCGGGTCGCTGCCGCCTGCTCCAGCAGGCCGGACGGCAGCAGCCCGTTGCGCTGCGAGAAGGCGATGAACAGCACCCGATCGAGAATCTTCTGCGCCGCAGCGATCGCTGCGAGTGGTGCGAGGCGCGGCCCCGCAGCGCCGTCGACCAGATGGGCGATCAGCCGCGTGCGCAGGCCCTTGTACTGGACGTAGAGCTCGTCGGTGACGCGCTTGTAGGCGGTGTCGGTCTCGGCCAGCAGGGCGTCGACGGCACCGCCGAGCAACTGATCGGCGCCGACGAGCAGCCAGAGGCGGGCATGCTCGCTCTCCTCGTCGAGGCGAGTGAGATCGAAGATCTCGTAGGCGTCCCGCCCGCGCCCGAAGCCGTAGAGCCGCAGCTCCAGCCCGTTCGTGACGAGCACCCACCGTGCGCCGGGCGTGTCGACGGCATAGTCCCAGGCCTGCTGCACCGGGCTGCGCCGCCGCCCGGGATCGACCCGGTCGAGGTCCGTGGTCCCCGGCCCCTTGATCTCCAGCGGCGCGACGAGTTCGTCGATGCCCGCCGGATCGTCGAAGCGGCCGAGCCCGATGTCGACCGCGCCGCGGCGCACCGGGCGCTCCTCGGCCAGCGTGTAGAGCCCCTCCGGGTCGAGCGGCGTATAGCCGAGGACGCGCACGAAGACGTCGCGGATCAGCCCGCGCACGGCGCTCTCCGTCTTCTTCGTGAACCCCTTGGCGCGCGCCGCGCGCGCATAGCCGGCCGCCGCCGCGCGCGCCTCGGGCGAGGGCGCGAAAGCCGCGCGCTGCAGGGCGCTCTCGACGACGTCGTGATTGAAGAGCGGAACGCGCAGGCTCCGCCCGCCGGCGGGGGCGCGCTTCCCGCCGCCGGCGGGTGGCAGCATCAGTCCGGCGATGGCGAACAGCTCCATGGGAAGACCCTAGGTTCGGACACGCGCCGACGGAAGTGCGCGCGAGGACTTGTCCACCGCGGGCATGCAGCCCTTGCCCGCCGCCGGCATCTCGGGCACGCTGCCGGTGATCTCGCTGGAGCCGGCCCGATGACCGTTCACAAGACGATCGAGTTCTCCGAGGACGACGCCGCTTTCATCGACACAGCCGTTGCCGAAGGCCGCTTCGCGTCCCCGTCCGACGCCGTGCGCGAGGCGCTGGCGCTGCTCGCCGACGCGGAGCGGATCAAAGCGCTGCGGGAGGCGATCGCGGAGGGGGAGGCGAGCGGGTTCGAGGAGGAGGCGTTCGATTTCGACGCGTTCCTCGACGACTTGCACGGGCGGCGATGACGAAGCGCGTCCGGCTCTCCCGCCGGGCGCGAGCCGATTTGCGGAGTATCGGCAGCTACACAATCGAGAACTGGGGCGCTGCAAAGGCGGACACCTATCTCGGCGAGATCAATGCCACCTTCGCGCGCTTGGCGTCCGGTCGTCGCCGCGGCACGCCCGTTGCCGAGGTTGCCTCGGAACTCATGAAGACGAGAGCCGGATCGCACGTGGTCTTCTATCGGACGTCGGATGACGCGATCCTGGTGGTGCGCATTCTGCACGAGAGAATGGACCCACGGCGGCATCTTCCCTGAGGCGCATCCAAGAGCAGGAACGCCCGCGGCTCGCACCGCGGGCGTCCACGAGTTCACTACCGGCTTCACCCCCGGATCAATTGTCCAGGAAGCTCCGCAGCTTCCGCGACCGCGACGGATGCTTCAGCTTCCGCAACGCCTTCGCCTCGATCTGGCGGATGCGCTCGCGGGTCACCGAGAACTGCTGGCCGACCTCTTCCAGCGTGTGGTCGGTGTTCATGCCGATGCCGAAGCGCATGCGCAGCACGCGCTCCTCGCGGGGCGTGAGGGAGGCCAGCACCCGGGTGGTGGTCTCGCGCAGGTTCGACTGGATCGCGGCATCGATCGGCAGGATCGCGTTCTTGTCCTCGATGAAGTCGCCGAGATGCGAATCCTCCTCGTCGCCGATCGGCGTCTCGAGGGAAATCGGCTCCTTGGCGATCTTGAGGACCTTGCGAACCTTCTCGAGCGGCATCGCGAGCTTCTCGGCCAGCTCCTCGGGGGTCGGCTCGCGGCCGATCTCGTGGAGCATCTGGCGCGAGGTGCGCACGATCTTGTTGATCGTCTCGATCATGTGCACGGGAATGCGGATCGTGCGTGCCTGGTCGGCGATCGAGCGGGTGATCGCCTGCCGGATCCACCAGGTGGCGTAGGTCGAGAACTTGTAGCCGCGGCGGTACTCGAACTTGTCCACCGCCTTCATCAGGCCGATGTTGCCCTCCTGGATCAGGTCCAGGAACTGCAGGCCGCGGTTGGTGTACTTCTTGGCGATCGAGATCACGAGACGCAGGTTCGCCTCGATCATCTCCTTCTTCGCCTGCCGGGCCTCGCGCTCGCCCTTCTGCACCATGTGCACGATCTTGCGGAACTCGGAAATCTCGAGCCCGGTCTCGGAGGCGAGCGACTGGATCGACTCGCGCAGGGCGTGGATGTTGTCCTTGCCGTTGGCCGAGAAGTCGCGCCAGCCGCGGCCGCCGAGCTTCGACACCCGAAGGAGCCACTTCGGATCGAGCTCGTGACCCTGGTAGTTGCGCAGGAAGTCCTCGCGCCCGACACCGTAGCTCTCGGCCAGCCGCATCAGCCGGCCCTCGAACGACAAGAGCCGCTTGTTGATGTCGTAGAGCTGCTCCACCAGCGCATCGATGCGGTTCTGGTTGAGCGAGAGCGACTTCACGTCGGTGACGATCTCGTCCTTGAGCTTCTTGTACTTGCGCTCCTGCGAGGGCGTCAGCTGGGAGTTCTGCAGCCGCTGCTCGACGTGCTCGAGCTGCAGCCGGCGCAGCTTCTTGTAGTTGTCGGCGATGTTGTCGAACGTCTCCAGCACGCGCGGCTTGAGCTCGCTCTCCATGGCGGAGAGGGAGACGTTGTTCTCCATGTCGTCGTCGTCGATGTCGCCGTCGGGCGCGCCGGTGGGCGGCTCGTGCGGGGCGCCGGTGGGGACCGCAGCGGATGCAGCAGAACCGTTCCCGCGATGCGCGGCGTCGCCCGCCGCGCCGTCGCCGGCCTGGGCGCCGCCCTCCCCGGTCTCGCCGCGATCGGCGCCGCGACCTTCCGGGTCGGCGTAGGTCGCCTCGAGATCGATGATGTCGCGCAGGAGGACCCGGCCCTCGACCAGCTCGTCGCGCCAGATGATGATCGCCTGGAAGGTGAGCGGGCTCTCGCACAGGCCGGCGATCATCGCCTCGCGCCCGGCCTCGATGCGCTTGGCGATGGCGATCTCGCCCTCGCGCGACAGGAGCTCGACCGAGCCCATCTCGCGCAGGTACATGCGAACGGGGTCGTCCGTGCGGTCCGTGGGCTCCTTCGCGGCGGCCTCGGGACGGGCTACGACGGCGCGCGCCTGCGAAGCCTCGACGAGGTCGCCGCCTTCGGCTTCCTCCTCCGCCTCCTCGCCCTGCTGCTCGCCTTCGGTCTCGTCGCTCTCGACGACGTTGATGCCCATCTCGGACAGCTGGCCGAGCACGTCCTCGATCTGCTCCGACGAGAACTCGTCGGGCGGAAGGACCGCGTTCAGCTCGTCGTAGGTGACCCAGCCGCGCTTGCGCGCGGCCTTGATCATCCGCTTGACGGCCGCATCCGTGAGGTCGAGGAGCGGACCGTCCGACTGCTGCTCGGGAGCCGTGTCGGTCGTTTCAGTCGTCTTCGTCGCCATTGATTATCCTACGCGTCCCGCTCACGCGTCGCGGCCTCGCGCTCCGCGCCGAGCACCCCAGGGGCATCGGCCATCGAACACGCATCGCCTTTTCGAACCGTTAACCATGGAATCCGCGCGCCCCCGCGCGAACCCGTCGTTGTCGTCCTTCGTCCGCCTCGGCCCGCCGCGCCGGGGGATCTCTCTTGTCGACGCGCACGTTCACGCGTCGTCGCGCTGGGCTTCCGCCCCCTCCAGCGAGGACAGCTGCGACCGAACCTCGCGCAGCCACGCGAGGTTCGCCTCGCTGTCGTCCTCGGCGAGAGCCCGTTCGGCCGCCCGAAGCTCGGTATGTAGCGTGTGCGCACGGCGATGCAAGATCATGGCCTGCCGCACGGCGTCTTCCACGCGCAAAGGGTCGGCGAGCGGGTCGCTGATCCAGCGAAGTCCCGGCACGATGCGCTCGTACACGGTTTCGAGCGTCCGCGAAAGCCCCGCGCGCGCGAGCCGGGCCGCGATCAGCTCCGGCGTCAGCGCCTCGTGGCGGGCGGCGCAGTCGACGAGGCCGCGCTGGAGGCCGGTGGCCTGTGCCCCGGCGAAGTCGAGCTCGGCCAGCGCGTCCGCCTGCGCCTCGAGCAGGGCGGGATGCGTGGCGAAGGCGGCGAGGATCGCCGCCTCGCGCGGGTGCGGCGCCTCGTCGGCGCCCTCGCCGGGGGTGAACAGCCGCGTGCGCAAGAGGTGCGGGCTCGGGCGAAAGCCCGTGGGCAGGCGCGCGCCGGCCCGCTCCTCGAAGCGCCCGCCGCGAAACCCGCCGCCGCCGCGGCCCCGCCCTTGCCCTCCGCCCTGCCCCGATCCGTAATCCCGGCCCTGCCCCGCACCGCCGTACCCGCCGCGCCCCCGCCGCACGGCCCCGAAGGCGGCGGCGAGCCGGGCCTCGACGTCCTCGCGGAAATAGCGCTGCAGCGTCTCGTCCTTGATCGTGCGCACCGCCGCGAACAGCCGGCGCTCCAGCGCCGCGCGATGCTCGGGCGTGTCGGTGGGACCCGCCTCGAGCTCGCGCGTCCAGAGCACCTCGACGAGGGGCAAGGCCGCCGACAGCACCCGCTCGATCGCCGACGCGCCGCCGGAGCGGGCGAGGTCGTCGGGGTCCTGGCCTTCGGGCAGGATCGCGAAGCGCAGCGACTTGCCCACCGGCAGCGCCGGCAGCGCCGCGTCGAGCGCACGGAAGGCGGCGCGGCGCCCGGCCTTGTCGCCGTCGAAGCACAGGATCGGCTCGTCCGCCATGCGCCAGAGCAGGGCCAGCTGCTCCTCGGTCAGCGCCGTGCCGAGTGGCGCCACCGTGTGCGGGAAGCCGGCGGCGCTCATGGCGATGACGTCGACGTAGCCCTCGACCGCTACCACCGTGCCGCGATCGTGCGCGGCCTTGCGCGCCGTGTGAGCGTTGTAGAGCATCGCCCCCTTGTGGAAGAGCGGCGTCTCCGGCGAGTTCAGGTACTTCGCCGGCACGTCCGCCTGGAGCGCCCGCCCGCCGAAGGCGACGACGCGCCCGCGCAGGTCGGCGATCGGGAACATCACCCGGTCGCGGAAACGGTCGTAGGGCACGTTCACGTCCTCGCCGGTGACGAGGAGCCCCGCCTCCGCCATCAGCTCGGCGGGCACGTCCTTGCCGGCGAGGTGGTCGCGCAGGGCGAACCGGTCGGTGGGCGAATAGCCGATCCGGAAGCGGGCCTGGAGCCCCTCCCCGATCTCGCGCCTCGCGAGGTACTCGCGCGCCTTGCCGCCGCGCCGGCCCTTCAGCTCGGCCTCGAAGAAGGCAGCGGCCATCTCCACGATCTCGACGAGCCCGGCCCGCCGCGTCTCGCGCTCGCGATCGGCGGGGTCGGGCGTCGGCAGCGCGACGCCGGCCTGAGCCGCGAGCCGCTCGACGGCCTCGGGGAAGGAGACGCCCTCGGTCTCCATCAGGAAGCGGAAGACGTCCCCGTGCTTGCCCGACGAGAAGCAGTGGTAGAAGCCCTTCTGGTCGTTGACGTAGAACGAGGGCGTCTTCTCGGAATTGAACGGCGACAGCGCCTTCCACTCCCGCCCCGCCTTCTTCAGCTGCACGCGCCGCCCCACGACTTCCGAAACGGGAAGCCGGGCACGGATCTCGTCGAGCAGGTCGGGCGGGTAGCGCATGCGGGGAGCATACAGCAGAAAGCGGGGGCGGAGTCATCGGTGTCGCGGCCACTGGCCGTGCGGGCGATTGCGCGCAGCGGCCAAAATCTGTATTTTACAGACTATCCCGCGCCCGGAGCCCCGCCATGGCCGTCTTCACCGCCGCAGACCTGCAGAGGCGCTCCGCCGAGGTCCAGCGCACGGCCTCGCGCGAGCCCGTCTTCATCACCCACCACGACACGCCGCTCTACGCGCTGCTGAGCCTGGAGGACCTGGTACGGACCGGCGCGCACCGGGCGCTGATGGCGCACAGCGACGTACCGGATGCGGTCATGCGTCGGCTCGAGGCGCTGGGGGCGGAGATCGCGCCCTACGATCGGCGCGCACCGACGCTCGACGACGTCCGCCACGTGGTCGAGACGCATCGCCAGGAGCTGCGGGCGAACGGGATCGAGGGGCTCTGGGTCATCGGATCGGTGGCGAGGGGCGAGGCGACGCCTCGGAGCGATGTCGACCTCGTCGTGTCCTTCGTGCCGGACCACGGGGTGAGCCTGCTCGATCTGGGCCTCGTCAACTACGACTTCGCGCAGTGGCTCGGCCGTGACATCGACGTCCTCCGCTGGGAAGCCGTTCCCGAAGGCGCGGTGAAACGGATTCGCGCCGAAGCGGTGCGGGTGCTGTGATGGCGCGCGCCACGACCGATCTGCTGGATGACATTCGATCCGGCTGCGCGGACGCGACGCAGTATGCCGGCGGGCTCGACCTCGATGGGCTCGCGCGGCTGCCGCTCGAGGACCAGATGCGCTACCGCGCGCTGAAGAACGCACCCACCGAGATCGGGGAAGCCGTCCGCATGCTGCCCCGCGCCTTGTCGCCGATCATCCGCAGGTGAGATGGCGGGGGTTCGTCGGCCTGCGGAACGTCGTCACGCACCAGTACTTCGCGCTGGAACCGGAAATTCTGCACGCGATCCTGACAGACGAGATTCCCGAGCTGGCCGAGACGGTCGCGCGCGTCGGCCGGTCCGATCTCTCCCGATACGATCCCGGCTGAGCGACCTCTGGCAGCCTCGCCGTCTCCGCCGGTCGCGGCAGGGGTCCTGTTGGAGCACATGGGCCGCCCGCCACCGCCCGCCCCCATCGTCGCAGCCCGGAACGGGCCCTCCGCCGCCCGTGTTGTCGCACGAACGGAGGGCGGTCCCATCACCCGCTTCTGGAGCCTGTCCGCGGCCGGGTTCGCCGCGACCGCCATCGCCTTCGGGCCGGCCCGGACGGGGTTCGGCCTGTTCGTGCCCGCGTTCAGGGACGCGTTCGCGATGTCGACCTCGGCGGTCGGCTTCGTCTCGAGCCTCGGCTTTTTCGGCTACTTCGTCGGCCTTCTGGTCGCCCAGCCGCTCCTCGCCCGCAGGGGCCCGCGCGCGCCGGTCCTGTGCGGGCTGGCCGCCGCCGCCCTCGGCATGGGGATCGTCGCGCTCGCGCCGGGCACCGCCGTCCTGGCGGCCGGCGTGTTCCTCGCCACGTCGAGCGCCGGCCTCGCCTGGACACCGTTCAACAACGCCGTTCACCGGATGGTGCGCGACGCCAAGCGGCCGACGGCGCTGTCGACCATCAGCACCGGCACCGGCGTCGGCATCGCGCTCGCGGGCCTCGCCGCGCTCGCGACGGCGCTGTGGGGGCTGTCCTGGCGCGTCTGCTGGGCGCTGTTCGCCGGGGCGAGCACGCTGGTCCTGTTCGCCAACCTGGCGGCCCTGCGCCGCGTGGAGAAGGAGCCCGGCGGCGGCCCGCCCGAGGGGTGGCGCGCCGTCGCACGGGCCGGGGCGATCCCGCTCTTCGTCATCGGCTTCGCCTTCGGGACCACCTCGGCGATCTTCATCGCCTTCGCCGCCGACCACATGGCCTCGGCGGGAGGCGTGGCGGGCGTCCCCACGGACGCCACGCCGGCCCTCGTCTACATCTGCTACGGACTCGCAGGCCTCGCCGGCCTCGCCACCGGGCGTGCGGAGGCGACGATCGGCCTGCCGAGGCTGCTGCGCCTCCTCATGCTCGCCGGCGCGTTCTCGGTCGCCCTCGTCGCGATCGCGCCGGGCAGCTGGGCGGGCCTGACCCTCGCGGCCGGCCTGCAGGGCGTGCACGTGATGATGACGAGCGCCGTCCTGGCCTTCTGGTCGGAACGACTGTTCCCCGCCCTGCCGTCCCTGGCCTTCACCGCGGCGCTCCTCGCCACGGCGACGGGGAACGTGCTGGGACCGGCCGCCGCGGGGCTCGTGTCCGACACGTGGGGGGCCGAGGCGATGTTCCTCGGCGCGGCGGCGCTGCCGGCGCTCACGGCGCTGTTCCTGCGCGACCGCCACGCGCGGGACCACCTCGCCGGCCCCGCGACGTGACGCGCGCCGCGGCGGAACGGCCTCAGGACCGGCCGCCCGGCTCCGCCGCGTCCGCCTCCGCCGCCTCCCGCTCGGCCTCCGCCTGCTGCTCCTCCTGCTGCTCAGCCGACCAGGCGCCCGCCGCCTCCACCGCCACCGGCGAGGCCGTCGGGACCACGCCGAGATAGCTCGCCGTCGCCTCCACCGGGACGACGGCGCGCTGGGTCATGCGCCAGAGCGCATAGAGCGCGAGCAGGCCGAAGGTGGCGCCGAGCACGAGCCAGAACGCGAAGGGGCCGAGCCCCTGCATGGCCCAGCCGGTGGCGAGCGGGCCGACGATGGCGCCCATCCCGAAGGTGAACACCAGCCCTCCGGAGGCCGCCGGCATCTCGTCGGCGGAGAGGAAGTCGTTCGTGTAGGCCAGAAGCAGCGCGTAGAGCGGCGTCGTCACCCCGCCCGCCAGGAAGGCGGCGCCCATCAGGAACCACGGATCGCCGCCGCTGACGAAGCCCAGCGCGCAGGAGCCCGCGCCGAGCACCGCCGCGCCGAAGATCAGCTTGCGCCGGTCGATCTGATCCGAGAGCCAGCCGATCGGGTATTGCAGCACCAGCGCGCCGGCGAACAGCATCGCGACGAACAGCGCGATCTGCGAGGCGCCGAGCCCGATCTGCGTGCCGAACACCGCCCCCATGCCCGACTGCGTCGCGTAGACCGTGCCCAGGAGGAAGATGCCTACCGTACCGAGCGGCGAGCCCGAGAAGAGCGCGCGCAGCGGCATCGGCCGCGCGACCTCGACCACGGGCGCGGGCGCGACGGACAGGAGGATCGGCGCGAACGAGATCGAGACCAGGATCGAGGCGCCGATGAACAGCACGGAGGTCCCGGCGTCACCCAGCGTCAGCAGCCCCTGCGCCCCGATGATGCCGAGCGTCTGCGCGATCATGTAGGCCGACAGCATCTTGCCGCGCGTCTCGTTGGTGGCGGCGTTGTTGAGCCAGCTCTCGGCGGAGACGTAGATGCCCGACATGCAGAAGCCGATGAGGATCCGCAGCAGCGTCCAGGCCCAGGGCTCGGCCAGAAGCGGGAACGAGATCAGCCCCGCCGACATGAAGCTGCCCAGCGCCGCGAACACCCGCACGTGCCCCACCCGCCGGATCAGCACCGGCGTATAGCGCGCGCCCGACAGGAAGCCCACGAAGTAGCCGGAGGTGACGATGGCGAGCTCGGCGGCCGTGAACGCCTCGATCCCGCCGCGCAGGCCGATCAGCGTGAAATGCATGCCGTTGCCCAGCATGATCAGAACGATGCCGAGCAGCAGGGCCCAGACCCCCGAGAACACCTGGAACATCGATCGTCCTTTCTCGGTCCGGGGATCGGTTCGTGCTGCCCGCGGCCTCGCACGGCCGCACCCTCGCGGCTGTCGCTGCAACGCCGCCTTCGTGCCGGATGGCGACAAGCGCGGGTGGTCGACGGATGGCGGGGCGGTCAGGCGCCGGTCTCTCCCTCGCGCGCCGCGAGCCGCCGCTCCTCCTCCAGCATGTAGTCCCGCCGCACGGGGACCGCGTCGCGGGTGTGGGCGACGAGGAGCTGGAAGACCATGTTCGAGCCGTGCAGGAAGCCGAGCTCGACGGCGGCGAGATAGAACTCCCACATGCGGGCGAAACGCTCGCCCATCTGCGCCACCACCTCGGCGCGGCGCACCTCGAAGCGCTCGCGCCAGGCCTTGATGGTCCAATAGTAGTGCAGCCGCAGGATCTCGCAATCGGCCACCCACAGCCGCGTGCGCTCCGTCGCGGCGAACACCTCGGAGAGCGCGGGCACGTAGCCGCCCGGGAAGATGTGCTTGCGGATGAAGGGCGCGGTCGATCCCGGCGGGGACATCCGGCCGATGGCGTGGATCAGCGCGAAGCCGCCGGGCTCGAGCAGGCGGCCGACGGATGTGAAGTACTCGTCGAAATGCGCGACGCCCACGTGCTCCATCATGCCCACCGACACCACTCGGTCGAAGCGGCCGGACAGCTCGCGATAGTCCTGCTCGACGAAGGCGATGCGGTCGGCGGCGCCCGCGGCCTGGGCGCGCTCGCGCGAGGCGGCGAGCTGCTCGGGGCTGACGTTGATCGCCGTCACCCGCGCACCGCAGACCTGCGCCAGGTAGATCGCGAGCCCGCCCCAGCCCGAGCCGATCTCGGCCACCCGCATGCCGGGCTCGAGCTTCAGCTTGGCCGCGATGTGGCGGAACTTCGCGAGCTGCGCATCCTCGAGGCTCTGGTCGGGATGCTCGAAATAGGCGCAGGAATAGGCCATCCGCTCGTCGAGCCAGAGCCGATAGAACGAGGCGGGATGGTCGTAGTGGGAGCTGGCGTTCTTCGCCGCGCGCCCCAGCGGATTGGCCTGATGCACGCCGCGCAGCGCCTTCCAGGAGCGCCGCAGCGCCTGCTGCAGCGGGTGGCTGGCGAGCCCCGAGCGGTTCACCGAGAACAGGTAGAGGAGGTCGAAGACCCCCGAGCCCGCCTCGAAGACGAGCCGCCCGTCCATGTAGGCCTCGGCGGCGCGAAGCTCGGGATTGAGGAAGATCTCGCGCTCGACCCGCGCATCCGTGAAGCGGATCGTCACGTCCGGCCCGCCCTCCCCCGAGCCGAAGGCATGGCGCGACCCGTCGTGGTCGATCACCGTCAGGCGGCCGTTGCGCACGAAGCGCGTGAGCAGATGCGGCAGGAGCTTCATCGCTTCGAGAGCTTCATCTGGTCGAGAGCTGCATGGCGTCGCTCGCCTCCCCGTGAGGCGGCGAGCTTCGCCCGCGCGACGCCGGCTTGGCAACCCTCAGCGGGTCAGGCGCAGCCCGATCAGCGCGATGTCCGCCACGTGGTCGCCGCCGGGCGCGGTCGACTCGAGCCGCTCGTGGGTGTAGCGGCCGGTCAGGGCGAGCGAGCGGTTCAGCCGCCATTCGGCCCCGGCGCTGGCGGTGACCAGTTCCTCGGCGAGCGGGCTGCCGACATAATCCGTACGCGCGACGCTCAGCGCGGCGTCCAGGATGAGGTTGCGGCGCGCGGCGTGGGAGACGGCGAGGCTGGCGCGCCGGGCCTCGGCGGCGCGGGCGCCGGCGACGTTGGTCTCGGCGATGCGGCTCTCGCCGGCGAGCGTGACGGTGGTGAGCGGCGTCGGCGTCCACACGAGCCGGGCCTCGGCCACGGTCCCGTCCACCTCGCGGCCGGTCGCATCGTCGTAGGCGCGGACCTGCCCGCCGGCGGAGACCTCGCCGACGAGGAGGCGCGTGAGCCCGATCTCGGCGCCGACGCGCCCGGTGCGCCCGGTCGAATCCCGCGCGCTCCCGGCCTCGTCGTAGCGCCGCCGGTCGATCTCGGCCTCGACGAAGGGCACGAGGCGCGGCGAGACCTCGAAACCCAGCCGCAGCGCGGCGCTCGTCTCGGTGACGTCGTCGCCGGAGCGGTCGAGCCGGGTGCCGTCGCGGCGCGTCGCATCGTCGTTGAGGGTGCGTGCGATGCCGCCGCGCAGGCCGAGCGCGAGCCGGTTGAAACGGGTGTCGAGCGCGGCGCGCGCGGCGAGCGTGGAGGTCCGCGGGCCCTCGGCGAGGTCGCCGGGGAGCTCCGGCGAGCCGATCCGCTCGGTGGCGGTCGCGGCGCTCGCGCCGAGCGTCAGCGCGGTGTCGCGCAGGATGTCGAGGCGAAGCCCCACGTCCGCCGCGCCCGAGAGCCGCGGCTCGGGGTCGCCGCCGCGATAGGTGTCGTAGACGCCCTGCACGGAGCCGGTTAGGGCGTGGCGGGACCAGTCGCTCTCGAGCGTGACCACGCCCTCGGTGCGCGACAGCGCGCGGCCCTTCGCACCGGTCTCCACCCGATCGGGATTGGAGTCCCAGCCCAGCGACTGCGTGAGCGCGGGCCGCAGCGTCAGCGCGCCGGCGCGGATGCCGAGCGGCGCCCACGGGTCGGCCTCGGGCGTCCCGCGCGGGGCGGCCGCCGGCGCGGGCGGGCTCGGCGCGAGGCGGGTGACGGGGACGCGCACCTCGGCGCGCACCGGCGCGAAGACGAGCGGATCGCGGGCGGCGGGGCGCAGGCCGAGATCGTCGTCCGCCGCGTCGGGCTCCTCCACCGCGGGCACCTGTATGGACGCCTGCGCCCGCGCACCGTCGCTCGTCGCGACGACGCCCACGGCGGCGAGGCCGGCGGCGAGCGCGAGCGCGGTTCGGAGGCGAGGGAGACGAAGGGCGCGGCGGGGCACGGGTGCGAGGGCTCCGGAACGGCCGCGACACGGCGCGACATGCTTTCCGGAAGATGAACGGGAACGGTTAAGGGGTGGTCAACGCGGCGGCTCTGCACCGCGGCCCGCCCCCTCGCGCGACGCCTAGCCCGGCCGGCGCATGGCCGGCGGCAGCGGCGCGTCGCCGAAGGAGACGCGCGAGCGCGTCAGCACCCGCCCCGCCTCGTCGACGATGATGCGGAAGCGCGCGCTCTCGTGGAAGAAGCTCAGCCGCCAGCGGCCCGCATCCTCGCCCTCTCCGCGCTCGACGCGGCTGGTGATCGCGCCCTCGCGCAGGAGCGCGACGACGCGGGCGGGCTCGAGCCCCAGCCCGTCCCCGATCATCGCGGCGTCGACGTCGAAGCCGTCGTCGTCGCGGCGCACGAAGGCCTCGCCCATGCGAGCCTCAGCGCGGCTCGTCGCGATCGACCACCCGATACTCGACATCGATGATGTCGCGCTCCCCGGGCCGGCGCGGGCGCAGCGGGTCCTGCGCATCGGCGCCGTGCGGTGCGACGTCCCGCTTGCCAGCGAGCGACTTGCCGCGCCCGATCCAGGCGGCGACGCCGCCCGCCACCAGCAGCACCGGCACGGCGACGAGCGCGATGCCGAAGGCGAGCGTGAGCACGAGCAGGCCGACGATGAACGCGGCGACCAGCCCCAGCCCGATGGCCCACCGCGGGATCGTGACCAGCCGCGGTTGACGGCCGTCGTACTTGATGAAACGGATCATGCGCTCACATCTCCCTCTCGTCTCGCTCCTATATCGGAACGCCCGTCGCGAGTTTCAAATGATCGAGGTCACGCCGACGATCGCCCTGGACGAGGGCGAGATCGAGATGGTGCCGATCCGCGCCTCCGGCCCCGGCGGGCAGAACGTCAACAAGGTCTCCAGCGCGGTGCAGCTGCGCTTCGACGCCCTCGGCTCCCCCTCCCTGCCCGATCCGGTGAAGGCGCGGCTGCCGGCGATCGCCGGCTCGCGGATGACGAAGGACGGCGTGATCGTCATCACCGCCCAGGTCTACCGCGACCAGGAGCGCAACCGCGCCGACGCGATCGCGCGGCTCGTCGACCTCATCCGCCGCGCCGCCTACCGCCCCCCGCCGCGCCGCCCGACGCGCCCGACACTGGGCTCGAAGCGCCGGCGGCTCGACACCAAGGCGAAGCACGCCCGCACCAAGAGCCTGCGCGGCAAGCCCCCGGCGGATTGAGCGTCCCTCGCTGCCCCTCGGCGCGCCGTGACCCATCCGGCCTGGCGCACCGCTCCCTTGACCGCGCGCCCCGCCGGCGCGACACACGGGTCCCCGGCGAGCCGGGAGGGCGGGAGGAAGAGCCATGCGCGACGTCTACATCTGCGACTACGTGCGCACGCCGATCGGCCGCTACGGCGGCGCGCTGGCGCGCGTGCGCGCGGACGATCTCGCGGCGGTGCCGATCCGCGCCCTCGTCGCGCGCACGCCCGCCCTCGCCGACGCGCTCGACGAGGTCCATCTCGGCTGCGCCAACCAGGCGGGCGAGGACAACCGCAACGTCGCACGCATGGCGCTGCTCCTCGCCGGCCTGCCGGAGACGGTGCCGGGCCTCACCCTCAACCGGCTGTGCGCGTCGGGCATGGACGCGGTGGGCGCCGCCGCCCGCGCCATCCGCGCCGGCGAGATCGACTGCGCCATCGCCGGCGGCGTCGAGTCGATGACCCGCGCGCCGCTCGTCATGGGCAAGGCCGAGAGCGCGTTCCAGCGCTCCGCCGAGATCCACGACACGACGATCGGCTGGCGCTTCGTCAACCCGGTGATGAAGGCGCAGTACGGCATCGACTCGATGCCCGAGACCGGCGAGAACGTCGCCGCCGAGTGCGGCGTCTCCCGTGCCGACCAGGACGCGTTCGCGCTGCGCTCGCAGCAGCGCTACGGGGCCGCCGCGCAGGCGGGCTTCCACGCCGGCGAGATCGTCCCCGTCGAGATCCCCGGCCGCAAGGGCGCCGTCGAGGTGGTGGACCGCGACGAGCATCCCCGCCCGGAGACGACGGCGGACGCGCTCGCCGCGCTGAAGACGCCGTTCCGCGCGGACGGGACGGTCACCGCGGGCAACGCCTCGGGCGTCAACGACGGCGCCGCCGCGCTCGTGCTCGCCACCCGCGAGCGCGCCGAGGCGCTCGGGCTCACGCCGATCGCCCGGGTGCTCGGGATGGCGTCGGCGGGCGTGGCGCCGCGAGTGATGGGCGTGGGCCCGGTGCCCGCCACCCGCAAGCTGTGCGCGCGGCTCGGCCTCTCGGTGGCCGAGTTCGACGTGCTGGAGCTCAACGAGGCCTTCGCCGCGCAGGTGCTCGCGGCCCTCCGTGAGCTCGGCGTTCCGGACGACGCCGCCCACGTCAACCCGCACGGCGGCGCCATCGCGCTCGGCCATCCGCTCGGCATGTCCGGCGCCCGCCTCGTCGGCACCGCCGCCCGCGCGATGCACGCCCGCGACGGGCGGCTGGCGCTGGCGACCATGTGCGTGGGCGTCGGCCAGGGCGTGGCGATGGCGCTCGAGCGGGCGTGACGCACCCGCGTCAGTCGACGAGCGCCTCGTACTCCAGACGCAGGCCGACGTCGTCCTCGTCGCATGGATCGCCGACGCTGCACGCGTACCAGGTCCGGTCGACCCGCAGCGGCGCGCCCGGGCGCGTCGTCAGGTCGACGGAAGTCGGGATGCCGCCGAGTCGCGCGCCCTCCGGCCGCACGTAGGCGGCGATGGGCACGGGCGCCACGCACGGGTTCTCGGGGGGACCGAGCGCCTCGAGCAGGCGCAGCGAGCATTGCCCGCCGCTCGTGTTGGTGATGCTGAGGACACGGGTTCCGCGCCCCGTCACGATGGACGCGGCTGCCGGCGCGCCTTCGAACGGCTGTCCCCCATAGGGCACGTCGGGGATCACGTCGCCGGGTGGCGGCGGGCTCGGGTGCAGCACGACCGGCACGGTCAGCGGCGCGCTCCAGGCGAAGACCCGCACCTGCGCCAGCCCGGAGGCGCCGAGCCCCGCCGCGGCCGGGCGGGCGACGACGTGCGGCCCCCAGGCGGACAGGATCGCGCGGCCCCTGGCCTTCGCACGCACGACGATGCGCGCCGACGTCGCGTCCTGCGCGATCGTCAGGGAACCGGACGCCGGGTCGACGATCTCGACGACGCCCGGCGCGTCGCTCGCGAGCGTCACGGCGAGCGGGCGCCGCGCCGGGCATCCGAGATCGATGTCGATCGTGAGCAGACGTCCGCCGGCGTCGGGGACCTCCACCGTCGCGAGCCGCGGGTCGTCGATGGTCAACGCATGGACGGCACGGAGCACGTTCGAGGGCGTCGGCACTTCGCTGGTGCGTCCGCACAGGCTCGGCCGGGCCACCACGCGGTCTCCCGGAAGGAGCGAGGCCGCGGGAAGCGAGATCACGGCGTCGCTCGCGCCGTGCAGGACACCCTGCGCCAGCAGGCGGTGAGCCGAGGCCATCGCGCCACCCGGCGTTTCCCGCTCGGTGCGGACGACGTCCACCTGCGCACCGACGGGGCCGTTGAGGACGTGGACGTCCGCCCGGCAGGCGTCGAGGACATAGGCGTCGCCGTGGCGCAGGTCGCGCATCCCCGCGCCGCGGATGTCGAGGACGAGGTGCCGGAGGTCGGGTGCCGGCGCCACCGTGACGGCCGCGCTCGCGCCGCTCTCGATGCCGCCGACGGACTGGCGCGCGACCAGCGACCAGCCGGCCTCGAGCGCATAATGGAGCGGAATGCGGTCGGCCGCCGCGCGCCCGATCTCGAGATTTCTCTCGCCCGCTGCGCTCAGGATGGGGCCGCTGCCGAGCACGGTCGCCGAGGCACGGTCGAGCCGCGCGCGCACGACGACGGACCCCATGCAGGCATGGACCGGCTCCACGATCTGCGGCGCGCGCAACGAGGTCGGCGCCGGGCCGACCGGCACCTCCGCCACGCTCTCCTGCGCACAGGCTGCCGGCCCGCTCGCCCCCGGCACGATCCGGGCGATCACGCGGATCGTCTGGCCGGGGGCGAACGCCTCGGCTGCGGCGACGGAGAGCCGCAACGGGGCGAGCGTTCGTGCGGCGACCGGGATGTCCGCGTAAGCACGCACCACGGCGCCCGTCGCATCGACGACCTCGACCGACAGGATCGCGCCCTCGATCGCATCAAGCAGCGACAGCGTCGTGTCGCCCGCGGAAACCGGCTCGATGACGACCGGGGGGAGCCCGGCCGGCGCGACGTCGACGCGGACTTGTCCGCACGAAGCGAGGCTCGCGCCCGGCATCTCCTGGTCCGCCCGCAGCGCGTCGCCCGGCAGGGGGAGACCGCCGAGGCGCGACCCGGCGGCCGGGGTCGTCGCGCACCGCGGGCCGAACAGCACGGCGTCGCCCTCGCGTGCGATCCGGTAGCGCGCGCCGGGGATCAGCCCCTCCAGCGCGACGACCGGGCGGCACGCAGGAACCGACGCGGGAAAGGTGGGCGGCTCGAGCCGGCGCTCGCAGCCGGCCGGCGTATCGACGCGCGTGAGCGGCGGCAGCCGCCCCTGCGTCGTGAACGGCTGCCCACCGAGGCGCGCCTCGAGCCGCAGGGCGTGCGTGCTGCGCGGCCAGAACGGGTCGGGGATGGCGAGCGCCGTGGGGCGGAACGGATCGACCTCGGCGATCGCGAGAAGCGGATCCGATGCGGTCGGATCGACCAGCGCGATCTCCGCCCCGGGGAGGAGCCCGGACGCGAGCGCCCCGACACAGCCGGCCCCCATGTAGAAGACCGTGCTCGCTTCGTAGACGGGCGCCGCCATCATCCGCGTCGGGCGCGGCCGGACCTCCACCCGCTCCGAGCAGACCGCCGGTTCCCCGCTGCGCGACGCGCAGGCCGCGATGTCGCGGCCGGCACGCAGCGCGTCGACGGGATCATCCCAGGAAACCGACAGCCGCACGGGTCCGGCCGCGTTCGCGACGACGTCGAGCCGGGACGGCTCGCCGTCCGCATCGTAGGCGACGAGCGTCACCTCGCTCCCGCGCTGGATGCTCTCGACGTAGACGGCGCCGGCGCCCTCGTGCACCGGCTCGACGATCGACGGGCGAAGCACGCCCGCCTGCTGCGCGGTCGCCGTGCCGGCCAGGATCGGCGCGAGTGCCGCCAGGTGCAGCAGACGGCGCGCGCGTCCCGCGACGCGCTCTCGGCGGAGGACCCCGATCGGCATGGCGTCACCAGGTTCGCAGACGCCCCCGATCGGAAGACTAGAGCATGCGACGCCGAGCGGGTTGACGTGGATCAATCGCCAGCGGGCTCGCCCCTCCTCAGAACGGGATGTCGTCGTCCAGGTCGTCGTAGCGCGACGAGCCGCCGCCGCCGGCACCGCCGCCCGTGCCGCCACCCGCGCCGCCGCCGCCGCCCGGGCTCGCCGGGCGGCGCTCCATCGGCGAGGAGCGGCCGAAATCGTCGCCGCCTTCGTAGTCGCCGCCACCGCTACCGCCAGCGCCGCCGCCGCGGCCGCCCAGCAGCGTCAGCTCGCCGCGAAAGCGCTGCAGCACGACCTCGGTCGTGTACTTCTCGACGCCCTCGCGGTCGGTCCACTTGCGGGTCTGGAGCTGGCCCTCGATGTACACCGTCGAGCCCTTCTTCAGGTACTGCTCGGCGATCTTGCCCAGCGGCTCGTTGAAGATGACCACCGAGTGCCACTCGGTCTTCTCACGCCGCTCGCCCGTCGCCTTGTCGCGCCAGCTCTCCGACGTCGCCAGCCGCAGGTTGACGATCGGGTCGCCGTTGGCGGTGCGCCGCACCTCCGGGTCCTTGCCCAGGTTGCCAACCAGGATCACCTTGTTCACGCCGGCCATGATCGCCTCCGCTATCCTTCGCTCGTCGGTCTTTCTGCGCTGTCGAAGCGCGCCTGCGCAAGGCCCGATGCGCCTCGCCGGAGGCTCCGTCCACGGCGCTTTCGCACCGGTCTTCTCACTTGATCATGTTCTATCTTTGTTCGAAAAACAAGACGCGGATGGGTCCCCGTGTCTCGTCTCCCCTCAATGCCCTTCGAACGCCACCAGGGACCGAACC
>JBNPEA010000112.1:0-38974 GCA_051117315.1 Salinarimonas sp. | reverse complement strand
TCGTCCGGCTGGGGGGCGCGGTCGGCCCGGTCGCCTTCGCCGAGCCGGCGGGCCTCGACGCCGTGGACGAGACGACGCTGCGCCTCGTCTTCGCCCGCTTCGTCTTCGGCATCGGCGTGAAGGCGGCTCTCGTGCCGCTGCACGGCTGGCTGCCGGCGGCGATGGCCGCGCCGGCGCCCGTCTCGGCGCTCCTCCACGCCGTCGCCGTGGTGAAGGCGGGCGCCTTCGGGATCGTGCGCGTCGTCCACGACGTCTACGGCATCGCGCGGGTGGAGGCGCTGGGGCTCGGCACGCCGCTCGCGCTCATCGCCGCCTTCACCATCGTCTACGGCTCGGCCCGGGCGCTGCAGCAGGTCGACATCAAGCGCCGCCTCGCCTTCTCGACGGTGAGCCAGGTCTCCTACATCATCCTCGGCGTGGCGCTGGCCGGGCCTCTCGCCACGATCGGCGGGCTCGTCCACCTCGTCCACCAGGGGCTGATGAAGATCACCCTGTTCTTCTGCGCCGGTGCCTTCGCCGAGCGAGCGCATGCCCACAGGATCGACGAGCTCGCCGGCATCGGCCCGCGGATGCCCTGGACGGCGAGCGCCTTCTCCATCGGTGCGCTCGGCATGATCGGCGTGCCGCCGATCGCGGGCTTCGTCTCCAAATGGTACCTCGGCATCGGCGGGCTGCAGGCGGGGCAGCCCTGGGTGATCGGCGTGCTCGTCGCCTCCTCGCTGCTCAACGCCTCCTACTTCCTGCCGCTCCTCTACCGCATGTGGTTCCTGCCCGCGCCGGAGACGCTGCCGGCACGGGGGCCGGACGCCCGGCCGCTGGAGCGCCCGCTCGGCCTGATCGCGCCCCCGGTCGCCACGGCGCTCGCCGCGCTCGCGGTCGGCTTCCTGGCCGCCTCGCCGATCTCGCCGCTCGCCTGGACGACGCTCATCGTCGAGAGGGCCTACACGCCATGATCGAAGGCCCGCTCCTCCCCTTCGTCGCGGTCGCCTGGCCGCTCCTGCTCGGCGCGCTCGCGTCCCTGCCGGCGATGCGCCCGCGCGCGCTCGTCCTCCTGCCGCTGGCGCCGCTGCCCGCACTCCTCGCGGCGTTCCTCGCCCCGCACGGGATCGAGACCCGCGTGCCCGATCTCCTGCTGGGCGTCGTCCTCGGGCTCGACCCGTCCTCGGCGCTGCTGCTCGGCGTCGTCGCGGCGCTCTGGACGCTCGCGGGCGTCTTCGCGCTGGGCTACATGCGCGGCACGCACAAGGCCGCGACCTTCACCGGCTTCTGGTGCCTGACGCTCGCCGGCAATCTCGGCGTCTTCCTCGCCCGCGACGTCGCCACCTTCTATGTCTGCTTCGCCGCGGTCTCGCTCGCGGCCTACATCCTCGTCGTGCACGAAGGCGACGCGCGGGCGCTGCGCGCGGGGCGTCTCTACCTGGCACTCGCGGTGCTCGGCGAGGCGGCGATCCTCGCCGGCCTGACCATCGGTGCCGCCGGCGCGGGCAGCCTCGACGTCGCCGCGGTGCGCGCGGCTCTCGCGACCATGCCATACGGCGATGTCGCGAGCGCGGGCCTCCTCGTCGGCTTCGGGATCAAGGCCGGCCTCGTGCCGCTCCACGTCTGGCTCCCGCTGGCGCACCCGGCCGCGCCGACGCCAGCCTCCGCCGTGCTCTCGGGCGCCATCGTCAAGGCGGGCGTCTTCGGCGTGATGCTGCTCGTCCCGCTCGAGGCGCTCGCGCCCGCGCTCTGGGGCCTCCTCGTCGCGCTGGGGTTCGCGGGCGCCTTCCTCGCCGTCGTCGCCGGGCTCGCGCAGACGAACCCCAAGGCGATCCTCGCCTACTCGACCGTGAGCCAGATGAGCCTGCTGCTGGGCGCCCTCGCCGCCTCGGCGGCCGCCGGCGCGCCGGCCTTGGGGAACGCGGCGCTCTATGCGGCGCATCACGGGCTCGCCAAGGGCGCGCTGTTCCTCTCGGTCGGCGTGGTCGCCGCGACCACCGGCGCGCTCCGGCGCGCGACGCTCGGGCTCGTGGCGCTCGTCGCGCTCTCGGTCGCGGGCCTGCCGGCGCTCGGCGGCGCGCTCGCCAAGATCGCGCTCAAGGCGCCGCTGTCGGGGCTGGTCGCATTCCTCGTCACGGTCTCGGCCACCACGACGGCGCTCCTCCTGCTGCACGCCTGGCGCACCCTCGCGGCGCAGCCGCCGCACGAGGCCGCGGGACCGGCGGCGCGCACCCTGCGCTTCTGCCCCTTCGCCGCGCTGGCGCTCGCCGCGCTCGCCTTGCCCTGGGTCGGCTTCGCGCCCTTCGCCGGGCGCTCGCTCGGCTACGCCTTGAAGCCCGAGAACCTGTGGGCCGGCGCCTGGCCCGTCTTCCTCGCCGCCGCGATCGCGCTCCTGGCGATCCGTCCGCGGCTGCGCGCCCGCCTGCGCGGCCCGACGATCCCGGAGGGGGACCTCGCGCAGCCGCTCGAGCGCGCGGCGGCCGCGATCGTGGCGCAGGTCCGCCAGCGCTCGCAGGTGCGCAGCCACGGCCTGCGCCGCGAAGGCCGGCGCCTCCTCGACCGGGCGCAGGCGCGGCTCGCTGGGCTGGAACGGCCGCTCGTCGCGTGGTCCGCGAGCGGGATCGTCCTGGCCGCCCTCGCTCTCGCCACGGGGCTCGCCCTCCTCGGGACGGGCGGCTGACGCCGGAGCGCAGCCGGCGGTCGAGACTTTCCGGCATTCGCTCGAAGCGGATTCTAAAAGGTGGATCGGCGGCGGCGTGCCATGTCCGACGGGTCTCGCTCGAAGCCGAGGAAGACCTCAGACGACGCGGCAGACGAAGTCTTCACCGCGCAGCAGCCGGTCCACGTTGTCCAAAGCCCGCTCGCATTGGCGGCGGAGGCCGATGGGCGAACGGCCGGCCATGTGCGGCGTGATGATGAGATTGGGGGCGTCGAGAAGCGCCACCGGCATGTCCGGCTCCTCCTCGAGCACGTCGACCCCGGCCGCATAGATGCGACCCGCCTTCAGCGCCTCGGCCAGTGCCTTGGAATCGACCACCGATCCGCGCCCTATGTTGACGAGAATTCCGTTCGGCCCGAGCGCGTCCAGCGCCTCACTTCCGATAAGATGCCGGGTGTGCTGACCGCCCGGGATCGCCACGACCAGGAACTCGCTTTCTCGCGCGAGGGTGAGAACGTCGGGGATATAGCGATAGGGAACGTCAGATTTCTCACTGCGGGCGGTGTAGTTGATACCAGCAGCGTTGAAGGCGGCGGCCCGCGTCGCGATGGCCCGGCCAATCGCGCCGAGACCTAGGATGCCCACGCGAGCGCCATTGAGGGTCGGACGGTAGCGTCTGCGCGCCTCGTTCCAGCGTCCTTCTCGCGCTGCGCCCATCACCTCCGGCAGCCCGCGGGCCGCCGCGAGCATGAGCATGATGGCATGGTCGGCTACGGTTTCGCCATTCGTCGACGGGGCGTTGGTAACGGCGACACCGCGCTCGGCGGCGGCGGTCAGATCGACGTTTTCATAGCCGACGCCGAAGCAGGCGATCAGCTTCAGATTCGGAAGGAGATCCATCTGCGCGGCCGTGAAGCCGAGGATGCCGCTGGTCACCACGGCTGCGACCGCCCGGCGCTCGGCCAACGGGATGACCTCCGCGTCGAAGTCGTCGAGTCGGTCGCGCATGTCCATCGCCGCGCACCCGTCTGCCAGAAAGCTGTAGGACGCGTCGATCAGAGGCGCGAAGACGAGGGTGCGGACGGGGGACTTCTTCGCCGGGCTGCCGAGCATCATAGGAACCTCCATCACGTCGCAGAGCATCTGGCCGGGCAGCCGGACCGCCATGATCATGTTCGATAATCATCCCCACAAGAATGGGCAAACGCGCCCAGCAAGAAGCGGAGCGCCGTCGATCCGCCTCCGAAGCGGCAGACCGCAGGTGTAGGGACGGGCTTTCAGCACGGTTCGCACGTCCCGAGGTTTGCCGAAAGTTGACAGAACGAGGGTATGGTCGATGCTTGTCGCTGCTCGACGCGGAGCGCAAGGCGTGTTCCAGGCGGCCTCGGATCTGGATCGTGAACCTCGCTCAGGTCCTGATCGGCTGCGCGCTCGGGAGCCGCTTCACGCGCAGCGTCGTCGTTCGCCTGCGCGCGTTTGCGCTCTTCGCCACGCTCGGCACGCTGACGCTCATCGCCTTCGCGGCCGTGCTCGCATGGTTGATCGCGGCGGCGACGGGGATCGCGGTCCCGAGCCTGATCCTCGCCGCGGCGCCGGGCGGCGTCGCCGAGATGAGCATCACCGCGAAGGTCCTTTCGCTCGACGTCCCGCTCGTCACGGCCTTTCACGTGGTGCGTATCGTCCTCATCGTGCTTCTGAGCGAGCCGTTGTTCGTGCTGGGCAAGCGTCTCGCCGAGCGTCGGTCGCGCACCAAGTCGGTCGAGCCCGACGATGCCGGCTCATGAGGCCGCGCTCGACCCGGGCGGGTGCATTTGGAATACGGCCGCGTGCCGCTCGCGCAGGACGGCCTTCTGCACCTTACCCATCGTATTGCGCGGCAGCGCATCGACCAGCACGTAGTGCCGTGGCCGCTTGAAGCCGGCGAGGTGGCACTTGGCCGCGGCTTCGATCGCCGGGAGCGCGAGCGCCTCGCCGGGTTCAGGCACCAGGACGGCGACGACGCTCTCCCCGAAGTCGGGATGCGGCGCGCCTATGACGGCGCTCTCGCAGACGCCCGGCTGCGCGTCGAGGAAGAGCTCGATCTCCTTGGGATAGATGTTGTAGCCGCCGGAGATGATCAGGTCCTTCCCACGCCCGACGATGTGTACGTAGCCGCGTGCGTCGATCATGCCGAGATCGCCGGTGACGAAGAAGCCGTCTTCGCGCATCTCCTCCTTGGTCTTGTCCGGCATGCGCCAATACCCCTTGAACACGTTGGGTCCGCGCACCTCCAGGACCCCGATCTCGCCGGCCGGCAGCAGCGCGCCGGTCTCGGCGTGACGGACGCGAATCTCGATCCCGGGCAGGGGGAAGCCCACGGTTCCGGCGCGCCTCTCCCCCTCGTACGGGTTCGAGGTGTTCATGCTGGTTTCCGTCATCCCGTAGCGCTCGAGGATACGATGCCCCGTTCGCGCCGCGAACTGCTCGTGCGTCTCGGCGAGAAGAGGCGCGGATCCCGAGATGAACAGCCGCATGTGGCCGACGAGATCGCGCGTGAAGCGGGGATCGTCGAGCAGGCGCGTATAGAAGGTCGGCACGCCCATCATGGCGGTCGCCCGCGGCAGGCCCTCGAGGACCGGCTCGATCTCGAACTTGGGCAGGAAGATCATCGATCCGCCGGCGAGCAGCGTCACGTTCGTCGCGACGAACAAGCCGTGGCTGTGGAAGATCGGAAGCGCGTGCAGCAGCACGTCGTCGGCGCCGAACCGCCAAGTGTCGACCAGGATCTCGGCGTTCGAGAGAAGGTTGCGATGCGTCAGCATCGCGCCCTTGGACCGCCCCGTCGTGCCCGAGGTGTAGACGAGCGCGGCAAGATCGTCCTCCGCGCGCGAGACGGTATCGAAGCGCGCCTCCTGCGCCGCCGCGAGGTCGGCGAGCGTGCCGTCGCCCGCCACGCCGAGGGTGCGCAGGGCGCAGCCGGCCTCGGCCGCGATCGACCGCAGCGCCTTTTCCTCCGCGGGGTCGCAGACGAGCAGCGTCGCCTCGCTGTCGGCGACGAAGTAGGCGAGCTCGGAGGGCGTATAGGCGGTGTTGAGCGGCAGGAAGACCACGCCCGCACGCACGCAGGCCGCGTAGAGCGCGAGCGCGTCCGGGGACTTCTGGACGTGGACCGCGACCCTGTCGCCTGGTCGCACGCCGAGTGCCGCGAGCGCGTTGGCGATGCGCGCCGCTCTCTTCAGAAAGGCGTCATACCTCAGGACGGAGGCGTCCGGCAGGTGCAGAAATATCGCTTCACTACCCACGTGATGGGTGAAGAGAGCGTCGTAGAGTGGATTCCCCATCCCCATTGATCCTTTCGGTTCGCGCTCGCCGCAAGGGAGCGCCTACGTTCCCCCAGCCCGCTCGACCGACTTGTGATCCTCGATCATGCCCGTGTAGCGGACGAACCCCGCCACGATGTGCGCCTGCGCGGCCCTCTGCGCCCCCTCGGGGTCCCCGGCCTCGACGGCGGCGAAGATCGCGCCGTGCTCGGCGAGCGATTGCTCGATGTTCGTCGCGATCGACAGCCCGCGCCGACGGAAGAGATGCATCTCCCGCACGAGGTTGTCGTACATCGTCTTGGCCTTGGGGTTGCGCGCGGCCTGCAGCAGCATGTCGTGGAAGGCGATGTTCAGCGCGTAGTAGGCCTCGCGGTCGTCGCGGTCGCGCACGCCCTCCATCGTCTCGAGGTTATGGCGCAGCCGCTCGACCAGTTCCCGCTCGTCGCCCTCGTGGACCCGCCGCGCCGCGGCGGCGCAGGCCATGGCGAAGATCGCGCCGCGCAGCTCATAGAGGTTGTGCACCTCATCGAGCGTGGTCTGGTGGACGAAGGCGCCGCGGTTGGCGATCAGGTCGATGAGCCCGGAATCCGCCAACGAGCGGATCGCCTCACGCACGGTGCCCCGGCTCACGCCCATGGCGTTCGCCAGCACGGCCTCGTTGAGCTTCTCTCCCGCAGCCAGCTCTCCCGCGACGATCATGCGCTCGAGCTCGGCGCGCACCTCCGCGGCCAACGTCGCGCGTCGCGCGCCGATCGTGTTCACATTCATCGCCATGAGCACATATGAGCTACGCCCCCTCCATGTTGTCAACATTCAGCATTCGTATTGTCATCCGCTGGATGTTGGCTTACACGAGCATATGGCACTCGATCCAGCGGAGATGCACCATGGCAGTGGATACGACCGGGCGGCAGCGCGAAACGGGTGCTTCTCGCGCCGAGCCGAGCATCCCCGCGGCGAGCACGGCGCTCGCCGGCCTGCGCGTTCTCGACTTGACCCGCGTGCGATCCGGCCCGACCTGCGTGCGCCAGCTCGCCGACTGGGGCGCGGACGTGATCAAGATCGAGGCGCCGGTTGACGCCGCCGAGCTCGGCGGCCCGCGCTCCGGGCCCGACTTCCAGAACCTTCATCGCAACAAGCGCGGCATGACCCTCGACCTGAAGTCCGAGGCCGGGCTCGCCGCCTTCCGCAAGCTCGCCGACACGGCCGATGTCGTCGTCGAGAATTTCCGCCCCGACGTGAAGGATCGGCTCGGGATCGCCTACGAGACATTGGCGAGCACCAATGCCGGGCTGGTCTACGCCTCGATCTCGGGCTTCGGGCAGGACGGGCCATACGCCAAGCGCCCCGGCTTCGATCAGATCGCCCAGGGCATGGGCGGGCTCATGTCGATCACGGGCAAGCCCGGGGACGGGCCGATGCGCGTCGGCATCCCGATCGCCGATCTCTGCGCAGGGCTGCTCGCGGCGCAGGGCATCCTCGTCGCGCTCCACGAGCGGCAGCGTTCGGGACGCGGCCAATGGGTCCAGACCTCGCTCCTGCAGGCACAGGTGTTCATGCTGGACTTCCAGGCGGCACGCTACCTGATGGACGGCGTCGTCCCGAAGCAGGCCGGCAACAATCACCCGACCTCGATCCCCACCGGCGTGTTCCGTACCGCCGACGGCCACATGAACATCGCGGTCGCCGGCGCCAGCATCTGGGCGCGCTTCGCCGAGGCCATGGGCCGGCCCGACTGGCTCACCGATCCGCGCTTCGCCACCGCTCCCGCCCGGTCGGACAATCGCGACGCGCTCACCGCAGAGATCGAGGAGATCACGACGCGCCGCCCCGTCGCGGAGTGGATCGCGATCTTCAACGAAGCCGGCGTTCCCGCCGGCGAGATCAACGACGTCTCGCAGGTCTTCGCCGACCCGCAGGTGCAGCATCTCGAGCTCGCCCAGCCGGTGCACAGCCAGGAGCGCGGAGACACCCGGCTCGTCGGCCAGCCGATCCTGATGAGCCGCACCCCCAGCCGCATCGCGGCGCCACCGCCGCTCGCCGGCCAGCACGCGCGCGAAATCCTCGCCGAGCTCGGCTACGGCGAGGAAGAGATCGACGCGCTGAAGCGCGACGGCGTCATCTGACGAAGGAACCCACCATGACCGACAAGATCATCACCCGGCAGGACGGCGACATCGCCCGGATCGTCTTCAACCAGCCGGAGAAGCGCAACGCCGTCTCGCTGGAGATGTGGGAAGCGGTGGAGGCGGCCGTCGGCCGCTTCTCCCAGGATCCGGCGGTGCGCATCCTCATTCTCTCGGGCGCGGGCGGCAAGGCCTTCGTCTCGGGCGCCGACGTCTCCAAGTTCGAGAGCGAGCGCGCCAGCGAGGAGGCCGTGGCGCATTACAACGCCACGACGAAGCGCGTCTACGATCTGGTCGAGGCCTTCCCCAAGCCGACCATCGCGCAGATCGACGGCTTCTGCGTCGGCGGCGGCGTCGCGCTGGCGCTGTGCTGCGACCTGAGGATCTGCGGCACCGGCTCGAACTTCGCCATCCCCGCAGCCAAGCTCGGCCTTGGATACGGCTATTCCGGCCTGAAGCGCCTGGTGGACGTCGTCGGCCAAGCCTTCGCCAAGGAGATCTTCTTCACCGCCCGCCGCTTCGACGCCGAGGAGGCGCGGATCATGGGTCTCGTCAACCGCGTCGTTCCCGACGGCGAGGTGGAGGCCGCGGCGGAGGAGACCGCCCGGACGATCGCCGCCAATGCGCCGATGACCGTGGCTTCGGTGAAGTTCATAGTCGGCCAGACGCTGGTGCCGGAGAGCCAGCGCGATCTCGAGGGTTGCGAGGCCCGGGTGAACGCCTGCTTCGGCAGCCGGGACTACGTCGAAGGTCGTCGCGCCTTCCTGGAGAAGCGCAAGCCGAACTTCGTGGGGGCGTGATGTCGGCCTCTTCGAGGCGCGTCGACCCCCAGGACGCGCGCGCTCATGTGGAGCGTGCGCTCGACGGTCACGCGCAGGATTTCGAGACCTTCTTTCTCGCCCGCTTCATCGGGCTCTCCTTCTCCTATATCCCCGCCGAGGGCCCGGACGCGCAGAAGGAGGCCTGCCGGATCACCTTTCCGGTCACCGAGATGCTGAAGAATCCGCAGGGCTCGCTGCACGGCGGCGTGATGGCGACGGCGATGGACATCTCCATGGGCCACCTCGTCAAGAAGGTCGCCGGCGCGGGCGCGACGATCGAGATGAAGATCCAGTACATGCGCCCCGTCGCCAGCGGCACGGTGACGTGCGAGGGGCGTTTCACCAAGCGCGGGCGGGCGCTTTCCTTCATGGAGAGCCGTCTGTACGGAGAGGACGGCAAGCTCGCCGCGCTCGCCACCGCCACGTGGAAGATGGCCGAGACGGCCTGACCGGAGACATACGCTCGATGCTCGCGTCCAAGCCCGGCCTCCTCGACGAGGTCCGCTCCCGCTTCGCCCATGTCGACAGCTGCCCCTTCGAGGGCGAGCGGGTCTTCTTCGAGAACGCCGGCGGGGCGCTGACGCTCAGGAGCGTGGTGGAGACCTCCGCGCGCTTCGCGGCGATCCCCGACAACCAGGGCCGCGACAACCCCGCGTCCAAGGCGCTCCAGGGGATCATCGATCGCGCCAAGGCGGACATGCGCGTGTTCTTCAACGCCCCGGGCGGGACCTTCTTCGTCGGCGAGAGCGGCACGGAGCTGCTGTTCCGGCTGATCTCGGCGGCCTGCCTCGGCACGCCGGCGGGCCGCGTGCTCGGCTCGACGCTGGAGCACCCGGCGAGCCGCAGCGCCGCCGCGCGCTGGGCGGAGGTCGCGGGCAAGCCCCACGTCGTCGTCGCCCACGATGACGCGACGGGCTCGGTGGAGCCGGCGCACTACGCGCCGCAGATCACCCCCGACACGCGCGTGGCCACCATCATCCACACCTCGCCCGTCACCGGCATGGGCACGGACGTGGCCGCCATCGCAGCCGCGATCCGCGCCGTCGCGCCCGACTGCTTCATCATCGTCGACGGCATCCAGCACGCCGCGCACGGGCGGCTCGACCTCGCCGGCTACGGCGTCGACGGCTACGTCGTCTCGCCCTACAAGGTGTTCTCGCGCCACGGCTACGGCGTGGCCTGGGTCTCCGAGCGCCTCGCCGCCCTGCCCCACGACCATCTGGCGAACGCGCCCGGGGAGCCCTGGGAGCTCGGCACGCGCGACACCGGCGCCTACGCGACCTTCTCCGACGTCGTCGCCTATTTCGAGTGGCTCGGCGCGCAGGTCGCCGAGACCGACGACCGCCGCGCCCGGATCGTGGCCGCCGGCGAGGCGATCCACGCCCACGAGGCGCGGCTCACGCAGGCGATGATCCACGGCGTCGGCAATCTCCCCGGCCTCGCGGACCTCCCCGGCGTGAGCATCCTCAACGGGGCGGAGAACCCGCGGCGCGAGGGGCTGGTCTCGCTCACGGTCGAGGGCATGCCCGCGGCCGACGTCGTCGCGACGCTGCGCGAGCGCGGCATCCGCACGCACGTCCGCAAGGCCGACCACTATTCCGGCAACATCCTCGGCCCGCTCGGGCTGTCGTCCTGCGTGCGCGTCTCGATGTGCCACTACAACACCGAGGCGGAGGTGGCGCGCTTCCTCACCGCGATGCGGGAGATCGCGGACGGCGCGTGAGCGCGCCCGCCGCCCTCAACTCCCCGCCCTCAACTCCCCGCCTTCTCGGCCGCGCGGGCCCCGCGGCTCAGCTTCTGGAACAGCGGCACGAGGCCCAGCAGCACCACGGTGAGCCCGATGATCCAGAGCGACGCCGGCCGTTCGACGAAGATCATGAACGACCCGCGCGAGATGGTCATCGTCTGGCGAAGCGCCTCCTCGGCCAGCGGCCCGAGCACCAGCGCGAGCACGAGCGCAGCGGGCGACAAGCCGTAGAGCCGCATGAAGAAGCCGATGATCCCGGCGGCGAACATCAGCCAGGTCTCGATGAACGAGGCGTGGACGCTGAATGTGCCGAGCGCGCAGATGACCACGATGGCGGGCGCGAGCAGGCGGTAGGGCACCTTCAAGAGCATCACGAAGAGCGGGATCGCGAAGATGCTGATCGCGAGCAGCGCCATGTTGCCGAGATACATGGAGGCGATCAGGCCCCAGGCGAGCTCGGGATTCTGCGCCATGAAGAGCGGCCCGGGCCTCAAGCCCCAGAGCAGGAAGGCGGCGAGCAGCACCGCCGTCGAGGCCGAGCCCGGAATGCCGAGCGTGAGCAGGGGGATCATCGCGCCCGACGACGCCGCGTTGTTCGCGGTCTCCGGCGCGACGAGGCCCGCCATCTCGCCCTTACCGAACTTCTCGGGGGTCTTCGAGACGGAGCGCTCGAGCGAGTAGGCCATGAGCGAGGCGATCGTCGCCCCCGCCCCCGGGATGACGCCCACGACGAAGCCGAGGATCGACCCGCGGACCATCGTCCAACGGGTGGAGATCCAGTCCATGCGGTCGGGCCAGAAGCGCTTCTCCTTCTGGAACTGCACGATCGAGCCCGCACCCTGCCGGTGCAGGCCGATGTAGAACGCGTAGAACAGCTCGCCCAGCCCGAACAGGCCGATGGCGACGGGAACGAAGTAGATGCCTCCGATCAGCTCGGCCGAGCCGAAGGTGTAGCGCCCCTGCCCGGTCTCGAGGTCGACACCCACGGTGCCGAGCGCGAATCCGATGAGGGCCGAGAGGCAGCCGAGCTTCCAGTTCGCGCCGATCATCACGATCAGCGTCAGCATGCCCATCGTCGCCAGGAGGAAGTATTCCGGCGGGCCGAAGCTGCGCGAGACCTGCGAGAACATCGGGGCGAGGATGGTGATCAGCACGACGCCCACGGTGCCGCCCACGAAGGACGCCACGGCCTGCATCACGAGGGCAGGCCCCGCCCGCCCGTTCTTGGCGAGCGGAAAGCCGTCGAAGGTGCTCGCGACCGTCGCCGATTCGCCGGGCGTGTTCAGGAGAATCGAGGTGATCGTGCCGCCGTACATGGCGCCGTAGTAGATCGCGGCGAGCATCATGATCGCCCCGATCGGGTCCATGCCGAACGTGACCGGCAGCAGGATCGCGAGCCCTGCCGACGGGCCGAAGCCGGGTATGACCCCCACGATCATCCCCACCATCGCGCCGATGAGGAGGTAGACCAGGTTGATCGGGGTGATGGCCAGGGAGAGGCCCATCACGAGATCCGCGAAGATGTCCATCGAGCCCCCTCTGATCGGCGCCCGCACGGGCGCCGATCCGGATCGGATTTCAGATTGGCAAGGGTCAGATTGGCAAGGGAACGAGCCCGGGCGGCATGCTCGCGTTCAGCAGCACGTCGAACAGGAGGTAGACCGCCGACGGCAGCACGAGCGCGAGGGCGCCGTTCTGCAGATGACGGCCGGGGTTGAGCATCGAGAGCGCCGCCAGCAGGAAGACGACCGACGCCAGGAAGCCTCCGAGCAGCCACAGCAGGACGGCGTAGCCGAGCGCGAGCGCCGTGAGCGACGCCATGTCGCTCCACCGGCCGGGCGTCGCTTCGCCGCGATCGCGCCCGCGCAAGTCGTCGGCGATGACCCAGATCGCGATCGCGACCATGCCGAGGCCGATGATGCGCGGGAAGAAGCCGGGACCCAGCCTTCCCGTGCGCGTCATGAAGCCGAGATCGGCGAACGCGACATAGGTGTAGAAGACGGCGCCGGCCAGGACCGCGACCAGGAATACGATGCGCATGCGCGTAGGCTCCCCGCGGCGCCACCGCTCGATCCGATGCGATCGGACGAGGCGCTCGATGTCTCGCGAAGCTGTCTCGTCGTCGCTACCGGGGAGAACGCCCGGTTCCGCGACGCGCCAGGGGAGGGAGCCGGCCTCGCGGACGGGCTCCCTCCGGCTCTCCGGCGCGTTACTGGATTGCGCCCACCTCGCGCAGCACGGTCTCGAAGCGGTCCTGCGTGGTCACCAGGAAGACGCGGAAGTCCTCGCCGTACTTGATGTTCTCGGTGAGCTGGTTGGTGTTGATATATTCCAGCCACTCCGGAGTCTCGACGACCTTCTGCATGGTCTCGATCCAGAAGTCCTGCGCCTCCTGGGGCGCATCGGGCGCGAGGATCAGGCCACGCGGCATGGAGACGCCGATGTCGTAGCCGAGCTCGGCCATCGTCGGCACACCCTCCAGCTCGGAAGGGACCTTCACGCCGCTGTAGACCAGCGCGCGCAGGTCGCCCGATTCGATCATGCCGAGGATCTCGCCCGGGTTGCCCGTCATGGCGTCGACGGCGTTCGACAGGAGCGCGGTGGTCTGATCCGCCATCGAGTTGAAGGAGACGTAGTCGAACTCGAAGCCCGCCGCCTCGGCGAACAGCGTCGGCACGATGAAGTCGACGTTCACCGTACCGGTGCCGGCGATGGTGATGGGCCGCTCCTTGGCGGCGGCGATGAGGTCGTCGATCGTCTGGATCTCGGAGGCGCCGTTGACGACGAGCGCGAGGTCGTCGGTCGCGAGCAGCGCGACGGGCGTGAAGTCGGCGGGCTCCCACGGCAGGTCTGCCTGCAGCGGCGTGGTCACGAAGCTGCCGCTCGTGGTGGAGACGTCGTAGCCGCTGCCAGCCTTCGAATACAGGTATCCCCAGCCGACCGCGCCCGAGCCGCCGGCCCGGTTCTCGGCCCGGATGTCGGCCGGGTAGAGGTCGTACTTTTCCAGGATCTCGATGATGGTGCGCGCCATGATGTCGTTGCCGCCGCCCGGCCCGAAGGCGATCGTCCAGTCCAGCGTCTGGGACGGGTAGTCCTGGGCCGATGCGGGCGCAGCCCCGGCCAGGGACACCGCGAAGGCGGCCGCGAAGGCGGCGGCGCGCAGCCGGAAGGCCTTTCCGGTCGTGTCGTGTCTCATGTCATCCTCCCAATCTTCGTTGTTCGTTTCCGTCGTTCGCGGGCTCGGTTCGCGCCGTATCGGCGCGACATCGCCTCGTCTTCTTGTCGGAACGCGCCCGAGGGGCGCGTCGTGGACCACTCGCACCGCGGTGCCCCACAGGCGGTCGAGCCTGCACCTACTGCCGCAGAGTTCGAAAGTGTTTTTGTCAGGACCGCCCGGCGCGAACGTTCGGCAACCAGACACGTCCGTTTCAGCGTCGCTCGCCGCGTACCGCGCCGCAGCCGAGAACCCGAAGGCCTTTGCCGCGATCATGCCTCTCATGTCCCTACGTCCGCGCATGGCGCAAGATCATGCCAAAAAATGTAGTTTGTCAACATTCTTCGATCAATTGACAAACGCGACGGCGACCCCGATCGTCTCGCCACCGGTTTCGTCCGCGCGTCATGCGCGCATTCAGAAGGAACTCCGCAGCATGACCGAACGCTCGCTGGACGGCAGGGCCGCCTTCGTTTCCGGTTCCGGCCGCAACATCGGCCGCGCGGTTGCCGTCCATCTCGCGCAACTGGGCTGCAACGTCGTCGTCAACGGGTCTTCCTCCGAGGACGCCTGTCGCGAGACGGCCCGCCTGGTCGAGGCTGCCGGCGCCCGAGCGGTGGTCGCCATGGGCGACGTGAGCCGTTCGGACGCCATGGCGCGGATTGCGGAGATTGCGCTGTCGCGGTTCGGCGCGGTCGACATCGTCGTCAACAATGCTGCGCGTCGCCCGCACAAGCCGTTTCTCGAAATGTCCGACGCGGACTGGCACGCGGTCATGGACGGTGCGTTGACGGCGTCCTTCCTGAGCGCGCGCGCCTTTCTCCCCGGCATGGTCGAGAAGGGCTGGGGGCGGGTGATCAACTTCGCGGGGATGAAGGCGATCCGAGGCTATTTCGAAGGTGCGCCGATCTCGGCCGCGAAGCACGGGATCTGGGGGCTCACGAAGGCACTCTCGCAGGAATTCGGGCCCAAGGGCGTGACCGTCAACGCGATCTCCCCTGGCCAGATCCGCAGCGAGACCGCAACGCGGGACGATCCCGCCCGCGTCGCCACCATTCCGGTGGGCTTCATGGGCACGCCTGGCGACGTTGCCGCGGTCGTCGCCTTCCTCGCCTCGCCCGCGGCCCGCTTCGTCAACGGGCAGATGCTCGCCGTGAACGGCGGCGAGACGACCTGAAGGCCGGCGGGCTCCCACCCTCACGCCGGCCTACTCGGCCTCGATGCGCGTCTCCCGCAGGGCGTCGCGGTTCAACGCGATGCCCCATCCCGGCGCCTGCGGCAGCGCCGTGCGCCCACCTTGCGGCGCCGGCACGCGCTCGAAGAGCGTGTGCTCCACCTGATCGGCCCCGAGATGCATCTCCGCCAGGGTCCCGTTCGCGAAAGCCGCGACGTGGTGCAGGCTGAAGACGCCGCCGCCGCCGGCATCCGACAGCGGGCGATTGTAGATATGCGCCAGCGCCGCCACCCGACGCGTCTCGGTCATGCCGCCGTTGAACATGCTGTTGGGCATGAGCACGTCGATCGCATCGTGCTCGATCCATTCGCGAAAACGTGCGGAGTGCCCGTCCATCTGGCCCGCCGACAGCGGGATCGTCGTCTTGCGCCTGAGCATGGCGAGGTCGCGAGCGTCGTTGTTGTGGAGCGGATCCTCGAACCAGGCGATCCCGACGTCCTCGAGACCGCGGGCTAGAAAGAGGGCAGCGTCGAGCGCGATGCCTTCGTTGGCGTCGATGGCGAGGACGATCTCGTCTCCTACGGCGCGGCGAACGCGGCGAACGCGCTCGATGTCGGCGGAGAGGCCGTGGCTCGTGCCGACGAGTAGCTTGAGCCGGGAATGCCCTTGCGACACGAGAAGCCGAGCCGTCTCGACGAGCTCGTCGGCGTCGTAGCCGGGGAACCCGAAAGTGACGTAGACGTCCGCGGCGTCGGAATGCCCTCCCAGAAGCTGCGCGACGCTGCGGGCGGACGCTTTGCCGGCCAGATCCCAGCAGGCCAGGTCGATACAGGACATCGCCGCGAGATTGATCCCGCTCATGCGCCCGCGCTCGGAGGCGAGCGCCGCCATATGCGCGTTGATCGCCTCGACGTCGCGCGGATCGAGCCCGAGAACCGCCGGCCCAAGATGCCGGTTCACGACCGCGGCCGTGCCATGGGCGAGAAAGCGGCCTGTCATGCCGACGCCAGTGAGGCCGTCGTCGGTCTCGACCTCGCACACGACGCGCAGCGCGTCCGGTATCGGCTTGCCGGAGACCGGCAGCGTGCCTCGGACGCGATGTACGCTCGCGACGACTCGTGCAATCCTCATCGGCTATACCTTCCATACGCCGGCTTTGGCGCGGTCCGCGTCACACGGCGCCGCCAGGATGCGCATGGGCGTCCCGGCCTGCCAAGCCCGGACAGCCTCGGCGGTGAAGGTGCGCCCGAACCCGCCGTCGACACGCCACTTCCAGCGAGCACGTGCAATCCGAACGGGCTCGAGAGTGGTAGCGCTCCAGTCATGCCTTGAACCAGCCCTCGAGACGGCCCACCCAGGGGACGGGTCTCGGATTACTTCGGCCGCCGCCGGAAGGGCTACGTCCAGGGCCGCCGCCAGGTCGCCGTGCGCCGCGAGCTCCTCACCAAGATCGCCGGCGGTTCCGGTGCCGCGCGCAGGTTCGTCGAGACGCGCCCTCGGGAGTCCGGACGATCCGAACCCTGAACGATGCCCGCAAGCCCCGCCGATCCACATGATATGCGCAAAAAAGAACGGGCCGTGCGCCTCGGCGGTGCGCTCGGGCGACATGTCCCGGTCGGCTCGACGATCAGGCGCGTGCGCCTCGCGGCTCCGAGCGCCCCAGCAGATGCGGCCACGCAAATCGCCGCCAGTCCTCCGCAACGGTGAGGCGCGCGATCGCCCGCGCGACGAGGCTGCGCCCGGATGCGTCGATCGCCTGATCGAGGGCCGCGGCCAAGGCGACGGCCAGCGCCTCGCGCCGATGCGCGAAGGGCCACGCGCATCGAGCCAGGGCGGCGGCCGCACGCGGGTCCGCGATCCATGCGGCGACCTCCTGCGCACCCTTCCGCGGATCGCAGCCGATCACCTCCAGGAACACGTTCGCCCGGTTCGTGGCCGCGCGAACGCAGGCCGGCGGCGCGGGCGCGGCGTCGGCGGCGAAGACAGGCTCTTCGAATTGCTCGATGCCGCTGCCCAGATCATGCGCGAACCCCCAGGCGAGGGCGCTGCAGCCGCGCGTCGCGGCAGCCTCCCGGAGCCAGATTCGGAAGCCCGGGCACAAGTCGCCGCCCGCGTGGTCGCTGTCGTAGCCCCCCGCCGCAACGATGGCGCGCATCGCCGTGACGAGGCCGTCATCGGACAAGGCGCGATCCTGCTCGGCGCCCAGCGATACGACCCCTTCGCGTGCGTCGACGAGCCGAAAGGCCGGGTCGATATCGTCGAGCGAAAGCGCGTGGGGCGCCTCGTGGGATTGACGAACGCCAGTCAGCCGCCACCCTCGGGTAGGGTGGCTGTCAAACGGCGTTGGAACGGGGCTCTGACTCAATCCTGATGACGTTTGGTGCTCGCCTGCGGAGGAATCCGCAGGAGAATCATCGGCATGCAGGGGAAGTTCAGCATCTCGGCGGCGATGCCGGCGGGGCTCGTGGTCGAGCTCTGGCTCGCGTTGAAATCATCGATCACCGCGCGCGTACGCAATTCAAGATCGCAATCCGACCAGAACGCGGCGCGCGTCGCCTCTCCGGTCTCGTCCTCGTGGAGAGGCTGGCCGGGATGCACTCGATCGGGGAGCCGGAGCGGCCTGCTCGACGGCTCGCGCGAGACGACGATCCGATGCGTCTCGACGTCGAAACGGATGAGCCCCCACTGCTGGGCGCCGTGGAACAGGCTCGCGGCGAGCGCTCCCTGGTCGTCGACCTCGGCCGTCTCGATCCAGGTGCGCGTCGACGTGACGACATCGGCGGCTCGCCGCCCGATTCGATCGATGGCGAGGTCGGCGATGATGACGGCGACGATCGCGAAAACGACGACGCTCAGAAGCCTCATTCGACCTCCTGCTCGTTCAGGTGCGCGAACTCGAGACGAACCACGAAGGGCCAAAGAACCATGTACTGACCGTCCTCGATCGTCGGCAGCAGGGTGCCTGCCGGCGCCGCGGCTGCGGCCGATCCGCAACATCCTGCCGAACCTCGGCGGCATCGACATCTCCCCGATCGTCCTTCTGCTCCTGATCTTCTTCCTGCGCAGCTTCCTGATGAACGACGTCGCGCCCGCCGTGATCTGAGCCGCGGCTTCGCCAGGCCGATCGACGCACCCACCGGGGCGGGACCGACCGCACCGGACGGCTGCGTTCGCGGACGCAGAATCTTGCACCATTGCAATCCAAAACGCCTTCGATCATGGATCCGACTGCGCACGTGCGGAGAGTGTCTGTGGCAGAGTTGCCACGCGCACGCGTTCGAGCTGTAAGCCCTAACGTTATAATCGCGACGGAACGCCGCAGATCCTACCATTTCGTTCTGCTGCCATTTCTTTACACATCTGTAAAACTCAATCCTGCGATGCTTTCTTGCTGATATATTGTCGGCACCGGCGCGAGCGACCGTAGAATCGCCTCTGGAGATGCACGTCCCGCTGGCGGTATTCACGCACCATTGGCGTGTATCACGCCACTTGTCGTGCGGCGGGGCCGACGATTAGTTCATTGCACACACCAACGAACTGCAGAGCGCTCGACCGTAGGGAATCGTGCCGCCACGCTCGAACAAGCCCCGCAAAACTTCTAATATCTGAGATGCGTTCAGCGTGGTCAGGAAACAGACATGTCGATCACGACAGCAAAAAATAAGCCGAATATGAAAACTGGTTCTCGACCTAACAAGATCATGCCAGGTCCATTCGCATGCAAGTTCCGGCCGCTCAAGATCGAACGCCTTACACGATCATCTCGCACACAATCCAAGTCCTTATCCGAGACAATCGAGCGCTTCTTCCGCGAAGCGACGGTGAAGAAGGGTACGCGCCGGACCTACCGCTCCAATGCGAAGAACTGGCTCTCGGCCTTCCCGCTGCTGCGGCTCGACGAGATCAACCGCTCGACGCTGGCGCTCTTCGTCTCGCGCCGCAAGGAACGCGGTGTCAGCGACACGACGATCCGCCGTGACATCGCCTTTCTCGGCACGGTCTGCTCGATGGCGATCGCGTGGGGCTGGCTCGAGGCGAACCCGATCACGGCGCTGAGCAAGAAGTTCCTGAAGGAGGCGCCGCCGCGGACACGCTTCCTGACGCGCCGCGAGTTCGAGCGGCTGCACGCGGCCGCGTCGGAGACGCTCAAGCCGCAGCTCGTTCTCGCTGTGGAGACGGGGATGCGCAAGGAGGAGCTGCTCTCGCTCACCCTCGACGCGATCGACCTGCGCCGGCGCGAGATCCATCTCCAGGAGACGAAGACCAACTCGCCCCGCCGGGTGCCGCTGTCGGACGCGGCGATCGCGACGATCTCGGACCTGATCGCCGGGCCGGGACGGCCGAGCTCGCGCTACCTGTTCTGCAAGCCGGACGGCACGCGCATCCTGTGCAACAAGAAGGGATTCCGCGCCACGTGCGAGCGCGCCGCCATCGCCGACTTCCGCTTCCACGACCTGCGCCACACGTTCGCGTCGTGGTGGGTGCAATCCGGCGGCGACCTGTACAAGCTCAGCCGGGTGCTCGGGCACCGCACGCTGCAGATGAGCGCCCGCTACGGCCACCTGCGGACGGACGACCTCCACGAGGAGATGCGGAAGGTGGAGGGGCGGCGGGGGTGACGCACCAAGGCCCATGCCGGGGCACCGCACTGGGCGGCGCACCCGGCATGGGCCATCGGCGAGCGAGACGACCGACGCTGCGATGCCTCAGTTGCGAATCCGACGCTCTCGGGAATCGAAGCGCGCCCAGGAGACCGTCTCACGGGACGAACCCGCGGCGATGTCGAACAGATAGTGCGAATCCAGCCGTCCACCGGTCGTGTTGCAGGGCGGCAGGAACGCGTAGTCGACGACAGTCCGGCCGGAGGCGTCGGACCTCACCGTCGTCGCTCGATGCTCGAACGTGCTGCCGTCGCTGAGCCGATCGTACATCCGAACGCGGATCGGCACCCCGGCGACGGGACTGTGGACGATCGTGAGATCGGGAGCGGCACCGGCTCCGCCGAGCGGCCGGCAGAGGTTGTCCGCCGTCATGCGGCCGATGTTCGCGGAGCGGACCTCGAAGCTCGCGAGAGCGGCGGCACCGACTTCCGGCCCGGTGCTCTGGCAGCCAATAAGGCCGAGCGAGATCGCGAACGGCAGAAGCGCACCTGTTACTCTCAGCATGTCGGCCTCCGAACGCCTTCGGGGGGATGGACCCCGGCCCTGGCCGGGGTCCAATGGCGTGCGGCGATCAGAAATCGCGCTGGATACGGAGACGCCCGGCCCAGATCGAACTCTCGTCGTCGACAGCCGGGCCACCGCTCACCAGGAATGGAACATCCGTATTCACCTGACTGTAGAGGACATCCGCGGAGAAGGTCAGGCCACCGACCGGCCTCCAGTTCAGCCGGGTACCGGCCTGCCAGAAAGTGAAGTCGGAACCGGCTCCGGAGGCGAGAGAAACGACGGTGCCCGCCTCGTTGATCGCGTCGTCGTACTCACCGTACGAGGCTTCGAACTGCTGAAAAATGGTCGGTGTCCAGAAGTGCTGGAACGCGCCGGCAATCACAAACCCTTCGGACAGTTCGAGCTGGTTGTTGACCACGTACACATCCGAGACACCGACTGCGAACTCACGGAGGTTCGCAGGGTTACCGAGCCCCAGATAATTCATTGCGCCGCGGGCGTAAGTTGCCTGCAGCCACAGTGCATCGCCGGCGGCGATCATCGGCAGAGCGATGTTGATGCCCGCGCCGATCGCGAAGCCGAACTCGTCGTCGAGAACCGGGATCACTCCGTTATCACGAACCTGGTGAAGTGCGCCCATCAGCTGGGCGCTGCCCCAGGCTTGTGCGACGTTCAAGTTAGCGACCAGATCCGGAAGCTGCTGACCGCCATACGCAAATAGTCCAGAGTTGTCGACCTCGCGCTGTTCCCGGTTCTCCATCGAGATAGACGCGCTGAAGCCGGCGCCGAACGGAATAGTATATGCAAGAACCTCGGTGGTCCGATCGGAGCCCACGACCGTGCCGGACATCAGCCGCGATGTGTAGAAATCGAAGAACGAAGTGATTCGCCCAGCCGTCATTCCCGCAAACTGGATGAATGCGCTGTCGATCTCTGCGCGACCAGTATTCTGCTGAGTGCCGGGGAAGGCACCCGCTTGCTCGCTGTCTGCATTGATGCGCATAAAGGAACGAAGTGTTCCATATTCGGTCGCCGTACGCGCATCGAGCGCAATCGAGCCGCGCGCGAAGAATTCGACATCGTCGGTCTGACGTGTGATCGGACCCGCTCGGACGTTGTCGTCGAGGAACCGATATTCCACGCGCACGTACCCACCGATCTGCAGGCAGGTCTCCGTGCCGGGGATGACGAAGAAGCCCGTGCCGCCGATCGGGGCGTTCGGGCAGGTGGCGACGTAGTCGACCGGCGCCGCGGCGCGGACCGGAAGATCGGCAGTCGTCGGGGCCTCGCGAAATCGAGGCGCGGACGGCCGGGAGGGTTGAAACCACGCCGGGGAAACGGCATTGGAAGCGCCTCAAGCGCCGGCCCGACGCGGGGCGGTGCCCGGCAGGCCCGCCGTTCGTCCGAGGAGCACCCCATGCCCGCCACCCTGATCGACGGCAAGGCCTTCGCCGCCGGCCTGCGCGCCCGCGTGGCCGAGGACGTGCGGGGCCTCGCCGCGCGCGGGATCGTGCCCGGGCTCGCGGTCGTGCTCGTGGGCGAGGATGCGCCGAGCCAGGTCTACGTGCGCAACAAGGCGGCGCAGACGGTGGAGGCGGGCATGCGCTCCTTCCAGCACCGGCTGCCGGCCTCGACCAGCCAGGCCGATCTCCTCGCGCTGGTCGCCGCGCTCAACGCGGACGACGCGGTGGACGGCATTCTCGTGCAGCTGCCGCTGCCGCCGCAGATCGACGCGCAGGCCGTGATCGAGGCGATCGCGCCGGACAAGGACGTCGACGGCTTCCACCCGGTGAACGCGGGGCGCCTCGCCACCGGCATGCCCGGCCTCGTGCCCTGCACGCCGCTCGGCGCCGCGATGCTGATCGCCTCGGTGCGCCCCGACATCGCCGGGCTCGAGGCCGTGGTGATCGGGCGTTCGAACATCGTCGGAAAGCCGATGGCGCAGCTCCTGCTCCAGCGCTCGGCGACGGTGACGATCGCGCATTCGCGCACCCGCGACCTCGCCGCCGTCTGCCGACGGGCGGACGTCCTCGTCGCGGCGGTGGGCCGGCCGGAGATGGTGCGGGGCGACTGGATCAAGCCCGGCGCGATCGTCGTCGACGTCGGCATCAACCGCGTGCCGAACCCGCAGGCGGGGGAGGGCAAGACGCGGCTCGTCGGCGACGTCGCCTTCGCGGAGGCCGCGGCGGTCGCCGGGGCGATCACGCCGGTGCCCGGCGGCGTCGGCCCGACGACGATCGCCTGCCTGCTCGCCAACACGCTGCAGGCGGCGAAGGCGCGCCGGGGAATCGCAGACGCACAGCGCGCATAGGCCCGAAACGCGAGAAGGCCGCCCGGAGGCGGCCTTCCCTTCGCTCGGAGCCGTATCCATGACCCCGTTCAGGCGACCTTCTTGCGGCCGCGGGGGCGCGCCGGCGCAGCCGCGGCCGCCTCGGGCTCCGCCTTGCGGCGCTGCGCGCCCAGGCCCATGGCCTTGGCGAGCTCGGACCGGGCGCTGGCGTAGTTCGGCGCCACCATCGGGTAGTCCGCCGGCAGGCCCCACTTGGCGCGGTACTGGTCCGGCGTCATGTCGTACTTCGTGCGCAGATGGCGCTTGAGCGACTTGAACTTCTTCCCGTCCTCCAGGCAGATGATGTAGTCCGGCGTGATCGACTTCTTGATCGGCACGGCCGGGACCGGCGCCTCGACCGGCTGCTCGGTCGCGCCGGTGGCGACCTTGGTCAGCGCGCCGTGCACCGCGTCGATCAGGCCGGGGAGGTCCGCCGTCGGGAGCGAATTGTTGCTCACGTAGGCCGAGACGATCTCCGCGGCGAGCTCGATGTAGTTGTTCGGTTGAGTCGTGTCGCTCATTGAGCCGGTCCTAATCTCGTGACAGTGGATCCCAGCGAGCGGAGCTGCATGCGGCGTGTCACCGAACACCGAATCGCGATCCCGCTCACGCGTCGTCTATGACGTCAGGTCTTTCAGGTACGTGAGTTTGATCCTGGCGACAAGTCCTCTGCGAATAAAAATCAGTTCATCACACGGTAAGGCTCCGCTGCTCATCCCCACGACGCTTGTGGCATTGGTGCCGCGCCGACTTCGCGAAGAAGAAGCCTCGGCGGACAAGCTTCCGTAATCCTTCGGGAGCCGGCTGCGCAGGCGCGGCGTCGCGCATTCGCACAGATCGCGCGCGTAGGAAGGTGGCGCGTCGCCGGCGATCGATAGATGTGCCGCGGAAGCGGAGCGTCGTAACGGGCGAACGACCGGCGCCTTCCTGCCGCGGCCTTGCTCGACGCGCGCTGTTCGCGCTCCCGGACCGCACGGAAGCCCCGAGGCGCGCGTGCGCGCACGCGCGCACGCGCGCGACGAACAGATGCGGAAGCCTCGGAGGAGCGGCGATTCTCGCTCAGTCGCGCGATGCGAGGACAGAATCGCTCGCGCGCCGCGCGGACTCCCGCCGCGCATGTCGCCACGCTGCATCCAGGCCGCCGGCACGCCGCACGCGCCGGCGGATGTCGGGAAACGGCGATTTCCGGGCCGGGGGCGGTCATTCTCGTGGCCTTTGTGCAACACCGCCATCCGAACAGCCCGTCGGACCCCGCTGCGGGTGCGATCGCGCTTGATCCACGGCGGGGCGCACGGCAAACCTTTTCTCGCGACGGGGGGTCCTCGATCGCGGCCCGCAATCGGCACCAACGGTCCGGCGGCGGGTCACAGGGGAAAAGGGACAGCTTCCGAGTCTCGACGAGTTCTCGTGGCGAAACACCCGGCCCCCCAGGGTCTCGAAACTTTGGAGGTCATCTAATGAAGCTCGCCAAGAGCCTTCTCCTCGGGTCTGCCGCCGGTCTCGTCGCGGTTGCCGGGGCTCAAGCTGCCGATCTTCCGGTCCGCGCCGCGGCGCCGGTCGACTACGTCCGCACCTGCCCGAACGCCCCGATCGGCGGCACGGGCTTCTTCGTCGTGCCCGGCACGGAGACCTGCCTGCAGATCTCCGGCTACGTCCGCACCGAGTATCGCTTCAACGAGAACCTCGAGACGGCTTCCGGCCGCGCCCAGGACGACATCAACTTCTTCGCGCGCGGCTCGCTCGCGTTCGACGCTCGCACGCCGACCGAGTACGGCACGCTGCGCTCGTTCATCCGCGTCAACGCCAACCGCACCGACGGCGCTGGCGTTGCCGAGCTCGACCAGGGCTTCATCCAGTTCGCTGGCCTGACCGCCGGTCGCATCACGTCGTTCTTCTCGTTCTTCGGCGGTAACCTGATGTCCGGCGGCGCCGCCGGCGTCACCGACCCGTCGGTCGAGCTGCTCGCCTACACCGCCACGTTCGGCTCGGGCTTCTCGGCCACCGTCTCGGTCGAGAACGGCCGCGCCCGCCGCTCCGGCATCGGCACTCTCGGTCCTGCAGTCGCCTACGGCGGTCAGGAGCTCCCCGATCTCGTCGCCAACCTGAACGTTGCTCAGGCTTGGGGTTCGGCGCAGATCATGGGTGCGCTGCACCAGGTTCGCCACAACGTCAACGGCGCCGTTGCCGACGACGAGATGGGCTTCGCGATCGGCGCCGGCCTGAACGTCCGCCTGCCGATGATCGCGGCCGGTGACGCTCTGTGGCTGCAGGCGACCTACGCCGACGGCGCGATCTCCTACGTCGGTGCGCCCGGCACCGTCTCGGAGTTCACCGTCGCGTCGAACGACGCCTATCTGAACGCTGCCGGCACCTCGCTGACGACCACCGAGGCGTGGAGCATCATGGCGGCGTTCCGCCACTACTGGGCTCCGACCTTCTGGCAGGACATCCAGGGTTCGTACGGCGAGGTCGATGTTCCGACGATCGCCAACCCGGTCGCGGGCGCGGTCCTGACCAGCGGTGCAGTGAACGACTACACCTGGTGGCAGCTCGGCACGCGCCTGAACTGGCGCCCGGTGTCCGGCCTCACCTTCGCCGCCGACGTCGTGTACACGGCGATCGATCCGGACAACCGCTTCCAGGTCCAGCTCAACGGCGCCAACGTCGTTCCGGTTCGGACCAACGGCGACGGTTCGCGTTGGGAAGGCCGTCTGCGCATCCAGCGCGACTTCTGATCCGTCCTGCACGGTTCATCGAGAGCCCCGGCGCGAGCCGGGGCTCTTTCTCGTTCGGGGATGCGAAGGGGCCGGACGTTCGTACCGGCACGTCTGCGCGCACGAAAAAGCCCCGGCTCGCGCCGGGGCTTCTCCGTTTCGCGTCGCACGCCCCGAAGGGCGGCGCGTCGCGTGTTACTGACGCTCGATCAGCTGGCCGGCCGGCGCCGCGGTGGCGTCGTCCGACGTGTTGAGGCGGCGACGCTCCTGCACGCCGATCGCCGTCTCCGGCACGGCCGGGGCCGAATCGACGACCGGCTCGGGGGCGCCCATCGTGCCGACGGCACCGGTCGCCATGTCGTCCATGCCCGGCATGTTCTCGCAGACCACGCCCGGATCCGTGCAGTCGACGTACCAGGAGCTGCTGTCCTCGCCGATCAGCATCCCCGCCGGCGCGGCCGTCGCGTCGTCCGAGGTGAGAAGGCGGCGACGCTCCTGCACGCCGATCGCGGTCTCCGGCACCGCCGGGGCGCTGTCGGCGACCGGCTCGGGAGCGGCCTGCTGCGCGGAGGCGGGAGCGGCGAACATGAAGGCGGCGGCGGTGGTCATCAGGATATACTTCATGGATGTCCTCCATTGGGATCACGGTGCGCCGCGGCAGAGCGCGACGCTGGAATGACCCACCAACGACGGGACCGGATTCGTGTTCCGAGAATTGCTTCCTCGCGGCGGCACGAAATGGGCCCCGGAAGCGCCGCGCACCAGAAAATAGTCGTGCTTGCAAAGGCTTGGCGATAGTCGCACACGGGCGTCCATGGTCTCGTTCCTCGCCGGCTGATGGCGCCCGCCGCACGCGGGGGGTGGCTCGCGGCGCGCGAGCCTGTAAAAGACGAAGACCGCAGCGCCAGGGACCTTCCGGAGAACGAAACGCCCGTGAACGAGCCCAATCGTCTGGTCTCCCCCGCAAAGCGCGAGGACGACATCGATTCGTCCCTGCGCCCGCTGTCGCTCGCCGACTTCACCGGCCAGAAGGCGGCGCGGGCGAACCTCCAGGTCTTCATCGGCGCGGCCAAGGCGCGGGCGGACGCACTCGACCACGTGCTGTTCGTCGGCCCGCCGGGGCTCGGCAAGACCACGCTCGCGCAGATCATCGCCCGCGAGCTCGGCGTGAACTTCCGCTCGACCTCCGGGCCGGTGATCGCCAAGGCGGGCGACCTCGCGGCGCAGCTCACCAATCTCGAGGAGCGCGACGTGCTCTTCATCGACGAGATCCATCGCCTCAACCCGGCGGTGGAGGAGATCCTCTACCCGGCCATGGAGGACTTCCAGCTCGACCTGATCATCGGCGAGGGGCCGGCGGCGCGCTCGGTGAAGATCGAGCTGCCGCGCTTCACGCTGGTGGGCGCGACCACGCGCGCGGGGCTCTTGACGACGCCGCTGCGCGACCGCTTCGGCATTCCGGTGCGGCTCGAGTTCTACGAGGTCGGCGAGCTCGAGCTCATCGTCAAGCGCGGCGCACGGGTGCTCGGGCTCGGCATGTCCGACGAGGGGGCGAACGAAATCGCCAAGCGGGCCCGCGGCACGCCGCGAATCGCCGGGCGGCTGCTGCGGCGCGTGCGGGACTTCGCCATCGTGGAAGGCGTCGAGACCGTCGGGCGCACGCTCGCAGACAAGGCGCTGCGCCTCCTCGACGTCGACCCCGTCGGCCTCGACGTGATGGACCGCAAGTACCTGACGATGGTCGCCACCAATTTCGGCGGCGGGCCGGTGGGAATCGAGACCATCGCCGCCGCGCTCTCGGAGCCGCGGGACGCGATCGAGGAGATCATCGAACCCTACCTGATCCAGAAGGGATTCGTGCAGCGCACCCCCCGCGGGCGCCTGCTGACGCCCCACGCCTTCCGGCACCTGGGCCTGCCCGAGCCGACGCGGGAGGGGGCGGTGTCGCAGTTCGGCCTGTTCCCGAGCGGGGGCGACGCGTGACCACGAGCGACGCGATGATCCCGATCTCCGGCCGGCTCGAGGACGGCGCACACCTGCTCGTCGTGCGTGTCTACTACGAGGACACGGATTTCTCCGGCATCGTCTACCATGCCAACTACCTGAAGTACCTGGAGCGCGGGCGCACCGACCAGTTGCGCCTGGCCGGGGTCTCCCAGTCGGAACTGCACTGCGACGGCGGGGGCATCGCCTTCGCCGTGCGGCGGATGACGCTCGACTGGGCCCGGCCCGCGCGGATGGACGACATCCTCACGGTGGAGACCCGCACGCTCGCCGTGAAGGGCGCCTCGATCGAGATCGCCCAGCGCATCCTGCGTGGCGAGGAGGTGCTGGTGAGCGCGCAGGTCCAGGTCGCGGCGATCCGCGCCGGGCGCCCCGCACGCATCCCCGAGGGGCTGCGGGCACGGCTCGGCGGCTGAGGCGGGCGGCGGGCCCTACACCGTCCCTTAACCCTAATCGTGTCCTCTCGGACACAGGGCCGCGCCGCCGCCGCGGCTCTGCGAAAAGCTCATATTTTCGACATGTTGCGGCGCGAACCACGTGTTCCGGGCGCGTTCGGACCCACTAAGCCGCATTCGACGACGCCCCGCCCCGGCGGCGCGATCCCGCGCCCGGACGAGCTCGAGGACAATCGCCCATGACGCACGATCTCTCGCTCTGGGGCCTGTTCTGGCAGGCGCACATCGTCGTCAAGCTCGTGATGATCGGGCTCGTCGCGGCGTCGGTCTATTGCTGGGCGATCATCATCGACAAGACGCTCCTGTTCCGCCGCCTGCACCGGGCGATGGACCGGTTCGAGGAGGTGTTCTGGTCGGGGCGCTCGCTGGAGGAGCTCTACCGCTCGCTCGATGAGCGCCCGACGACCGGCCTCGCCTCGGTCTTCGTCGCGGCGATGCGGGAGTGGAAGCGCTCGTTCGGCGGCTCCGGCCGCTCGGTCGCGAGCCTGCCGGCGCGCATCGACAAGGTGCTGGACGTCACCATCCAGCGCGAGGTGGAGCGGCTCGAATCACGCCTGATCTTCCTCGCCTCGGTCGGCTCGGCCGGACCCTATCTCGGCCTGTTCGGCACGGTGTGGGGCGTGATGACCTCCTTCGTCGCCATCGCCGCCTCGCAGAACACCTCGCTCGCGGTGGTCGCGCCCGGCATCGCGGAGGCGCTGTTCGCCACCGCCATCGGGCTCGTCGCGGCCATCCCGGCGGTCATCGCCTACAACAAGTTCCAGGCCGAGGTGGCCAAGGCGCAGATCCGGCTCGAGGGTTTCGCCGACGAGTTCTCGGCGATCCTCGCGCGCCAGGTCGACGAGCGCCTGGCCGCGGCGGCGTAGAGGGAAGAGACAGCCATGTTCTCCCACGGCGGACCCGGGACGGGCGGCGGCGGGCGGCGCAGGCGCCGCGGGCGCGCGCGCGCCATCAACGAGATCAACATGACGCCGTTCATCGACGTCATGCTGGTGCTGCTCATCGTCTTCATGGTCTCGGCCCCGCTGCTCTCGGCGGGCGTGCCCCTCGACCTGCCGCAGGCGAACGCCGGCCAGCTCAACGTCGACGCCAGGCCCGTCGCCCTCTCGATCGACGCGCAGGGTCGCGTCTTCCTCGACGACGTCGCGCTGGAGGACGCGGAGATCGCCCCGGCCATCGCCGCGCGTGTCGAGGAGGGTGCGCAGCCGCGCGTCTTCGTGCGCGGCGACCGCTCGGTGGATTACGGCCGCGTCGCCCAGGTGATGGCCCTCGTCACCGAGGCGGGCTTCGAGCGCGTCGCCCTCGTCACCCTGCCGGACGGCCGGTAGGCCATGCGCGTGCGCGGCCTCCTCTCCGCTCGCGAGCCGGGCCTCGTCCTGTCGAGCGTGGCGCACGTCGCGCTGCTCGTGGCGGGGCTCGTCGCCGTGTCCGGCGTGGCCGAGCTGCCGGCGGTCGAGGAGGGGATCGCCGTCGAGATGATCACCGAGAGCCAGTTCTCCGAGATCACCCGCGGCGAGCGGGACGCGGCCGAGGTGCAGCCGCAGCCGGCGCCGCGCGCGGAGCGGGTGGCGGAAGTGCCGGAACTGCGCCCGGCGGGCGAGGCGGCACGCGACACGCCGACGCCGGCGGCGCGCCCGCGGGACATGGAGATCGCCGACCGCCCCGTCGCCGCCGCGAGCGAGCCCCCTCCCCCGCCGCCGCCGCCGCCCGCACCGCCGCCGGTCGAGCCCCTTCCGGTCGAGCCCGCCCCCGTTCCCCCCGCGCCGCCCGCCCCACCGCCGCCGGAGGCCGCGCCGCCGAGCCCGGAGCCGCCTGCGCCGGTCGTCGCCGCCGCCGAGGCGCCGGCGGCCCCCCCGCCGCCGGCGCCGCTGCCGCCTTCGCGGACCGCCCGCGCACAGGCGCAGGCGGAGGCCGCCCGTCGCGTCGCGGCGGAGGCCGAGAGCCGCCGGGTGGCCGATGCGCAGAGCCGCGAGCGCGAGGCCCGAGAGCGCGCGGATGCCGCCCGCCTCGCCGAGGCCCGTCGCCGGGACGAGGAAGCGCGCGCCAGCCGCGTCGCCGAGGAGGCCGATCGCTTCGACCCCTCCGACATCGCCTCGATCCTGCGCTCGACGGAGGAGGCCGCCTCGACCGGCGCCGCGGGCACCGAGATCAACCGCACCGCCTCGCTCGGCACCGACACCGGAAATGCGCCGCGGCTCAACCCGAGCATGCGCGATCAGCTCGTCGGGCTCATCACCGCGCAACTGCGGGCGTGCTGGGACGTGCCGATCGCCGCCCAGGCGATGCAGAACCCGCCGGTCGCCGCCGTCCGCATGGCGCTCGGCCAGGACGGCGCCTTGGTTTCGGAGCCGCAGGTCACGAACGCTTCCCCCGATCCGATGTTCAGGTCGGTGGCCGATTCGGCGCTGCGTGCCACGAGACGGTGCGCTCCGCTCCAGATTCCGGCCCAATTCGCGCCCTACTACGAGGACTGGAGGAACCTGACGGTGAACTTCAATCCGCTCTTCTCGTGAGCGCGTCGGGACCCTCCGCGCGCCGCACGACCCTCGGCTCATCGAATGCGGCCCTCGAGGCCGCGAACCCCGGACACCCGACCATGCGCCTCGTCCTGAAAGCCCTGCGGATCGGCCTCCTCGCCGCCGGGGCCGTCGGCCTCGCCGGCCTCCTGCCCGCGCTCGCGCCGGCGCCCGCGCGCGCCGAGCTCGTGATCGACATCCAGGGCGGCCAGTTCCAGCCCATGCCGATCGCGATCGCCGACTTCGTCGGCGAGGGCAATCTCGGGCCGCAGATCTCCGGCATCGTCGCCGCCAACCTGAGCCGTTCGGGCTATTTCGCGCCGCTCGAGGGCAGCCGCTTCCCCGAGCGCACGCCCGCGTTCGACGCTGCGCCGCAGTTCGACCTGTGGCGCCAGGCCGGGGTGCAGGGGCTCGTCACCGGCCGCGTCACCCGCGACGGCCAGGGCCGCCTGCGCACCGAGTTCCGGCTCTGGGACGTGCAGACCGGCCAGCAGATCACCGGCCAGCAGTTCTTCACCGACCCCAACAACTGGCGCCGGGTCGGGCACATCATCTCGGACGCGGTGTTCACCCGCATCACCGGGCTCGCGGGCTTCTTCGACACGCGCATCGTCTTCGTCGACGAGACCGGGCCGAAGGAGAACCGTCTCAAGCGCCTCGCCATCATGGACCAGGACGGTGCCAACGTGCGCTACCTGACGCCGGGCGACAACTCGGTGGTGACGCCGCGCTTCTCGCCGCGCAGCCAGGAGATCGCCTTCATGGCGCAGGTCTCCGGCGAGCAGCCTCGGGTGCAGGTGCTCAACCTCGAGACCGGTGCGCGCCAGGCGGTGGGCAACTTCCCCAACATGACGTCGAGCCCGCGCTTCTCGCCCAACGGCCGCTCGATCGTGATGACGCTGCAGCAGGGCGGCAACGCCAACCTCTACCTGATCGACCTCGTCTCGCGCACGATGACGCGGCTGACCTCGACGCTCGCCATCGACACCTCGCCCTCCTTCTCGCCGGACGGCACGCAGATCGTGTTCGAAAGCGATCGTGGCGGCTCGCAGCAGCTCTACACGATGGGCGCCGACGGCTCGAACCCGCAGCGCATCTCCTTCGGCGAGGGCTCCTACTCGCAGCCGGTGTGGTCGCCGCGCGGGGACTGGATCGCCTTCACGAGGATCCAAGGCGGGCGCTTCTCGATCGGCGTGATGCGCCCGGACGGTTCGGGCGAGCGCATCCTCACCGAGGGTTTCCACAACGAGAGCCCCGCCTGGGCGCCGAACGGGCAGTACGTCGTCTTCTTCCGCGATCCCGGCGGGCAGTCCGGCGGCCAGCTCTACATGGTCGACATCACCGGCCGCGTGGAGGTGCCGATCCCCACCCCGGGCTACGCTTCCGACCCGACCTGGTCGCCGCTGCTCTCCGACATCCGCTGAGCCTGCAGCGGCCAGCCACCGCCCCACGGGGCGGTCGGCGAGCGCCAGCGAGACGGGTGGGGGCGAGACGGTCGGCGTCTCGCGCTACGCCTGCTCGCCGCCGCTGGTCCGGACGACAGCGCTCGACCCACCTCCCCGAGCGGCGGCATCCCCTCTCCACCATGGAGAATGGAGCCGCGTTGCGCACGCCATCGACGGCGAACCCCGCCTCGTGTCGCGACGCCCCGCTCTCCACCAGGGAGGGGGGAACCACGTCGCGCTCGTCATCGCTGGCGAAGCCCGCCTCGTATCGCGACGACGTCACCTCGGCTAACCGCATTCTCGAATTGCGCCACATCCTCTGCCGTCGTCCTCGGCGGCGAGACCTGTCCATCGACGGGCTTCGACGGGAAGGTGCCGGCGTCGGGAGCGGCTCAGGCGTCGCGCTTCACGCCCTCGAAGAAGCCGTCGTTGGCGCAGAAGGACGGGGCGTGCTCGGCGTGCTCGGTCTCGGCGAGCCAGGAGCGGCAGGCGCCCTCGTGCTGGCAGCCGGCGCAGCGCCGCGCCGCGTGGGCGAGCGCGAGATCGAGGCCTCGCGCCTCCAGCGCCAAGGGCTCGAGATCGAGCCGGCGCATCATCTCCCCCATCAGGCGGGGGCGCTCGGCGGCGTCGCGCAGGCCTTCGATCATGCTCTTCATCGCTTCGTCTCCCGGTTCGGACGAAGCGCAGCATCGAGGCTATGGAGGGCCGCCGCCTTGATCGAGCGCAAGGCGGCGGGCGCCGCGCATCACTGCGTCTCGATCTCGCGCACGGCGCGGGCGAGCAGGTCGAGCATCTGCTTGCGGATCTCGGCGTCCGGGATCTCGGCCGGCAGGTCGGCGCGCAGCTTCTCGAAGACGACCTCGTCGCCGGGCTTGGTGAGGTTCACCGAGACCACCGAGCGGGCGTAGGCCTCCGCGTCCTCGCCGGCCTTGCCGAGCGTCTCCGCCGCCCACAGCCCGACGAGCCGGTCGCGGCGGGCCATCGCCTTGAAGCGAAGCTCCTCGTCGTGCGCGAACTTGTTCTCGAAAGCGCTCTCGCGGTCGTCGAAGGTGGTCATGATCCGAGTCCGATGCGGGTGTGGACAAGCGGGCCCCTGCCCGCGAGGCCGGTATATCGCCAGAGCCGCGCTCGCGCCACCCGGCATGCTGCGTAGGGACCGCCGCGACCCGTCGTGCGGTGCCGCACCGGAGCGTTCGCCCGAGGGTGAAAGGCGCGTTGTGAATCCCCATCTCTTCGGATAGGTTGCCCGCGAACGGGCGGCCCTCATTGCCGCTCGACCGCGCCCGCCACCTCGCGTTCCTTCACCGGCGGGCCGTTCGAGAGCCAGGAGCCTCAGGCCTTCCCATGGATTTCAACAAGCCACGGTACACGCCCATGAATCGCCGCCGTCGGATCTACGAGGGCAAGGCGAAGGTCCTCTTCGAGGGGCCCGAGCCGGGGACGCTCATCCAGCACTTCAAGGACGACGCGACCGCCTTCAACGCCAAGAAGCACGAAGTGATCGACGGGAAGGGCGTGCTGAACAACCGCATCAGCGAGTTCGTCTTCCAGCACCTCAACGACATCGGCGTGCCGACCCACTTCATCCGCCGGCTCAACATGCGCGAGCAGCTGATCCGCGAGGTGGAGATCATCCCGCTCGAGGTCGTGGTGCGCAACGTCGCCGCCGGCTCGCTGGCCAAGCGCCTCGGGCTCGAGGAAGGCACGCAGCTGCCGCGCTCCATCATCGAGTTCTACTACAAGAACGACAAGCTCGACGATCCGATGGTGTCGGAGGAGCACATCACCGCCTTCGGCTGGGCGACGCCGCAGGAGATCGACGACATGATGGCGCTCGCCATCCGGGTGAACGACTTCCTGTCGGGCCTCTTCCTCGGCGTCGGCATCCGCCTCGTCGACTTCAAGATCGAGTGCGGCCGGCTGTGGGAGGGCGACATGATGCGCATCGTCGTCGCCGACGAGATCTCCCCCGATTCCTGCCGGCTGTGGGACATGAAGTCCGCCGAGAAGCTCGACAAGGACCGTTTCCGCAAGGATCTCGGCGGGCTGATCGAGGCCTACACGGAAGTGGCACGCCGGCTCGGCATCATCGCCGAGACCGACGGTGTGCCCATGGGCGGCCCGCGCCTCGTGCAGTGACGCGCCACCTCCCCGCGGACGTCACCTCCCCGCCGAAGTCACCTCCCCGCTGGGGAGGTCGGTGGTCCGCAGGACGGCCGGGTGGGGGCGAGCCGCCCGACGGCCGCCACCGCCCTGCGGCGCCCGCTGCGCTCGGCCCACCTTCCCGAGGGGGAGATGACGGTGCCGTTCAGGCGCTCGGCGCCTCCGCCTTGATCGCCAGCGCGTGCAGGCCGCGGTCGAACGCCTCCGCGAGCGCCGCGTTGACCATCCGGTGACGCTCCACCCGGCTCTTGCCGGCGAAGGCGTCGGAGACCACCTCTATCCTGAAGTGGGTCCCCCCGCCCTCGCGCCAGCCGGCGTGGCCGGCATGGAGGTGGGACTCGTCGACGACCGAGAGGCGGGCGGGCGCGAAGGCCTCCGTCAGCCTCGTCTCGATCAGGCTCTTCATCGCAGGCGTCGTCTCGCTCATGCCGGGCCGGCCCTTCAGCGTGGGGAATGCCTGTCCTGCGTCGCCCGCGCCGTGTTGCCGCGTCAAGCCCTCTTTGCGGCGCTCGTGCACCCCTTGGCCCTTGCCCGCGCGCGGTCATGGCTCATAATCACCGGACCATGGACTTGAACTCGCCCCTGTTCGACCGCATCCGCATCAAGCCGAAGGCCGAGAAGGCCGCCGAGGATGCGAAGACCTCGGAGGCACCCGCCTGCGAGCACCCCGGCTGCACCGGCCAGGGCCTCTATCGCGCGCCCAAGGGGCGGGGGCAGGAGGGGAAGTACTGGCGCTTCTGCATGGACCATGTGCGCGCGTACAACGCCTCGTACAATTACTTCAAGGACATGCCCGACGACGCCGTCGCCGCCTACCAGAAGGACTCGATCATCGGGCATCGTCCCACCTGGTCGATGGGCGTCAACCCGACGGCGCGCGAGCGCGCCCGGGAGGCGGCGAAGGGTGCGGCCGGCGGCGCGCGCGGCCCCGACTACAAGCGGGACTGGGCCTACCACGACCCGTTCGACGTGCTGCGCGAGGGCGGCGTCGGCGAGACCCGCCGCGCGCCGGAGCCGCCGCGCCCGCGCTATTCCGGACCCGTGCGCCAGGCGCTCGACGTGCTCGGCCTCGAGGAAGGCGCGGACGCCGCGACGATCAAGGCCGCCTACAAGGCCCTCGTGAAGCGCTTCCACCCGGACGCGCACGGCGGGGACCGCTCCTTCGAGGAGCGGCTGCGCGACATCATCCGCGCCCACGACACCCTCAAGGCCGCCGGATTGTGCTAGGAGGCCGACCGACTTCGTGAGCCGACGCACCGGCGTCGAAACCGGCCCCGTCGTTGCGTGGCGCAGCGCCGGGGCGTAACCAGGACCGCGAGCGCGAGACGATCGCGCGAGGAGAGTGCCCGCGCATCGGGTCCGCGAGAAAGAGGCGTTCATGCAGGCGACGACCGACACCCGAGCCGAGACGACGAGCGGCACGCCGGACCTGAAGCTGTCCGTGCGCCAGACCTTCGGCATCGACAGCGATCTCGAGGTGCCGGCCTTCTCGAGCGGCGAGGAGCACGTGCCGGAGCTCGATCCGGACTACATCTTCGATCGCGAGACGACGCTGGCCATCATCGCGGGCTTCGCCTTCAACCGACGCGTGATGGTCACCGGCTATCACGGCACCGGCAAGTCGACCCACATCGAGCAGGTCGCCGCCCGGCTGAACTGGCCCTGCGTGCGCGTCAACCTCGACAGCCACGTCTCCCGCATCGACCTCGTCGGCAAGGACGCGATCGTGCTCAAGGAGGGCAAGCAGATCACGGAGTTCCGCGACGGGATCCTGCCCTGGGCCTACCAGCACAACGTCGCCCTCGTCTTCGACGAGTACGACGCCGGGCGCCCGGACGTGATGTTCGTGATCCAGCGCGTGCTGGAGAGCTCGGGCCGCCTGACGCTGCTCGACCAGAGCCGCGTCATCCGCCCGCACCCCTCCTTCCGCCTGTTCGCCACGGCGAACACGATCGGTCTGGGGGACACGTCGGGGCTCTATCACGGCACGCAGCAGATCAACCAGGCCCAGATGGACCGCTGGTCGATCGTCACCACGCTGAATTATCTGGAGCACGACCGCGAGGTCGAGATCGTGCTCTCCAAGGTGAAGAGCTGGAAGGGTACCGACCAGGGCCGAGACACGGTCAACAAGATGGTCCGCGTCGCCGACCTCACCCGCAACGCCTTCGTCAACGGCGATCTCTCCACGGTGATGAGCCCGCGTACCGTGATCACCTGGGCGGAGAACGCCTCGATCTTCGGCGACGTCGGCTTCGCCTTCCGCCTCACCTTCCTCAACAAGTGCGACGAGCTCGAGCGCAATCTCGTGGCCGAGTTCTACCAGCGCTCGTTCGGGCGCGAGCTGCCGGAGAGCGCGGCGAACGTCGTCCTGAGCTGAAGCCCCTCCGACACGCAGGGTCCGCATGGCCATCTCCAACCGCAAGCCCGGCGAGAAGCGGGAAGCGCCCAACGAGGGCATCAAGCGCTCGGTGGCCGCCTGCCTGCGCGCCATCGCGCGCCAGCCCGAGCTCGAGGTGACCTACGCCTCCGACCGGCCGCTCCTCACCTCCGACCGCGCGCGCCTGCCCGAGCCGCCGCGCAAGGCGTCCTCGCTGGACGTGGCGGTGATGCGCGGGCACGCGGATTCGATGGCGCTCCGGCTCGCCTGCCACGACACGGCGATGCACCGGCGCCTGACGCCGGAGGGCCAGGCGGCCCGCGCCGTGTTCGACGCGGTCGAGCAGGCGCGGGTCGAGTCGATCGGCTCGCGCCGGATGGAGGGCGTCGCCGACAATCTCGACGCCATGCTGGAGGATCGCTACCACCGCGGCGGCAAGTACGAGGACATCACCGACCGCGCCGACGCGCCGATCGAGGACGCGCTCGCGCTGATGGTCCGCGAGCGCCTCACCGGCCGCAAGCCGCCGAAGGCGGCGGAGAAGATCGTCGACCTCTGGCGCGGCCACATCGAATCGAAGGCCGGGCCCGACCTCGACCAGCTGCTCGCCAGCATCGAGAACCAGCGCGCCTTCGCCCGCGGCGTGCGCGACCTCCTCGTCTCCCTCGACATGGTCGAGGAGAGCGAGCTCGATCCCGAGAAGAGCGAGGACGAGGAGAACGAGGAGGGCCAGGACCAGTCCGACGAGAGCCAGGAGGGCGAGACCGAGGAGGACGCGCAAGGCCAGCAGGCCGAGATCGAGATCTCCGACGAGTCCACCGACGAGATGGAGGAGGGCTCGCAGGAGGCCGCCGACGGGCCGTCCGGCGAGATGCCGGAGGACGCCGAGGATGCCGACAGCGAGGAGGCGAACGAGAGCTGGCGCCCGCCGCCGCCCCGCGCCAACGAGCCCCGCATGCCGGACTACAAGGCCTTCACCGCGGCCCACGACGAGATCGTGCACGCCGAGGACCTCTGCGACGGCGAGGAGCTGACGCGGCTGCGCGCCTATCTCGACAAGCAGCTCTCGAACCTCCAGGGCGTCGTCGGCCGTCTCGCCAACCGCCTGCAGCGCCGGCTTCTGGCCCAGCAGAACCGCTCGTGGCTGTTCGACATCGAGGAGGGCATCCTCGACCCGGCCCGGCTGCCGCGCATCATCATGGACCCGATGACGCCGCTCTCCTTCAAGCAGGAGAAGGACACGGAATTCCGCGACACGGTGGTCTCGCTCCTGCTCGACAATTCCGGCTCGATGCGCGGGCGCCCCATCACGGTCGCCGCCACCTGCGCCGACATCCTGGCGCGCACGCTCGAGCGCTGCGGGGTGAAGGTGGAGATCCTCGGCTTCACCACCCGGGCCTGGAAGGGCGGGCAGTCGCGCGAGCAATGGCTCCAGGCCGGCAAGCCGGCGAGCCCGGGGCGGCTCAACGACCTGCGCCACATCATCTACAAGTCCGCCGACGAGCCCTGGCGGCGCGCGCGGCGCAATCTCGGCCTGATGATGCGCGAGGGGCTGCTCAAGGAGAACATCGACGGCGAGGCGCTCGACTGGGCGCACAAGCGCCTGCTCGGCCGGCCCGAGCAGCGCCGCATCCTGATGGTGATCTCGGACGGCGCGCCGGTCGACGACTCGACGCTCTCCGTCAACCCCGGCAACTACCTCGAGAAGCATCTGCGCTGGGTCATCGAGGAGATCGAGACCCGCTCGCCAGTGGAGCTGATCGCCATCGGCATCGGCCACGACGTGACCCGCTACTACCGCCGCGCGGTCACCATCGTCGACGCCGAGGAGCTCGGCGGCGTGATGACCGAGAAGCTCGCCGAGCTGTTCGAGGACACCGGCGCCGCGCCCGCCGCGCCGGCCCCGCGCCGCGCCGCCGGCGGCCGCCGGGGCCTGCATTGAGGCTCACCCGCCGTGGGCTCGTGGCGGGGCTCGCGACGGTCGCCGCGGGGGCGCTGGCGCCGGCGCCCCGCGCGCGGGCGGACCTGCCCGGCCCGCTGCCGCTCGCGCTGCGCGCCTACCCGATCCGGCATCTCGGCCCCCGCGGCCTCGTCGACGGCCTCTACGGCCGGCTGCGCTACCGCGCCGGGCTCGAGCTGCAGTCCGACGCGCCGAGCTTCGGCGGCCTGTCGGGCCTCGCGATGCTCGACGGCGGCGCCCGGCTGCTCGCAGTCTCCGATCACGGCTACTGGCTCGCCGCCGACCTGCTGCGCGGGACGGCGGGGGAGATCGTCGGCATCGCCGACGCGACGCTGGCGCCGCTGCGGGGCCCCGGCGGCGCGCTGCTCTGGCGGGGCGGGCTCTACGACGCCGAGGCGCTGACGCTCGACGGCACGACGGCCTATGTGGGCGTCGAGCAGGAGCAAGCCGTCTTCGCCTTCGACCTGCGCCGCGGCGTCGAGGCCGACGGCGCGCGCCTGGCGCTGCCGCCCACGGTGCGCCGCATCCTGGATCCCTGGCCCGGCAACAAGGGCATGGAGGCGCTCTTCGTCGCCCCGGCGGCCTCCGCCGTGCCCGGTGCACTCGTCGCCATCGCGGAGCGGGCCCGGCGCGGCGAGGATGCGCCCACCACGGCGGTCGTGCTCACCGGCCCGCAGGCCGGCGCGACCCTCGCCGTGGCGCGCACCGACGCCTTCGAGATCACCGACTGCGCCGTGCTGCCGGACGGCGACCTGCTCCTGCCCGAGCGCCGCTACGCTCCCACCCGCGGCGTCGCCGCCCGCCTCCCGCGTCTGCCC
>JBNPEA010000086.1:0-39036 GCA_051117315.1 Salinarimonas sp. | reverse complement strand
GGGCGGGGCCGGGGGGCGGGGGGGAGGGGATGGTCCCGCCCTTGTCGGGCGGGGGGCGCCGTTGGTCAGGGGACGCTGAGCGCGTCGAGCTGGTTCGCGCGGGCGTTGGCGAGCGCCGCCTCCCGCGAGCCGGTGAGCAGGATCGGCGCGCCGCTCGCCGACAGGAGCGCGTAGAGCGCGAGCCCCGGCTGCAGCTGCGGGGCCTGCGGGAAGAGCTTGGCGACTTCCTCGGACGTCATCGGCCGGACGTAGGCCATCTCGCCCTCGCCCAGCGCGGCGAGCGCTTCGGGAGCCTGAACCTCGTCGGAGAGGATGTGGGTCGTGTGGGTCATGGTCTCGCGCCCTCCTTTCGAGCGGTGCGGTCGTTTCAGCCTTTGGACGCCTTCAGCGCGATGTCGATCTTGCGGACCACCCGCTCCGGCTCGGGGCGGACGAGGTCGATCGAGAGCAGGCCGTTCGTCAGGTCGGCGCCGACCACCTCCATGCCGTCGGCGAGGAGGAAGGAGCGCTGGAACTGGCGGGCGGCGATGCCGCGATGGAGGTAGTGACGCGTCTTGTCGTCCGTCTGCTTGCCGCGGATGACGAGCTGGCTCTCCTCGAGGGTGACCTCGAGCTGGTCGCGGGTGAAGCCCGCCACCGCCAGCGTGATCCGCAGCTTCTCCGGCCCCTCGGCGGTGCGCGGCAGCCGCTCGATGTTGTAGGGCGGATACCCGTCCCCCGCCGCCTTGGCGACGCGATCGAGCGCCTGCTCGATCTCGTCGAAGCCGAGCAGGAACGGATGGGCGAACGGCGACTGACGCGACATGGACGAAGCCCTTGGTGAGGCACTTCTGGACGAGGGCCCGCCGGGGCGCGGCCCTCGGTGCTGAAGATGGGACGGGTGGGGGTGGGGGTCAAGGGATGGGGGGGTGGCGCACATCAGAAGGCATCTACGAATCATAAGCTTCAACACTTGCGTGCCGTACGATCACGTGCGTTTTTATCGATCGAGGACGGTCGTCGAGCCGTTCGGGATCGGCCGAGTGGTTCGGCGGGTTCTCGCCGGCACAACGGGACCCCGCCCCTGATCCGCTCCGCGGATCGTCCCCGCCCCGAAGGGGGTGGGAGCGGGTGGCGGCATCCAGCTCCTCCCCCATCGGGGGAGGTGGATCGGCGCGAAGCGCCGAGACGGAGGGGGTGCGCCGAAGGCGCGTTCGGCGAGAGCCGAAACCACCCACGCCGGCACAACGGGACCCCGCCCCTGATCCGCTTCGCGGATCGTTTCCGCCCCGAGGGGGCGGGACCTCACGCCCTGGCCACGCGACCTCCGCCGGTCGGCGCGGGGACGCCCGTCGTGGTCGGCCAGGAATACGTCATGCCGCGCAGCACCCGGGCGGCGAGGAAGGCGAAGCATTCCGCCTCCACCGCGTCGCCGCGCCAGCCCACCGCCTCGGCGGGGACGGCGTCGGCGCCGGCGCGCTCCCCGATCATGCGCATCAGGGTCGGGTTGCGCCGCCCGCCGCCGGAAACGACGAGGCGGCGCGGGCGACCCGGCAGGCGATCGAGCCCGCGGCCGACCGCGCCGGCGGTGAAGGCGGTCAGCGTCGCCGCGCCGTCCTCGAGCGAGAGCCCCTCCGCCATCGCGGCCTCGAAGCCGAAGCGGTCGAGGCTCTTGGGGTAGGCCGCGGCGAGATACGGATGCTCCAGGAGCCGTGCGAGCCGCGCCTCGTCGACGCGGCCGGCGGCGCCGAGCGCCCGGTCGACGTCGCGCGCGGCGCCGGTGTGGCGGGCCGCCCAGTCGTTGGGCGGGGGGTGGGCCGGGACGGGGGCGAAGGCGTGGAGCGTGCCGCCGGCGTCGCGCCAGGTGAGGTTGGCGACGCCGCCGAGGTTGAGCACCGCGGTGTCCTCCCCCGCGCCGATCGTGTCGAGCAGGGCCGCGTGGTAGGCCGGCGCCAGGGGCGCGCCCTGGCCGCCGGCGGCCACGTCGGCCGAGCGGAAGTCGAACACCGTGTCGATGCCGGTGAGCGCCGCCATCAGCGCTCCGTCGCCGAGCTGGCGCGTCGCGCCCGGCCGCCGGCCGGCGGGGCCGCGATGCAGCACCGTCTGGCCGTGGAAGCCGATCGCGGTCACGTCCGCCGGCGCGATGCCGTTGTGCGCGAGGAAGGCGTTCACCGCCTCGGATTGCGCACGGGTGAGCGCCGCCTCGGCCTCGACGAACACGCCGGGCTCCGGCCCGGCGAAGTCCCAGGCCCGGGCCTCGGCGAGCGTGCGCTGCAGGAGGCCGCGCAGGTCCCCGCCATAAGGCGCCAGCGTCCAGGGGCCGAAGGCGGCGATCGCCACGCCGTCTGTGTCGAGCGCGGCGATGTCGACGTTGCCGTCGAGCACGGTGCCGGTCATCAGGCCCAGCGTCCAGGGCATCTCGTGTCTCCGCGTCAGACGAACAGGACCCGCTCGCGCACCACGAATCGGGCGTTCGGATCCCGATCGAGATCCTGCACGAAGAGCCCGATCTGGTCGACGAGGAGGCCGGGCTCGGCGACCCGCTCCGCATGCAGCGCCGAGAGCTCGGCGACGAGGCGCGGCACGTCGGCGGCCGGTGCGCGGCCGGTGAGCGTCAGGTGGAAGCGGAAGCGCGACAGCACCCCGGGATAGCCCCAGCGCATCAGGTTCTCGCGCTCCTCCTGCGAGAGCCGCTCCGGCCGGCGCCGGGCGATCTCGGCGTCCGTCAGCGGCGCGCGGAAGGCGTCGAAGCCGGTGACGATCTCGCGCTCCAGCGCGACGAGCTCCGGCGTGGGCTCCCCCGGCTCGACCAACGCCACGAAAGCGTTGCCGTCCGCGTCGGCGCCCACCGCGCGGGCCTCCAGCCGCGGCAGCCGGAAGGCGGTGCGCGCGGCGCAGAAGTCCCGCAGCGCCGTGATCAGCGCATCCTCGCTGCAGCCCTCGGCGAGCCGGAAGGGCGGCTTCATCGTGGCGTGGAAGCCGTAGCGGCGCGGGTCCTCGGTGAGCGCATGGAACGCGCCGGCCTCGAAGGAGGGCGGCACGAGCTGCGGCACGTCGGCTCCCGTCTCGGCATCCCGGCCGAGCACGTCCGAGCCGAAACGCCAGAGGTCCGAATGGGCGTGCGGGGCGATGTACAGGGCGTAGCGGGTCTTCATGATCCGAGCGCGGCTCCGTCCGAGCGGGGGTCGTGCGTCGCCAAGACCCGCCCGTCGCCCGGGTGCTTCACCAGCAGCCCCGCGTGGCCGAGCGTGTCGGAATAGGGCGCGTCGAGGACCTCGACGCGGTGGCCGAGGCGGCGCAGGCCCACGACGAGGCTCTCGTCGACACGGGCTTCGAGCTTGAGCGAGGTCGAGGTCTCGCCCCAGGTGCGGCCGAGCAGCCAGCGCGGCGCGTCGACCGCCTCCGCCGGCGAGGCGCCGGCGCGGTAGCGGGCGAGGACCTGTGCTTGGGTCTGCGGCTGGCCGTCGCCGCCCATGCAGCCGTAGGCGACGACGCGGCCGTCCGTGAAGCGGGCGATCGGCGGGTTGAGCGTGTGGAAGGGCTTGCGGCCGGGCGCGAGCGGGTTCGCCGCGTCTCGCGCCAGGGAGAAGGCGGCGCCGCGGTTCTGCAGCAGGACGCCCGTCTCCGGCAGAACGCACCCGGAGCCGTACTCCCAGTACAGAGATTGTATGAACGAGACGGCGAGCCCGTCCTTGTCGATCGCGCCCATCCACACCGTGTCCGCCTCGCCGCCGCCGGGCGGCCAGGGCGCGGCGCGGGACATCGAGATGGCGGCCGCTTCGCGGGCGAGGACGGCGTCGGCGAGGAGATCCTGCGGGTCGTCGTCCACGAGGCCCGGATCGCGCACCACCCGGTCGCGGATGGCGAAGGCGCGCTTGACCGACTCGATCAGTCCGTGGTGCCAGGAGACCGTATCCGGCCGCCCGAGCGCCAGCCGCTCGGCGATGCCCAGGATCGCGAGCGAGGCGAGGCCCTGGCTCGGCGGCGGCAGGTTGAAGATCTCGACGCCGGGGAGCCGCAGGCCGAGCGGGCGCACGGTGCGCGCCTCGAAGCGCCGCAGGTCCGCCCGCGTCACCGGCGCGCCGATGCGCTCGAGCCCGGTGGCGATCTCGCGGCCGACGTCACCCTCGTAGAAGTCGCGCAGGCCCGCCTCGGCGAGGTAGGCGAGCGTGTCGGCGAGCTTGGGGAAGCGGCGCACGGCGCCGGCCTCGGGCGGTGCATCGTCGACGAAGAAGGTGTCGCGGAAGCCCGGCGCCTCCTCCAGCGCCGCGCGGTCGTTCGGGCCCTTGGCGCCGGCCCACAGCCGCGACTCGCTGCCGGAGACCGGCACACCCTCGCGGGCGCGGCGGATCGCGTCGGAGAGGAGCGTCGCGAGCGGCAGACGCCCGCCGCGGGCGCGGGCGAGCTCCCCGGCGAGCCGCCAGCCGTCGACGGTGCCCGGCACGGTGAGCGCCGCGAGGGGCCCGCGGGTGGGGACGGAGTCGCGGTCACGCGCGTGGTAGAAGCCGGGCGTGGCGTGCGTGCCGGCGAAGCCGGCGGCGTCGATGGCGTGGACCCGCCCGTTCGGCTCGGCCACGCACCAGAAGGCGTCCCCGCCGATGCCGTTCATGTGCGGGTAGACGACGGCGATCGTCGCGGCCATCGCGATCATCGCCTCGACGGCGTTGCCGCCCTCGATCAGGATCGCGCGACCCGCCTGCGCCGCGGCCTCGTGGGGGGCGGCGACGGCGGCGGTGGGGAAGGTCGGCGTGTCGATGCGGGGCATGTCGTAACGGGGCATGGCGGCTCCGGGAGCGCGCTCGGCCGCGCGCCCCCCTCGTCTAGCGTGCCCCGCGGCGCGTGGCGAGGGGGTAGCTCGCGCACCCGCAGGCGCGCGATCTCCCCGCCCGCGGCGGCCTCACGCCATGTACTGCCCACCGTTCACGGACAGCGTGGAGCCGGTGATGAAGCCCGCCCCGTCCGAAGCGAGGAAGGAAACGCAGCGGGCGATCTCCTCGGCCTCGCCGAGGCGCCCGACCGGGATCTGCGGGATGATCTTGGTATCGAGCACCTCCTTGGGCACCGCCATCACCATCTCCGTGCCGATGTAGCCCGGCGCGATGACGTTGACGGTGATGCCCTTCGCCGCGTTCTCCTGCGCCAGCGCCTTGGCGAAGCCGATCACGCCGGCCTTGGCGGCGGAATAGTTCGCCTGGCCCATCTGGCCCTTCTGGCCGTTGATCGAGGAGATGATGATGATGCGGCCGAACTTGCGCGCCTGCATGCCCTCGATGACGGGGCGCGTCATCGTGAACATCGAATCGAGATTGGTGCGCATGACCTCCGACCATTGCTCGTAGGTCATCTTGTGGAACATGCGGTCGCGGGTGATGCCCGCGTTGTTGACGAGCACCTCCACCGGGCCGAGATCGCCCTCGATCTGCCCGAGCCCCGCGGCGCAGGCGGCGGCGTCGGCGACGTCGAACTTGTAGACGGGGATGCCCGTCTCCTCCTTGAAGGCGTTGGCCTTCTCGTCGTTGCCGGCATAGGTGGCGGCGACCTTGTAGCCGGCTTCCTTCAGGCCCTTGGCGATCGCGGCTCCGATGCCGCGGGTACCCCCGGTGACCACTGCGACGCGTGACATGTGCTCGTTCCTCCCGCTGGTGTTCGTCCCCGACGGCCGGGCGCGGCTGGCGTGCGCGCCCCGGCCGGGATGCTTCGTCGCGCGCTCAGCGCTCCAGGCACATGGCGACGCCCATGCCGCCGCCGATGCACAGGGTGGCGAGGCCCTTCTTGGCGTCGCGCTTGCCCATCTCGAACAGGAGCGTGGTCAGCACCCGCGCGCCCGAGGCGCCGATCGGGTGGCCGATGGCGATGGCGCCGCCGTTGACGTTCACGATCTGCGGGTCCCAGCCCATGTCCTTGTTGACGGCGAGCGCCTGGGCGGCGAAAGCCTCGTTGGCCTCCACGAGCTCGAGGTCCTGCACGGACCAGCCGGCACGCTCGAGCGCCTTGCGCGAGGACGGGATCGGCCCCGTGCCCATCACCGCCGGGTCGACGCCCGCCGTCGCCCAGGAGGCGATGCGCGCGAGCGGGGTGAGCCCGCGGCGCTCGGCCTCCGCCGCCGTCATCAGCACCATCGCGGCGGCGCCGTCGTTGATGCCCGAGGCGTTGCCGGCGGTGACCGTGCCCTCCTTCGAGAAGGCGGGCTTGAGCTTGCCGACGGCGTCCATCGTGGTGCCGTGGCGCGGGTACTCGTCGGCGGCGATCACCGTCTCGCCCTTGCGGGTCTTCACCGTGAAGGCGACGATCTCGTCGTCGAAGCGCCCGGCCTTCTGCGCGGCCTCGGCCTTGTTCTGCGAGGCGACGGCGAAGGCGTCCTGCTCCTCGCGGGTGAGCTGCCAGCGCGCGGCCACGTTCTCGGCGGTGGTGCCCATGTGGTAGCCTTGGAAGGCGTCCATCAGGCCGTCCTTGAGCATCGTGTCGACGAGCTTCAATTCGCCCATCTTGGTGCCCGCGCGCATGTGCGCCGCATGGGGCGCCATCGACATGCTCTCCTGCCCGCCGGCGACGACGATCTTCGCGTCGCCGGTGGCGATCTGCTGCATGCCGAGCGCCACCGCGCGCAGGCCCGAGCCGCAGAGCTGGTTGATGCCGAAGGCGGTCGCCTCCTGCGGCACGCCGGCCTTCATCGCCGCCTGGCGCGCGGGGTTCTGGACCTTGGCGCTGGCGAGGCTCTGGCCGAGGATGATCTCGTCGGCTGCGGCGCCGGCGACGCCGGTGCGCGCTAGCGCCGCCTTCACGGCGGTGGCGCCGAGCTCGTGGGCGGGCACGGCCGCGAAGGCGCCGTTGAAGGCTCCGACGGGGGTGCGCGCGGCGGAGACGATGACGATGTCCTGGGCGGCCATGGCGTTCCTTCCTGGTGTTCTGCTCCCGGCGCCGGATCGGCGCCCGTGCTCCAGGCTATCGAACCGGAGCGCGCGCTCCAGTCAAGGCCGTGCAAGCACGCACGCCGCGTGGCCGGGTGCGGCGCGAAGCCGTCCGGGTGCGGCGCGAAATAGCTGTTTCGGAGGCGGCTCGAAGCTTCTAAGGTCGGTGCCGGGGAGACGCTCGGCGGGGCCGTTCAGACGAATTGACGAGGCGGACCCGCGGCGAACGTGCAGCACAATGACCCGACATGTCGAATGACGAGGGCGCCATGGCGAGCGACGAGAAGCAGCCGACGGTCATCAAGAAATACGCCAACAGGCGACTCTATCACACCGGAACCTCGACCTACGTGACGCTCGAGGACCTCGGCCAGATGGTGCGCGCGGGCGAGGACTTCGCCGTCACCGACGCGAAGACCGGCGAGGACATCACCCGCTCGGTGCTGACGCAGATCATCTTCGAGCAGGAGAACAAGGAGGGCGCGCAGACGATGCTGCCGATCGCCTTCCTGCGCCAGCTCATCCGGCTCTACGGCGATTCGATGCAGGCGGTGGTGCCGGCCTATCTCGAGTTCTCGATGGAGAGCTTCCTGCGCGAGCAGGCGAAGCTGCGCGAGCAGATGAGCAGCGCCTTCGGCGGCAAGGCCTTCACCTCGCTCGACGAGCAGGTGCGCGCCAACATGAGCCTGTTCTCCGACGCGATGCGCATGTTCTCGCCCTTCCCGGGCGTGCGCGCCGAGGCGGTGAAGCGGCACGCCGACGCGGTGGGCGACGACGGCGCCCCCGAGCCGAGCGAGGACGCCGCCCGCGAGCTCGACGCCCTCAAGGCGCAGATGGCCGAGATGCAGGCGAAGCTGAAGGAGATCACCGACAAGGGGTGAGATCGCGCGAGCGGCGAGACCCGAGCGGTGAGGCCTGCGTGCGGCCTGCGCATTTGACATCCCGCCGGCAGGGTGGAACACGTCCCGCGAACCATCGAACACGCGAGACGAGCGCCAGAAGCATGACCGTCCGGCTGCACCGCGGGGACCTGCCCGCCGCCTACGACCCCGGCCACGCCATCGCGGTGGATACCGAGACGCTGGGGCTCAACCCGTTGCGCGACCGGCTGTGCGTCGTGCAGGTCTCGCGCGGGGACGGCGACGCCGACGTCGTGCAGATCCCGCGCGACGGCCCGCGCCCGGAGCGGCTCGCCGCGGTGCTGGCCGACCCGGCCGTGCTCAAGATCTTCCATTTCGCCCGCTTCGACCTCGCCGTGCTCCAGCACGCGCTGGGCGCGATGCCGGGGCCGGTCTACTGTACCAAGATCGCTTCCAAGCTCGTGCGCACCTACACCGACCGGCACGGGCTCAAGGACCTCGTGCGCGAGCTCCTCGGCCAGGAGATCTCCAAGCAGCAGCAGAGCTCGGACTGGGGCGCCGACACGCTGACCCAGGCGCAGATCGAGTACGCCGCCTCCGACGTGCTGCACCTGCACGCGCTCAAGGACCAGCTCGACCTGCGCCTCGCCCGCGAGGGCCGCGCCGACCTGGCGCGGGCGTGCTTCGAGTTCCTGCCGACGCGGGCGCGTCTCGACCTGCTCGGCTGGCCGGACACGGACATCTTCGCCCATTCGTGAGGTACGAGGCCGGGGCGGCGCGGGCCGACGGCATTTGCGCGCGCGGGCCGGCGCGGGCATAAGGTTCCGTATCGGGCGTCCGATGGCCGGACGTTCGACGGCAGGGGCCTCATCTTCGCCACGCACCGGCGCGATGACGCTGCCGGCCGGCGTCGGCCGCAGGCCCTCTGCTGGGCCCACCCGTCCTGAGGAACGCGCGTGCACGCGAGAGCGCCCATCGATCCGCACCGCTCCCCGCATCCCGCCTCGGGGCGGCGCAGCTATGCGCGCGCGCTCTCCCATTCGCGCCGCGTGCGCCTGCTCAAGCGCGCCATTCCCGTCGGCGCGGCGGGCGCCGTGGTGCTGGTCCTGGCGATCACCCTGTTCAATCCCTTCGCCTCCCGCGGCGGCCTCTCGATCGGGCCGGTGAACGTGTCGGGCACGCGCATCGTCATGGACAGCCCGCGCCTGTCCGGCTTCCAGGAGGACACGCGGCCCTACGAGGTCACCGCGACCGAGGCCTCGCAGGACGTGCGAGAGCCGCACCTCGTCGACCTCGTGGACCTGCGCGCCCGGATCTCCATCGACGATGCGGGCAACATCGTGCGCGTCGAGGCCGCGACCGGCCGTTTCGACACGCAGGCGGAGCTGCTCACGCTCGAGCGCGACGTGCGCGTCAGCTCGACGATCGGCTACACCGCCGACCTGCGCTCGGCGACGGTGGATTTCGCCGCCGGGACCGTCGTCTCCGACGAGCCCGTGCGCGTCGGCGTGGGCTCCGGCGTGATCGAGGCGCAGACGCTCTCGCTCACGGGTGGCGGCGAGGTCATCACCTTCGTCGGCGGCGTGACGTCGACCTTCCTGCTCGGCGGGGAAGGGGACCCGGACGCCGCGGTCGGGAGTCCGCGCCCTTGACCCTCACCCCCTCTTCCAGCGACCAGCCCCAGGGAGCCGCCTCCGTGCGTCGTCCGTCCCGTCTCGCTGCCTGCGTCCTCGTGGCGGCCACTCTCCTCGCGCTCCCCGCTCACGCCCAGGAGGAGCCCCGCACCGGCGCCTTCGCCGGGCTCGGCTCCGGATCGCAGGAGCCGATCCGCATCGACGCGGACCGCCTCGACGTCTTCGAGCGCGAGAGCCGAGCCGTGTACGAGGGCAACGTCGTCGCCGTCCAGGGCGACACCACGATGCGCTGCACCCGGCTGACGATCTTCTTCCACCGCGCCGAGGACGGCGCGGCGGGGCAGGCCGGCGGGGGCGAGGGCGGGGGCACCGAGTCGATCGACCGGATCGAATGCGAGGGACCCGTCACCATCCTGTCCCAGGACCAGGTCGCGACGGGTGCGCGCGCGACCTACGACCGCACTGCGGGACAGGTGGTGCTCACCGGCGACGTGGCGCTGAGCCAGGGCCGGAACGTCACCCGCGGCGAGCGGCTCGTCTACGACGTCGACGCCGGCGTCGCCAACATCGAGGCCGGCGGCCAGCAGCGCGTGCGCGGGCTTTTCGTTCCGGGCGGCGCGCAGTAGAAGCGGTAAGCCGGCACGAGCGAGGGCGAGGGCGAAGGCTTGGATCACAGGCGGCCACCGACGAGAGGCATGCGCGGGGACGGCTCCGCGCCGCACCCGCATGGCGCCCCGGCTCCGCAGGAGGACGGGCTCGCCGCCGACGGCTGGGCCGACGAGTGGGCCGCGCCGCAGGACGGCCGGGCGGCGAACGAGGTCGATGGCCGACGCGAGGCCTGGGGCGAGGCTTACGACGAAACCCGCGACGAGACCCGCGACGAGACCGCCGACTCCTGGCCCGAGCCCGACTGGAGCGTGCTCGAGGAGCCGCCGCCCCCGCCACGCCGCGGCCCGCTCGCCCGGCTGAAGGGCCTGTTCGCCCGCGCGCCGCGGCGCGAGGCGCAGCCGGGACCGGGGCCGCAGGCCTCGCCCGAGGCGCCGGCCCCGATCCTCGGCGGCCCCGGCATCCTCGCCGTCAAGGGCCTGCAGAAATCCTACCGCGGCCGCATGGTCGTCAACGACGCCGGCCTGAACGTGCGCAACGGCGAGGCGGTGGGCCTTCTGGGGCCGAACGGCGCCGGCAAGACCACGATCTTCTACATGATCACCGGTCTCGTCGCCGCCGACCGCGGCATGATCAGCCTCGACGGGAACGACGTCACCCTGATGCCGATGTACCGCCGCGCCCGCTTGGGCATCGGCTACCTGCCGCAGGAGGCCTCGATCTTCCGCGGCCTCAACGTCGAGGACAACATCCGCGCGGTTCTGGAAGTGGTCGAGCCCGACCGCGACCGCCGCGAGGCGAAGCTCGACGAGCTGCTCGAGGAGTTCGACATCGCGCGCCTGCGCAAGTCGCCCTCGATCGCGCTTTCGGGCGGCGAGCGGCGGCGCTGCGAGATCGCCCGGGCGCTGGCCTCCGACCCCTCGTTCATGCTGCTCGACGAGCCCTTCGCCGGCATCGACCCGATCGCGGTGGGCGACATCCAGAACCTGGTGCGCCATCTCACCAAGCGCGGCATCGGCGTGCTGATCACGGACCACAACGTGCGCGAGACGCTCGGCCTCATCGACCGGGCCTACATCATCCATTCCGGCCGCGTGCTGACCGAGGGCCGGCCGGACGAGATCGTGGCCAACCGCGAGGTGCGCAAGCTCTACCTCGGCGAGGACTTCCGGCTCTAGGACGCACGCCGGCCCGCCTGCTCCGCGAGGGAGACGGAGCCTGCGGCAGGGTCGCGCGCCGCACGCGTGCGATCCTCGTCGAGAAGCTGCAGGCGCCGCCGCGGCAGGTAGGCGCCGCCGTCGAGCCCCTGGAGCCAGGCGTAGAGCTTCTCGCGCACCTCGTTGTGAAGATACCAGGACGAGAGGGCGTCGGTGCCGGGCAGCCAGACCCAGAGGACGGCGTGCTCGCCCTCGGTCTCGACCATCTCGACGAGGGGTGCCTCCCCCGTCAGGCGCGGATCGTGGCGCAGGATCTCCTCGAGCGTCTCGCGCACCCGCCCGACGTCGAGGCGGTAGTCGACGGCGAGCTTGACGATGCGCTTGACGGCTTCGCCCTCCTTCGACCAGTTCTCGAAGGGGCGAGCCAAAAAGTCCGTGTGTGGCACGATCAGCCGTGTGTCCGTCCAGGTGCGCAGCACGGTGTGGGCGAAGGAGATGTCCTCCACCGTCGACCAATGGCCGTCGTAGACCACCACGTCCCCGATGCGCAGCGGATCGGTGAGCGCGATCTGCAGGCCCGAGACCATGTTTCCGAACAGCGGGCGGGCGGCGATGGCGACGAGCACGCCGAGCGCGCCGGCCGATGCCAGGATCGACAGGCCGAAGCTGTCGAACAGCCCGACCTTGAGCAGCACCCAGCCCACGCCGACGAGGGCGATCAGGACCACGGCGAGCCGCCGCACGACATAGACGGTGGTCTTGGTGCGCCGGTTCTCGGGATCGTCGGCGGTCAACGGAACGACGTAGCGCTCGCTGAGCCGCCGCGTCCCCGTGTCGACGAGCCTGAGCAGCAGCCACACCCCGGCGACGAGGGCGATCACTTCCGAGGCGACGTCGAGATTGGACGCCACCGGGCCCGTCAGCAGGATCAGATGCTCCGTGCCGAGCCGGAATGCGAGCGCCGCCATCAGCGTGGCGAAGGGCCAGGCGGCGTGACGGGCATCCCGGCGCCAGAGCGTCGGCGTGCGCCGCCCGAGCGCCCGCAGGCCGGAATGGACGCCGAACCACAGCGCCATGCTCGCCAGCAGCAGGGCCGCCGCCGCGCCCCATTCCCAGGCCGACGGCCGGCCGAGCGTGTCGAGCCGGCGCTCCAGCGACATCCAGTCGGCGAGGAGACCCGGCCGCTCCTGCGCATAGAGCTCCGAGATGCGCTCGACGACGAAGGGCGAGAACAGCCAGACCGGCTCGGCGTCGTCGGCGTGGAAGCGCTGCAGGCTCACCTGCACGGGCCGTCCGTCGAGCTCGAGGGTGCCGAGCTCGACGGACCGGCGGCTGTAGGGGCTCATCGATTGCTGGGCGGTCGGCAGCACCCGCGCGTCCGGCTGATCGGGAATGTCCGACCAGTCGATCAGGTCGTGGCGTTGCAGGAGAAAGGCGAGCATCAGCGCGAGGTCGGGCGCGCGCGCCGCCTGCTCCTCCGGCGGAATCGCATCGAGGTTCAGGACGTGCCCGGCGCGGGCGAAGCGATCGCGGCGGATCGCGTCGAGGAAGCGCTCCAGCGCGGCCCGCGGCGTGTCGAGCCGCAGCGGCGGGCGCGCCGGCTCGAGCCCGGCGTTGATCGCCTCGACCCGATAGGCGAACGGCGACGAGCCGCTCTCGCCCTCCTGTGCATGGACTGCCGGCACGAGGAGGCTGAGGACCAGCGCCAGCGCGGCGGCGACGCGCGCGAGGCCGTGTTGCGGTTTCCGGAGGGGCACGGCTCGTTCGGCTTTCGGGCTCGCGGGGACGACGTCCCGGCGGCCGGGGCGTACCCCCGCCGAACGTGCGGCGGCATGCGGGGTTTCGCCGGGCGTCGCGCCGCGTCCGCCCGCTCAGGCCGGAACGAGCGTCTCGCGCAGCCGCTCGGCCTCGCTCGGACGCGCCCGCGGCGCGACGTCCGCCTGCGTGACGACCGCACCCGCCGCGACGGGGCGCACCAACCGCACGCCGTGCGCGAGGCCGATGGGCACCGCGCGGGCGGCCCGGCTCGCCGCCGCGGTGGTGACGCGGCCCCACACCGTCCAGCCGCCCTCGCCGTCGAGCGTCTCGCCCTCGGCGAGGTCCCGCTTGGCCACCGCGACGACGTCCGCCGCGAAGGCCCGGGTCGTCCCCGTCGGCTCGCCGCGCAGCGCCGCCGAGAGCACCGAGATGGAGAGCTCGAGCCCGATCAGGTGGAACGGCTTGTACATCGCCGCATAGGTGCCGCTCTGGTCCGTCGGCAGGCCGTACTGCCGGAAGCACGCCGCCGCGTAGGCGGTGGGCGCCTTCAGCACGACGTAGACGCCCCAGCGCAGGTCGCGGAACACGGGTCGCCCGTCGCGCTCGAGCGAGGAGACCACCTCGACCATGCCGTCGCGCTCGAGCAGGCCCCCAGCGTCCCGCGGGCGCAGCACGTGCGCGAGGTCGTCGACGCCGCAGGGCGGGAAGGCGAGGCCGGCCTCCGGCACCGCGAGCCCGGTGGCGTTGGCGATGGCGGCGGCCTCGATGGCGGACTTCGTGCCGTCGAGGAAGGAGTTGAACATCTTCGGGTTCATCCCCGCCTGCGCAGCCGCCTCCGGCGAGAGGCCGTAGTGGCTCCAGACGTCGTCGGGCGTCACGCCATGATAGGCGGGCAGGTACTTCGTGCCCTTGCCCGCCGCCGCGACCCGGAATCCGGCGGCGCGGGCCCAGTCCACCATCTCGCACACGAGCGCCGGCTGGTCGCCGTAGGCCATGGAATAGACCACGCCCGCCTCCCGCGCCGCCTCCGCCAGCGCCGGGCCGACGAGCACGTCGGCCTCGACGTTGACCATGACGACGTGCCGTCGCGCCTCGATGGCGGCGAGCGCGTGGACGACGCCCGCCTCCGGCGCGCCGGTCGCCTCGATCACGACCGAGACGTCCTCGGCGATCGCCGCGCGGCCGTCCGCGTGGAAGCGCGTGCGCCCGATGCGCCCCTCGTCCCACCCCACCGCCCGGCACGTCGCCCGCGCCCGCTCCGGATCGAGGTCGGCGATCGCCGCCACCTCGAGCCCGGGAATGGTCGGCACCTGCGCGAGAAACATCGCCCCGAACTTGCCCGCGCCGATCAGCGCGACGCGGACGGGACGGCTCTGCGCGGCACGGGCGGCGGCGAGGGCGTGGAGGTTCATGGGCGGGGGCTCCTCCAGAGGGGTTTTCGGGGGAGGATGGAAGGGCAGCGGAGGGGGAGGAAGGGGCGTCAGTTTGCGCCTTCCGGAGCGGGAACGGAGACGATCTTCAAGGATCCGAGCTTGATCTCCTCGCCGTCGCAGACCGCGCGAGCGCGCAGCCAGCTCTCGTCCTCGATCTCCAGAGGCCCGAGGACAACGTTGAAGCCGAACCGCAGGTACGTATCGGACGACACGTCCTGCTCCGCCGCTTGCATGGGCTCATCACGCTCGGCGCTGATCCGTGCCTCGAAGACGACGGCATCTCCCGGATCGAGGACGATCCTCAAGACGATGTCACGCGGCGGCGCATCTCGGGGAGCATCGACCAGCGCAAGAACCGCCAGCTTCGGCAACGTCACCGGCCATGAGCGGTGAACGATGAGCTGCCCCGCGTAGCAGCCGATCAGGGACGTCTGCCCGGAGGCCTCCAGACGGATATCGTCGCAAAACAGCGCTGTTCCCCGCACGGCCATGTCAGCCCTCTGCCCACGCGGTCGCGAGCACCCTATCGCCGTGCGCCGCGCCCTCCCTCACGGACAAGCGCGTATCGAGCTTCCGCACCGGCGCCGTGGAGGTCTTAGGCGGTTGCGCGTTGACATTCGCGCCGGGTGCGGACCCCGCCTTCCGAAACTCGAGGTGCGGCTCGTAGCCGAGCGCCCAGGCGGTTTCCGCCAAGGTTCTGACGGTGAGATTGTCGCGCCCGAGGACACGCCGGTTGACGACGGAGCGGTTCACCTCGAGCAGCGTCGCGACCTGCTGCTGGGTCAACCCCCGGGCCTTTCGCTCGTCCGCAAGCACCCGTTGCAGCTCTTCGACCACGCGGCCGAAGAAGCGGCTTCCCGCACGCTTCCTAGGATGCAGCGGCAATCGAAACGACGTCATCCGGATCGCTCCCCTCCACGTGGCCGCCGTCAATGGCGAGCGCAGTTCTCACCCTCACGACCTCGTCGACATAGCCGCGGTAGAGACCGTAGTCCTTCACCGTGTCCGTGAAGTTCGCGAACAGGGCGACGAAGCAATCCCTCTCCGTGAAGAAGCCGAAGATGCGGACATCGTCGGTCTTCAGCTCCCATACCGCCTTCTCGGCCGGTCGGAGGCACTTGAACTGGCGTCCGTGATCCAGCGCACGGCCCGAGACGAAACGCTCGAACAGGCTGTCGATCTGCTCGAGGGGCGAAAGCGCATTCCCGATCACGGATGTGTCTCGACCTCCGAGGTCTCTCTGAAGCCACTGCGCGACCGTCGGCGCGACGAACAACCGACGGAACGCCTGCTGCCGCGGACCGAGATCCGCATCGAGGCGGACGATATCGCCCCGCTTTTCGAGCGTGAGAAGTGTTGGCATAAAGGTCAACGACTTGCAAGCGGCAACCGGAACTGCGTAGCAGGCCCGGAGCAGCGGGTTCAGCGCGGCGCGCCTGATCGCTGGCGGATCGCCCCGGAACACCATCCCGGCCTCGCCGTTCGCTCGTCCGTCCTCACACAATAACGAAGGAGGGACTCATGACCCGCACCGTCTTCCTCGCCGCCGCGAGCGCCGCCGCCATCGGGCTCGCCGTGCCCGCCTCCGCCCAGGTCGCCGCCACCGCCACCACCGATCTCAACATGCGCGCCGGCCCCGGCCCGAACTACGAGGTCGTCGACGTGATCGAGGGCAACGCCGGCGTCACCGTGCTCGGCTGCCTGCCGGCCTCGGCCTGGTGCCGCGTGCAGCACGAGGGCACCGAGGCCTGGGCCTACGGCGACTACCTCACGGCCGAGGTGGAGAGCGCCCCCGTGGTGGTGACGCAGCGCCGCGAGATCGTCCCCGAGGCGCAGTGGGATCCCGTGACCGCCACGGGTGCCGTCGCCGGCGAGATCGTCGGCTCGATCATCGGCGGCACCGTCGGCGCCGTGACCGGCGCGATCGGCGGCGCGGTCGAGGGCTTCACCGCCCCGCCCCCGCCGGTGCGCACCTACATCGTCGAGAACCGGGTCGAGCCGGTCTATCTCGAGGGCGAGGTCGTCGCCGGCGCCGGCCTGCCGCCAGCGGTGCGGCTGCAGCCGATCCCGGACTACGAATACGAGTACGCCTACGTGAACGGCGTGCCGGTGCTCGTCGAGCCCGACACGCGGCGCGTGGTCTACGTCGTGCGCTGAGCGCGCGCGACGCCCCGGCCCGGCATCGCCGGGCCGGGGCTCAGCCCATCAGCCGCTCGACCTTGGAGATCACGCGCTTGGCCCTCAGCTCGGCGATGATGCCGTTGAGGTGCTTGATGTCCCACACCGAGACGTCGATGACGACGTCGGTGAAGTCCGGCGTGCGGCGCTGCATCGAGATGTTGTCGATGTTGCCGTCGTGATCCGCCACGACCTGCGCGATCTGGGCGAGCGAGCCCGGCTCGTTGATGGTCTCGAGCCGGATGCGCGCGGGAAAGCGCTTCCTGGCGATCGCCTCGACGTCCCAGCGCACGTCGACCCAGGCTTCCGGCACGTTCTCGAAGGCCGCCAGCGCCTGGGACTGGATCGGGTAGATCGTCACCCCCTCCCCCGGCGTGATGATGCCGACGATCCGGTCGCCCGGCACCGCGCCCGATTCCGGTGCGAAGCGCACCGGCAGGTCGGCGTCGAGACCGCGGATCGGGATCGCGCGCTTGTCGTCGGAGCCGTCCGGCAGCTTCATCTTCAGGGCGTCCGCCCCGAGCGCGACCCAGCCCGCCCCGTGCGTCGCCGCCCCCGAGACGAGCCGGCCCACGTCCTTGAAATCGGCGTAGACGGCGCGCACCACGTCGCCCGAGAACATCTCGCCGCGCCCCACCGCCGCCAGCACGTCGTCGACGGAGGTGCGGGCGAGCCGCGGCAGCGCCGCCTTGAGCTTCTCCTCCGAGAAGGCCTTGCCCGCGCGCTCGAAGGCGCGCTCCAGGATCTGCATGCCGAGCCCGGCATACTGCTTGCGCACGGCCGCGCGCGTGGCGCGGCGGATGGCGGCGCGGGCCTTGCCGGTGACGACGAGGCTCTCCCAGGCCGCCGGCGGCACCTGGCTGCCGCCGGCGCGCACGATCTCGACCTCGTCGCCGTTGGCGAGCTCGGTGAGGAGCGGCGCCATCCGGCCGTTGATCTTCGCGCCCACCGCCGTGTTGCCGACGTCGGTATGGACCGCGTAGGCGAAGTCGATCGGCGTCGCCCCGCGGGGCAGCGCGATCAGGCGGCCCTTGGGCGTGAAGCAGAAGACCTGGTCGTGGAAGAGCTCGAGCCGGGTATGCTCCAGGAAGTCCTCCGGGCTCTCGGCGTCGGTCAGGAGATCGATCGTGCGCCGCAGCCATTGGTAGGCGCGGCTCTCGCCCAGCGGCTTCGTCGTCTCGCCGGGATCCTTGTAGAGGGCGTGCGCGGCGATGCCGTACTCCGCCACCTCGTCCATCTCGCGGGTGCGGATCTGCAGCTCGACGCGCTGGTGACCGGGGCCGACGACGGTGGTGTGGATCGAGCGATAGTCGTTCTGCTTGGGCGTCGAGATGTAGTCCTTGAAACGGCCGGGCACCATCGGCCAGGTCGAGTGGACGAGCCCGAGCGCGCCGTAGCAGGCGTCGATGCTGTCCACCAGCACGCGGAAGCCGAAGATGTCCGAGAGCTGCTCGAAGGCGACGGATTTGCGCTCCATCTTCTTCCAGATCGAGTAGGCGCGCTTGCGCCGCCCCATCACCACGGCGCCGAGCCCCTTCGCGGCGATCCGCGCGGCGAGGTCGCGCTCGATCTCCTCCACGAGCTGCTCGGTCTTGGCCGAGAGCGTCTCGAGCCGCTTGGTGATGGTCTCGTAGGCCTCCGGGCGGAGATGGCGGAAGGCGAGGTCCTCGAGCTCCTCGCGCATCTCCTGCATGCCCATGCGGCCCGCGAGCGGCGCGTAGATCTCGAGCGTCTCCTCGGCGATGCGCGCGCGCTTCTCGGCGGGCATGAAGTGGAGCGTGCGCATGTTGTGCAGGCGGTCCGCGAGCTTGACGAGCAGCACGCGGATGTCCTGCGCGATGGCGAGCAGCAGCTTGCGGAAGTTCTCCCCCTGTGCGGCGCGCTTCGACACGAGGTCGAGCCGCTTGAGCTTGGTGAGCCCGTCGACGAGCGTCCCGATCTCCTCGCCGAAGGTGCCGCGGATCTCGTCGAGCGTCGCCTCGGTGTCCTCCACCGTGTCGTGCAGCACCGCCGCCACGATGGTGGCGTCGTCGAGCCGCATGTCCGTGAGGATCGCCGCCACCTCCAGCGGATGGGCGAAGAACAGGTCGCCCGAGGCACGCGTCTGCGTGCCGTGCGCCCGCATGGCGTAGATGTAGGCCCGGTTGAGCAGGGCCTCGTCGGCGGCGGGATTGTAGCGCTTGACCCGCTCGAGCAGCTCGTACTGACGCATCATGCGCGTGGGAAACCTCCGTGCGCGCCGGCACCGCGCGCTCCACCGCTAAAATGAGGGTTTTCGGGCGCGCTGAACAGGGCCGTGTGGCGAAATGGCGGGGTGCTCTGGCGCTTTACGCGGTCCGTTTGCGCGTGCGCATCTCGTCGAGCTCCCCGCGGATCAGGTCGGGGGGCAGTGACAGGTCGAAGCGTGCGTAGAGCGGCTCGAGCCAGCGTCCGACCACCGTCGCAAGATCCGTCTCCAGCTCGTTCACGCGTGCCGTGGCGCGGCAGATCGCGCGATCGACGCGCGCCCTGTGGCGCCCGCCCGACGGCATCGGCCGGAGCGGGTTCGCCCACGAGACCATCTCGCGCCCGGAGAGCCCGGAGAAGGTCGCCCCGAGCCCGACGGCGATCTCGCCGGAATCGGAGGGCGCCAGACGCCGCGCCAGGGTGGCTGCGTGGAGGGCGACCTCACCGGCGCGCCAGACGGGAAGGACCCAATCGAGAACGGTCCCTGGCATCGGGAGGTCGGGGCCGTCCTCCTGGTAGCCGCGACGCAGATAGAGGCGCGCGTCGGGCCGCGCCCGCCAGAAATCCGTGTGAGCTGCGTCCTCGAAGACGCGCTTCGCATCGGGACGGCCGAGCCAGCATTCGAGAGTCCCGTCTACGATCTCCGGGCGCAGGTCGGAACGCGCGGAGAACCAGAAGGGCGGCCAGCCGGTGTAGCGGACGGACGAGGCCGCCTCCATCGCTTCCGCGAAGCGAGCGATGGAGCCGTGCGCTGGAAGGTCGAGCGCGTAGTTGAACTCGCTGGAGCCGTGCGGCTGCCGCGCCGCGGCGCCGGGCGGCAGGTGCTCGACGAGGCGCTCCCAGCGCCGACGCGACTCGCGCAGGAACACGTCCTGGGGGTCGGCCGCGCCCGCGGCGGCTGCGAGGCCGACGACGCGCAGGATGGCGAGCGCACTGTCGAGCCGCAGCGACGTTTGGCCCTTCTCGAACGCGACCACGGTCGGCGCGCTGACGCCCGCGAGAGCTGCGAGGTCCCGCTGGGTGAGGCCCTCCTGCCGGCGTCGCCGCACGGCCTCCTCCACGAGAGCGGGCCAATCGAGCTCGGGCGTCATCGTGCGAGCATCCCGGTGGCGAGGCGATGCACGATCTCGGAATAGCGATCGTGGAACTCAGACGGCGCAGCGCCGGCCGGTCGAGAGAGACTCGAGCTGCGCGCGAGCCGGGAGGCGAGCCGATCGAGCCTCGACGTCACGGCCTTCTCCCCGAGCCCGATCGCTGCGCCGAACCGTAGCAGCCGGGCCCGGTCGATCTCGTCGAGGGGTGGCTTGTCGCCGTCGATCGCCAACGCGGTGCGTTCGTCGTAGCGACCGGCGTAGAAGAGCGTGTTCACGATGTCGTACGCTGGAGAGAGCCGAAGGCCTTCGGGGCGTTCGAGCAGCGCGAAGTTCTTGAGGTGCGCATCGGCGTTCCCCAGCATGAAGCAGACGACGACCCGCTCGAAGTAGCGCGCGACGTCGATCCGCGGGCGGGCGGAGTGCCGCGCGACGGCTTCCGCCGCTTCCTCGTAGCTCCCGTCGTACTTGCCCTGGAAATCGCGCCCTCGCGGCCGGGAGAGGATCTGTGCGAGATCCTCCAGGCGCAGCTTGTCCCCCACCAGCGTGCGATCGAAGCGCTCGACGAGGAGCGCGGCCTCGTCCACGCCGCCAAGCCAGCCGGGCTCGAAGCGCGTGACCTCGTCGCGTCCGAGCAGATCTGCCGCCAGGCGCAGCGACAATGCTTCGTTTCGCACGAGATCGGCGTCGGCCCGCTCGTTCAGCTTGGCGATGTGCGTCGCGGGGGAGCCCGGGCCGGACGGGCGAAAGCCGTCGTCGGCCCGGAAGGCGAGAAGCTTGCGCTGAGCGCCCGAGAGCGTGCGGCGCGCACCGACGGCACTTCCTACGACGCTCTCGCCCGCGCCCGCGCCCGCGAGCGCCGCCGCCCCCTCGTCCAGCGGGCCGATGCCGACGGCGCCGATGCAGTCGCGGCCGAACCGGAGCAGCAGGCCGAAGTCGTCCTGGTCGTCGATCCTCTCCCTGTGAGCCTGCTGCTCGCGCAGCCAGCCTTCCGGAGCGAGGTGCTCGAAAAAGGGGTGCAGCCCAGCCCGCCAGACGTGCTCGCGATCCTTGACGGGGAGTGCGCACGCGATCGGCTCCCCGCAATTCGGGTCGTAGGTGAACCGGGTGCCGCCGCCCGACGTCTCGGCCAGGATGCCGACGTGGCGACCCTTCAGATAAACCCTGGCTGAACGCAGAGCCATGAGCATCTCCAAAACACGCCGGTAACTGCACCGGGGCCGCTGTGAACCTAATCTAGACAGTCAAGAATGTCCAGAGCTTGAAAATAGAGCATTCTGATAAAACATAATTGTCTAAAGCAGGCTTTTCGTGGCCGGCGAAAACTAAGTTTGTCCAACTCGAGTCGTTCGACAGCACAAAAAACCCGGCCTCTCGGCCGGGTCTCACGTCGTCTCGCAGGCGGCGGCTCCCCGCCGCGCCCCTCAGCCCTCGTCGTCGTCCGTCTGCGCCGGCGGCTGCAGGCCCTCGAGGCCGCGCAGGAGGTCCTCCTCCGACATGCGGTCGAAGGTGACCTCCCCGTCCTCGCCGCCGGAGCCCTCCGCGGCGGGGGCGCCGATCATCGGCACGGCCTCGGCCTCGGGCTCGTCGACTTCGACGTACTTCTGCATGGAGTGGATCAGCTGCTCGCGCAGGTCGTCGGGGCGCACGGTCTCGTCGGCGACCTCGCGCAGGGCGACGACCGGGTTCTTGTCGCGGTCGCGATCGATGGTGAGCGGCGCGCCGGACGAGATCATGCGGGCGCGGTGGCTGGCGAGCAGCACCAGCTCGAAACGGTTCTCGACCTTGTCGATGCAGTCTTCGACGGTCACGCGAGCCATGGGCGGCTCCTTCCGATGGGGCTTGCCGGTATGGACGGATTGCGGGCGAAGGCGGGTCCTTACAGCGTCCGCGGCGGGTTTGCAACCCCGCGCGCGGCGCTCAGCCCGCCCGGCCGCCGCGCCCCGCGAGGCGCACGAAGAAGCCGAGCCCGTCGGCCGCCGGCAGCGGCGACAGGCTCGTCACGTGGCCCTTGCGCTTGGCCTCGAGCAGCGCCCGGCCCACCGGCTGGAACAGGGTCTCCCCCGCCCCCGGCAGCGGCGCGGCGATGCGGATCGCGACCGCCTTCGCCTCGCCGAAGCGCGAGCGCTCGATCAGCTCCGTCAGCGACGCGTCCGCCGCCGCCGGCTCGGCGCCGCGCAGGTCGAGCACGCTGTCGGCGGCCGCGACACCCTGCGAGCCGCGCAGCTTGGCGGCGTAGGTGGGATCGAAATGGGGCATCGTGCCTCGTGCTCCGGGTCCACCCGGAGATAATGGGGGCGGACGGGAGAGCTGTCATCCGCTCCCCGCGTCGCACCCGGGCAGGAAGGCTCGACCGTTACGAGATCGCTGCGGTCACCGGACCAGAACGTTACGGAACTGCCAGGGGTCGCTCGGGTCGATGTCCTCGGGGAAGAGCCCGGGCCGGCCCTCGAGCGGCGTCCAGCCGGTGTAGACGCCCACCACCGGGCCGAGATACGGGCGCTGGATCTCGAGGCAGCGCTCGTGGTCCATCTCGTCGGCCTCGACGATGCCCGCCTGGGGATTCTCCAGCGCCCAGACCATGCCGGCGAGAACGGCGGAGGAGACCTGCAGCCCCGTCGCGTTCTGGTAGGGGGCGATGCGGCGCGTCTCCTCGATGGAGAGCTGCGACCCATACCAGTAGGCGTTCTTCTCGTGTCCGTAGAGGAGCACGCCGAGCTCGTCGATGCCGTCGACGATCTCGTGCTCGTCGAGGATGTGGAACGTCGGCTGCGCCACGCCGCCGGCGCCGAACATCTCGTGCAGCGAGAGCACGGCGTCGTTCGCCGGATGGTAGGCGTAGTGGCAGGTGGGGCGGTAGGCGACCTCGTCGCCGGCGCGCACCGTGAAGTAGTCGGCGATCGAGATCGACTCGTTGTGCGTCACCAGGAAGCCGTACTGCGCCTGCGCGGTGGGCGTCCAGGAGCGCACGCGGGTGTTGGCGCCGGGCTGGAGCAGGTAGATCGCCGCGCGGCAGCCGCTCTCCTGGGTGCGGGCGTTCTCCGGCATCCAGGTCTCGTGCGTGCCCCAGCCGAGCTCCGCCGGCTGGAGGCCCTCGGAGACGAAGCCCTCGACCGACCAGGTGTTGACGAACACGCCCTGCGGCTTCGGGTCGCGGGCACGCTGGGTGTCGCGCTCGGCGATGTGGATGCCCTTCACCCCCGCCCGCCGCATCAGCGCCGCCCAGTCCTCGCGGGATGCCGGCGGCTCGAAGGCGAGGCCGAGGTCGGTGGCGACGTTGACCAGCGCCTGCTTGACGAACCAGGAAACCATGCCGGGATTGGCGCCGCAGCAGGAGACGGCGGTGGTGCCGCCGGGCCGGTCCCGGCGCTCGGCCAGGATCGCTTCGCGCAAGGCGTAGTTCGTGCGCGCCTCGGGGCCGGCGCTCTTGTCGAAGTAGAAGCCCACCCACGGCTCGGCCACGGTGTCGATGTAGAGCACGCCCAGCTCGCGGCACAGGCGCATCAGGTCGCGCGAGGAGGTGTCGACGGAGAGGTTGACGCAGAAGCCCTGGCCCTCGCCCTTCGTCAGCAGCGGCGTGAGCAGCTCGCGGTAGTTCTCGCGCGTGACCGCCTGGTGCACGAAGGCGATGCCGCGATCGTCGAGCAGCGCGCGGTCGGCGTCGTTCGGATCGACGACGACGAAGCGCTCCTTGTCGAAGGCGAAGTGACGCTCGATCAGGGGGAGCGTCCCCTTGCCGATCGAGCCGAAGCCGATCATCACGATCGGGCCGGTGATATCGCCATGCACGGGCCAGACGGCAGTCATTGCGCACTCTCTCCTTCGGGACGCGGAAACGGCGTCCGCGGGAACGGGAGCGCGCAGCTTTAGTTCGTGCGCCGCGCGCGTCAACGGCGCGCGGCGCATGGCGAGGATGAAAGTCCGCGGCGCGGCGGATATGCCGCGCCGCCCCCTGGCGGTGTCACGCCGCGGCGACCTCGTCGAGGAAGCGCCGGATGCGCTCGTCGAGCAGCGTCGTCTGCTCGCGCACGACGCCGCTCGCGCGCACGACGCGCTCGGCCGCCTCGTCGGTGGAGACGACGACCGTGCGCACCTCCTCGATGCCGTCGGTGACGCCCGCGGCGTTGGCACGCGCGCCCTCGGCGCTGGCTGCGATGGTCTGCGTGGCCGCCGACTGCTCCTCGATGGCGCTCGCGACGGAGGTCATGGCGGTGGCGATCTCCGCGACACGGGTCTTGATCGACCCCACCGCGCCGACGGCATTGCGGGTGGCCTCGCGCATCGACGCGATCTGGCGGGAGATCTCCTCGGTGGCCTTGGCGGTCTGGGAGGCCAGCGATTTCACCTCCGCCGCGACGACGGCGAAGCCCTTGCCGGCCTCGCCGGCGCGGGCCGCCTCGATGGTGGCGTTGAGCGCCAGCAGGTTGGTCTGCTCCGCCACCGTGTCGATCATCGTCACGATCTCGCCGATGCGCTGGGCGTTCTCCTCCAGGGAGGCGACGACCTCGCTCGTCGAGGCGGCGTGGTCGTTGGTCTCGTTCGTGATCGTCGCGGACCGGCTGATCAGGCCGGCGATCTCGCCGATCGAATCCGAGAGCTGCTCGGCGGAGACCGCCACGTCGCGCACCGAGCCGTCCGCCGCACCGGCCGCACCGGCGACGCGCTCGGATCCGCCTCGCGCGCTCTCGGAGAGGCGCGCCATGTCCTGCGAGGCGGCGGAGAGCGCCTGCGCCTCGCGGCCCAGCGTGCGCAGGGCCTCGCCCACGGTCTGCTCGAGCTCCCCGGCGAGCGCCCGCATGGCGCGCTTGCGCGCCTCCGCCTCGCGCTCGCGGGCAACGCGCCCCTCCGCCCCGCGCGCCGCCGCACCGGCCTGGGCGCGCCCCCCGATGCCTGCGACCGCACGAGCGATCTCGCCGATCTCGTCGCGGCGCTCGTCGCCGATGATGCGGCCCTCGCCGCCGCTCTCGGATCCGTCGGCGATGCCGCGCAGCGCCACCGCCAGGGCCGAGATCGGCTTGGCGATGGAGCGCCCGATCAGGAGCGCGAGGACCAGTGCGCCGCCCAGGAGGGCCAGCGTCGCCATCAGGATGCCGTCGCGGGTGCGTGCGACACGGCGGAGCGCCTCGTCCGCGGTCTGCTCGGTGACGAGCTTGAGCGGCACGTCCAGGAGCGAGAGCTCCCGCGCGTCGGCGAAGCGCACGAGGCCCTCGTGCGCATAGTCGAAGGCACCCGCGGACGCCTCGATCACCGCCGGGCGGCCCAGGGGCGCGAGGATGGAGGGCGCGTCCGCGAGCGGCCGCTGCGAGCGCAGGAGGCCGTCCGCTCCCACGATGTAGCTCTCGCCGGTCTCGCCGAGACCGGTGCGGTCGGCGACGACCGCATCGAAGCTCGAGGCCGCGACGCGGTAGACCAGCACGCCGTCGACGAGGCTGCCGTCGGGCGAGACCACCGCACGGGCCAGGAAGGCGGACGGCTCGCCGCCGACCGCGGCGTAGGGGGCGAAGTCGACCGCAGCGGTGCGCGCGCTCACCACGCCGTCCGTCGCCCGCGTGCCGGCGAGCGCGGCGGCGTGGGCCCGGGCGAGCCCGCTGCCCGCGAGGCCCGCGTCCGCGACGGACGCGGCGAAGTCGCCGTGCTTGGCGACGGAGTAGACCACGTCGCCTTCCGGCGTCATGACCAGGATGTCGGCGTAGCCGCGATCGGCCATGATCGCGCGGAAGGAGGCGTGCACGCCCTCGTGGCGCCAGGCGTAGAGCGTGCGCTCACCCTGGCCCGTGAGCGCGATGCGCTCTTCGATCTGCGCCGGTCCTGTAAAGTAGCCGACGAAGCGCTCGCGCTCCTGCGGGTTGAGGAAGTAGGCGTCCTTCAGCTCGCCCAGCGCCGCGCGCACGGCCGCGTTCTCGGAGAGCGCCTCGATGTCGCGCACGGTCGCGTCGAGCGTCCGCTGCAGCGCCGCCGCGCGGGAGGTGGAGATCAGGGCGAGCCGCTCGCGGCTCGCCTCCGTGAGCGCCTCGTGTGCGCTGCGATAGGCGATGACGCCCACAGCCACGCTCGCGAGCAAGGCCATCGCGGCGACCGTGGCGGTGATGACGGCCTGCAGCCCGAACGCACGTACCCTTCGCATTTGCGGTCTCGCTTACCTAAAGAAAGATAAGCATCAGTTCGAACACCAGCCATGAACAAACGGTTGATCCGCGTTCACTCGGCCGTGCGAAACCGCCCAGTGCACGTGGCCCCGCTGTGCGCGGAAGCGGGTCGGCGTTCCGATCTCGGAGCGGTGCACGATCCCGGCGGCGCGCCGAGGGCCTCGCCGGCCGGGTTCGCGGCGGACGATCGCGGCCGACGTGCGTGGCGCTGCGCGCGGCCGCGCCCCGCCGGCCCCCGGCCGCCTCACAGCACCACGACCCGCGTCCCGATCCGCACGCGCTGGTAGAGGTCCATGACGTCCTCGTTCATCATGCGGATGCAGCCGGAGGACATCGCCCGTCCGATGGATCCCGGCTCGTTGGTACCGTGGATGCGGTAGAGCGTGTCGCCGAGGTAGAGCGCGCGGGCGCCGAGGGGGTTCGACGGGCCGCCGGGCATGAACGCCGGCAGCTCGGGCTGGCGCCGGCGCATGGCCGCGGGCGGGCGCCAGTCCGGCCATTCCGCCTTGCGGGTGACACGCTCGGTGCCGCGCCAGGCGAAGCCCTCGCGCCCGACGCCGACGCCGTAGCGCAGCGCCGTGCCGCCCTCCTGGACGAGGTAGAGGAACTTGTTGCGAGTATCGACGACGATCGTCCCGGGCCCGTGCGGGCCCCCGTAGGAGACGGTCTGGCGGCGGAAGACGTCCGCGACGGCGCCGCCGCCCGGCTGCACGGCGGCGACCTGCGGAGCCGGCCGGCGGGCCTCCTGCGGCGGCACGGCGCGCGCGGGGCCGGCCGCGGCCGGCGGTGGCGCGGCGTAGCGCGCTGCGGCCCGCTGCGGGCTCGGATCGCGCCCGGTCAGCAGCAGCTCGATGAAGCCTCCGCCGAGGTCCTGCGCGGCGGCGTGGGGAACCGGCGCGGCGAGCGCGATCGTGGCGGCGAGCGCCGCTGCGAGGGCGCCTTCCCGCAGGCGCCGCGTGAGCGTTGCGAACATGATGGTCTCTCCCTGCCGGCTCCCGAGCCGCGAAGTCTCGAGCTGCGACATTCCGAGCTGTGACGTTCCGTGGCCGCCGCGCTCCGCACGGCCGCCCGCGGGACAGCGAAGGCCAGGATCGCTTGAGGCTTCGTGGACGCGCGACCGCTCGTTGGGCTTAACCTTAAGCACGTATGGACAGACGTGGTGAACATGGCGGCCGCGACCGTCATCGCCGCGCTTCGTCGTCGCGTTCACCCAATCCTAAAACTTGATGGTCAAGTGTCGGAGCATCCCCGTGTCCAGAAAAGCGTCGGCGACAGATGTCCTTCTCCCAAAAGCGCTACCGCATCGAGCAGACCCTCAGGCACGAGCCGATCGCGTTGCCCCCGGTGCTCAACGGCGGCTGCGCCGCGCCGGCCGGCGTCCCGGGCGCCGGCTGCTCGGATCCGCGGCTCGCGCACATCATCGAGGCGATCGGCGAGCTGCGCCAGTTCCTGGATCCGTCACAGCGCCTGGCCTCCGACGTGATCGAGGCCTATCGCAAGGAGATCACCGAGGTCTATGCGCTGCGCCAGGAGATCGACGCCATGAAGGCGGCGATCACCCACACCAAGCGCGAGATCGCCTCGCTCTACAAGTCCGACGAGGACGGCCAGGGCATGCGCCGGGTCGCCGGCGAGCTCGACGCCGTGGTCTCGGCCACGGAGGCGGCCACCGGCTCGATCCTGTCGGGGCTCGAGGACATCGAGACCCACGTCAACATGCTGCGCGCGTCCGGCGGCACCAGGGGCTCGGGCGACGAGATCGGCGCCATCCTCGACCGCGTCATCTCCATGTACGAGGCCTGCAACTTCCAGGACCTGACCGGCCAGCGCATCACCAAGATCGTCAACGTGCTCAAGTTCGTGGAGGAGCGCCTCGACCGCATGATCGACGTCTGGGGCGGCCTCGACGCCTTCCAGGAGCTGATCCAGCACGAGGCCATCGGGCCCAAGATCGACGACGAGAAGGCGCTGCTCAACGGGCCCAAGCTCGAGGAGGATGTCGGCCACGTCTCGCAGGACGACATCGACTCGCTGTTCGACTGACACGCCCCCTCGCGGGCCGCCGGATCGCCGATCGCCGCGATCCGGCCTTGACGCGCGCCGCCCGATCGCGCATATGCAGGCGACTTTCGGCCGGGCTCGCCCGGCCTCTCCATTTTATGGCGGCGCGGTGACGGCCCGAGGGCTCCCGGCGCTGCGGCGAGGCTCACGAGGACGATCCCATGGCGAAGGCCGTCACCATCAAGGTCAAGCTGCTGTCGACCGCCGACACCGGCTTCTTCTACGTCACCAAGAAGAACACCCGCACGATGACCGAGAAAATGTCTCAGCGGAAGTACGACCCCGTGGCCAAGAAGCACGTCGAGTTCAAGGAGACGAAGATCAAGTGAGCCGCCGGGCGCCGCGTCGGCGGCCCCGCCTCCACGATCCGTCCCTCGCGATCGCGATCTTTCGGAAGGGCGCCTCCTGCGGGCGCCTTTTCGCTGTGCGCAGGTGGTCTCTCACGTGGTCTCTCACGTGGTCTCAAACACGGTCTCGCACGAGGTCTCGCCGCTCGACCGGGCTTTCGCTGCGTGCGCGGGCACGCATTCGTGGGACACGGCCCGCAGGAATTGCGACGAAAGTCTCAGGGCGGCTTTGACTCGCTGGCGGGCCATGGTAATCAGCCCGCGACCTGTCACGGCCCCGCGCCCCGGGGACCGCCCACGAGCCACGGACAAGACCCTGTGAACGACCAGCTCGACCCGGCTAGCGCCGCCGTCGCCGCCGAGGCGGCCCCGACTCCGTCCGATCTCGCCAACGCCATTCGTGCGCTGGCGATGGACGCCGTCGAGAAGGCCAAGTCCGGCCATCCCGGCCTGCCCATGGGGGCGGCCGACGTCGCCACCGTGCTCTTCACCAAGGCGCTGAAGTACGACGCCGCCGATCCGGCCTGGCCGGACCGCGACCGGTTCGTCTTCTCCGCCGGCCACGGCTCGATGCTGCTCTACGCGCTCCTGCACCTGACGGGCGTCGAGGGCATGACGATCGAGGAGCTGAAGAACTTCCGCCAGCTCCATTCGAAGACCCCAGGCCATCCCGAGAACTTCGTCACGCCGGGCGTCGAGACGACGACCGGGCCGCTCGGTCAGGGCATCGCCACCGCGGTCGGAATGGCGCTCGCCGAGCGCATGCTCGCGGCGGAGTACGGCGACGAGATCGTCGACCATCACACCTTCGTGCTGGCGTCGGACGGCGACCTGATGGAGGGCATCTCCCACGAGGCGATCGCGTTCGCCGGCAACCTTCGGCTCAACAAGCTCGTGGTGCTGTGGGACGACAACGGCATCTCCATCGACGGGCCGCTGTCGCTGTCGGACACGACCGACCAGGTCAAGCGCTTCGAGGCCTGCGGCTGGAAGGCCGTGCGCGTCGACGGCCACGATCAGGCCGCGCTCGCCCGCGCCATCGCCCGCGCGAAGAAGTCCGACCGCCCGACCCTGATCGCCTGCAAGACCATCATCGGCTTCGGCGCGCCGACCCGCGCGGGCACGTCCAAGGCCCACGGCGAGCCGCTCGGCGCCGACGAGCTCGCCGGCGCCAAGCGGGCGCTCGGCTGGACGCATGCGCCCTTCGAGATCCCCGCGCCGATCAAGAAGGCCTGGGAGAAGGCCGGCCGCAAGGGTCGCGCCGCCCGCAAGGCCTGGGAGCAGCGCTTCCAGGCGCTGCCGGCCGAGACCCGCGCCGACCTCGAGCGGCGCCTCGCCGGCATCCCGCCCAAGGCGCTTGCCGAGGCGATCGTCGCGCACAAGCGGGCGCTCGTGGACGCTCCCGCCGCGACCGCGACCCGCAAGGCGAGCGAGGCGGTGCTCAACGCCATCTCCTCGGCTGTTCCCGAGCTCGTCGCCGGCTCCGCCGACCTGACGCCCTCCAACAACGTGCGGGTCAAGACCTCGGTCGCGGTGACACCGGACGACTTCTCCGGGCGCTACGTGCACTACGGCATCCGCGAGCACGGCATGGCGGCGGCGATGAACGGCATGGCGCTGCACGGCGGGTTCCGCCCGGCGGGCGCGACCTTCCTCGTCTTCACCGACTACGCCCGCCCCGCCATGCGCATCGCGGCGCTCGCCGGCGTCCCGGCGATCTACGTGATGACGCACGATTCGATCGGGCTCGGCGAGGACGGCCCGACGCACCAGCCGGTGGAGCACCTTGCCGCGCTGCGGGCGATGCCGAACCTGCGCGTCTTCCGCCCGGGCGACGCCGTCGAGACCGCCGAGTGCTGGCAGCTCGCGCTCGAGCGCACCGACGGGCCGAGCGTCATCGCGCTCACCCGCCAGAACCTCGCTCCGGCGCGCACGACCCACAGCGACGCCAACCTCTGCGAGACCGGCGCCTACGAGCTCTCGCCCGCCGGGAACGGCCCCGCCAAGGCGACCATCTTCGCCTCCGGCTCCGAGGTCGAGATCGCGCTCGCGGCGCAGGCGCTGCTCGGCGAACGCGGCATCGCCTCGCGCGTTGTCTCCACACCGTCGCTCGACCTGTTCCTGGCCCAGCCGGAGGAGGTGCGCGCGCGGATCGTCGGCGACGCGCCGATCCTGGCCGCCATCGAGGCGGGCGTGCGCTTCGGCTGGGACGCCCTGATCGGGCCGAACGGAGTGTTCGTGGGCATGGAGAGCTTCGGCGCGAGCGCGCCCTACAAGCACCTCTACGAGCATTTCGGCATCACGGCCGAGGTTCTCGCGGACAGGATCGCCGCACGGCACAACGGCTGAGCGGAGCCCGCCGCGGGGTCATCGGGGGGATCTCCGGCGAGATCCCCGGAGTATCTCGCGGACGCGGCCGGCAGGGCCGCCACGAGGTCGAGACGAACGCAATCCACGGAGCCGGGCGCCCTGCGCGCCGGCTCGAGAACAGGGAGAGACAGATGACGGTGAAGGTCGCCATCAACGGGTTCGGGCGGATCGGGCGCAACATCCTGCGCGCCATCGCCGAGAGCGGGCGCACGGACATCCAGGTCGTCGCGATCAACGATCTCGGCCCGGTCGAGACCAACGCCCATCTGCTGCGCTACGACTCGGTTCACGGCCGCTTCCCGGGCACCGTCACCGTCGACGGCGACACGATCGACGTCGGCACCGGCCCGATCAAGGTCACCGCCGTGAAGAATCCCGCCGAGCTGCCGCATCGGGAGCTGGGTGTCGACGTCGCCCTCGAGTGCACCGGCATCTTCACGTCGCGCGAGAAGGCGGCGCTGCATCTCGAGGCCGGCGCCAAGCGCGTCGTCGTCTCGGCGCCCGCCACCGGTGCCGACCTCACCGTGGTCTACGGTGTCAACCACAAGGCGCTGACGAAGGATCACCTCGTCGTCTCCAACGCCTCGTGCACCACGAACTGCCTCGCCCCCGTGGCGAAGGCGCTCAACGACGCGGTGGGCATCGATCACGGCTTCATGACGACGATCCACTCCTACACGAACGACCAGCCGTCGCTCGACCAGATGCACAAGGACCTCTACCGCGCCCGCGCGGCTGCCCTGTCGATGATCCCGACCTCGACCGGCGCGGCCAAGGCGGTCGGCCTGGTGCTGCCGGAGCTCGACGGCAAGCTCGACGGCGTCGCGATCCGCGTGCCGACGCCCAACGTCTCGGTGGTCGACTTCAAGTTCGTCGCCAAGCGCGCCACCTCGGTCGACGAGATCAACGCCGCGATCAAGGCGGCCGCCGACGGCCCGATGAAGGGCGTGCTCGGCTACACGCTCGAGAAGAACGTCTCGATCGACTTCAATCACGATCCCCACTCCTCGATCTTCCACATGGACCAGACCAAGGTGCTCGAGGGCACGCTGGTGCGCGTCATGTCGTGGTACGACAACGAGTGGGGCTTCTCCTGCCGGATGGCCGACACCTCGGTGCACATGGCGAGCCTGATCTGACGCGACGCTCCGGAGGTCCGGCGCGACCCGCGCCGGACCTCCCGCCGCGATGCGATCCCCGCGTCACGCCCCGCGTTTCCTGCACGGAGTGCCCGCCATGGCCGCCCAGACCAGCGCCTTCCGCACCCTCGACGACGCCGAGCCGCGCGGCAAGCGCGTGCTCCTGCGCATCGACCTCAACGTCCCGGTGGAGGACGGCCGCGTCACGGACGCGACGCGCATCGAGCGGGTCGTCCCGACCATCCGCGAGATCGCCGACCGCGGCGGGCGGGTGATCCTGCTCGCCCATTTCGGCCGACCGAAGGGCAAGCCGGTGGAGAGCGAGAGCCTGCGCCAGGTGCTCACCGCGCTCTCGGACGCGCTCGGCCGCGATGTCGGCTTCGCCGAGGATTGCGTCGGCGACGTCGCCCGCGACGCGGTGGCCAAGCTGCAGAACGGCGACGTGCTGCTCCTCGAGAACACCCGCTTCCACCCGGGCGAAGAGAAGAACGACGCGGATTTCGCGCGTGCGCTCGCCGAGAACGGCGACATCTACGTCAACGACGCCTTCTCCGCCGCCCATCGCGCCCATGCCTCGACCGAGGGCGTCGCGCACGTCCTGCCCGCCTTCGCCGGCCGCGCCATGCAGGCGGAGCTCGACGCGTTGACGAAGGCGCTCGAGCATCCCGAGCGGCCGGTCTGCGCGGTCGTCGGCGGCGCCAAGGTCTCGACCAAGCTCGATCTGCTCGAGAACCTGGTCTCCAAGGTCGACAGCCTCGTCATCGGCGGAGGCATGGCCAACACCTTCCTGCACGCCATCGGCGTGTCGATCGGCAAGTCGCTGGCCGAGCGCGATCTCGCCGCCACCGCCCAGCGCATCCTCGACAAGGCGAAGACGACGAACTGCGCGATCGTGCTGCCGGTGGACGCCAGCGTGGCCGAGAAGTTCGAGGCGAACGCGCCGCACCACGAATACGGCATCGACGCCATTCCCGACGCGGGCATGATCCTCGACGTCGGCTCGCTCTCCGTCGACCGCGTCCGCGCGGCGATCGGCGACGCCAAGACGCTGGTCTGGAACGGCCCGCTCGGCGCCTTCGAGAAGACGCCGTTCGACAAGGGCACCGTCGAGGCGGCCCGCTTCGCCGCGGAGCGCACCCGCGCGGGCGCACTCGTCTCCATCGCCGGAGGCGGCGACACGGTCTCGGCGCTCAACCACGCGGGCGTGGCGGACGACTTCTCCTACGTCTCGACCGCCGGCGGCGCCTTCCTCGAATGGCTCGAGGGCAAGAGCCTGCCGGGCGTCGAGGCGCTGCGTCGCTGAGATCCGAACCGAACGAGACGTGACAGAGGAAAGGAAAGGGGCGCGATGAACATCGACCAGCTGACAGAGGTGGCCTACGCGATGGTGCAGCCCGGCAAGGGCATCCTCGCCGCGGACGAGAGCACCTCGACCATGCAGAAGCGCTTCGACGCGATCGCTGTCGAGAACACCGAGGAGAACCGGCGCGACTATCGCGAGTTCATGTTCCGGACCCAGCCGGCCATGCGCGACCACATCTCCGGCGTGATCCTGTTCGACGAGACCATCCGCCAGAAGGCCAAGGACGGCACCCCGCTCGTCGACCTGATCAAGGAGTCGGGCTCGATCCCCGGCATCAAGGTCGACGCCGGCGCCAAGCCGCTGCCGTCCTGCCCGGGCGAGACCATCACCGAGGGCCTCGACCGCCTGCCGGCGCGCATGAAGGAGTACTACGACCTCGGCGCCCGCTTCGCGAAATGGCGCGCCGTGATCGACATCGCCGACGGCATCCCGCCTTGGACCGCGGTGAAGACGAACATGCATGCGCTGGCGCGCTCCGCCGCCATCTGCCCGGGGGCCGCACGCGTGCCGATCGTCGAGCCCGAAGTGCTGATGGACGGCGACCACGACATCAAGCGCTGCGCCGAGGTCACCGAGTGGGTGCTCAAGACGCTCTACCAGGAGCTCTACGAGATGCGCGTCGTGCTGGAAGGCACGGTGCTCAAGCCCAACATGATCGTGCCGGGCAAGAAGTGCCCGGAGCAGGCCTCCGTCGAGGAGGTGGCCGAGCGCACGATCCAGGTGCTCGAGCGCTGCGTTCCGGTGGCGGTACCCGGCATCGCCTATCTCTCCGGCGGCCAGTCGGACGAGGACGCCACCGCGCATCTCGACGCCATGAACAAGATCGGCGGCTTCCCCTGGCACATGACCTTCTCCTACGGCCGGGCCCTCCAGTCCGCGCCGCAGAAGGCGTGGTCCGGCAAGCAGGCGAACGTCGAGGCGGGCCAGGCCGCCTTCACTCACCGCGCCCGCATGAACGGCCTCGCCTCCACCGGCGAGTGGTCGAAGGATCTGGAGACGCAGGCGGCCTGAAGCGCACGCACAGCGAATCGACGGGAGGGGCGTCCGAGCGACCGGGCGCCCCTCTCCGTTCAGGCCGTCGCGCGTTCGGGCGTCACGCGTGCAGGCAGCCGGCCGCTCACCCCCCGTCCGCCCGCAGCACCAGCTCCGCGCTCGCGCGGTTGAGCGCGAACGGGATGTCGTAGAGGATCGCGAGCCGCATCAGGGCCTTGACGTCGACATCGTGCGGGTGGGGCGTCATCGCGTCCACGAAGAAGATCAAGGCCGCCACGCGCTCCTCGGCGATCAGCGCGCCGATCTGCTGGTCCCCACCGAGGGGGCCGGACTTCAGCCGCATCACCTCGAGCTCCGGCAGCGCCTCGGCCACGCGCGCGCCGGTCGTGCCGGTGGCGACGAGGCGGAACTGGGCGAGCTGCTCGCGATGCGCCGCGCAGAAGGCGACGAGATCGGCCTTCTTCTCGTCGTGCGCCACGAGGGCGACGATGGGGCGCTGGTCGGGGTCGGGCATGATCGGTCTCTCCGCGGGCGCCCGGCACGGGCGCGCGCAGGCATTGATTTCTTCACGGTGGCGCGCTTTCGCCCGCCCGGCAACCCTGCCCTCCCCGCTCGCGTTGGGGCGGGAGCGATCGCCACAGGAGACGTGCCCGATGAAGCAATACCTCATGCAGGCGACGAGCCCGGGCTACGGGCCCGAGCGCCTGAGGGATCGCATCCGCCACGATCGCGGGCGCGACATGACCTATCGCCGGGCGATCGTCGCCACGTCGCTCATAGGCATGGCCTCGATGGCCTTCGTCACCCTGTTCCAGACCGGCGTCGTGCGCCGCCTCCCGGACCCGCCGACGCGCCGGCCCCACTTCGATACCGCCAAGGTGAACACGTCCGACGAGGCCTATTCCTACGGCATGCCGGACGGCCCGCTGACGCTCGCCATGCACGCGGCGAACCTCTCGCTCGCCGCCGCCGGCCCCCCGGAGCGCTGGCGCGATCGCCCATGGCTCCCGGTCGCCGCCTCGGCCTTCTCCGGCGCGCAGGCGGCGGTGGCGGCGCAGTACCTGTTCTGGCGCATGCCCTTCGTCGATCGGGCCTGGTGCCCCTATTGCGTGGTCGACGCGCTGGCGCACATGACGAGCTTCGGCCTCACCCTGCCCGAGGCGGCGAAGGCGCTCGGCCTCGTCGAGCCGCCGCGTCGCCGCCCGCGCCGACCGCGGCCGGTCAGGGCCGAAAGCGCTCCGGCACGCCCCCGTCTCGATCGGTGAAGCCGTAGAGGCGCGCGAGGTCTGCGGTCGCGACGACGCGGCCGGCGTGGCGCGCCACGTCGGGGTCTTTCGCCAGCGCGGCGACCGCACGCCCGACGAAGAGCGGCGTTTCCGTCGCCGCGTCCGCCTCCCCCGCCTCGCGCACCCGCTCGGTCGCCACCCGCCCGGGCGAGAGCGCCAGCGCCGTGACGCCGTGGGGCGCGAGCTCCTCGGCGCAGGCGAAGGCGAGGCGGTTGAGCGCGTGCTTCGCGCCGTCGTAGAAGACGTCTCCCAGGTAGCCCCCGCTCGTGTCGAAGGACACGAAGCCGATCAGCCCCCGGCGCGCCGAGACCATCGCCGGCGCCACTGCGCTCGCCAGGAGCAGCGCGGGGCGCACGCCCGTCTCCTGGAAGCGCCCCATCAGGCCTACGGGCCGGCGCCAGAACGGCGTGCCCCAGCGCGAGCCGTCCGGGAAGGTCTCGCCGTCGAAGCCCTCGTTGCCGCCCCAGACCGACGAGATCGCCACGTCGATGCGCCCGAAGCGCCGCAGCGCCCAGGCGACGAGCCCGTCGACCTCGCGCTCGCTGCCGTGATCGCAGACGTATGGATGGCCGTGCCCGCCGGCGGCCTCGACGGCGCGCGCGGCATCCTCGACGGTCTCGGGCCTGCCCTCGGTGCGTGCGCCCGCCTCCGACGAGCGACCGGTGACGATCACCGTCGCGCCGGCCTCCGCCAGCCCGAGCGCGATCCCCAGCCCGACGCCGCGCGAGGCGCCGGCGACGAGGGCGACCACGTGCTGCGTGCCGGTGTCCATCGGCAGTGTCACTCCGGGATCGTGGTCTGCCGCGCGCGGCCCGTCGCGACCGGTATCACGTGTCGTCGGCCGCGGGCAATGCCGCCACGCCAGCGGTCGCGGCGCGGGCGAGGCCCTCGGTCTCGCCCAGATGCGCCTCGCCCATCCAGCGCGCCCGCGCGATCCGCGCCGCATGCGCCGGGTCGGTCTCACCGGCCTCCAGCGCCGCCCGCGCGGCGAGAGCCACCTCGGCGAGGCAGGCGACCCCGCGGGCGAGCGCGAACAGCCGCAGGTAATGCGTCGCGCCCGCGAGCGCATCCTCCTGGCGCCCCTCCGCCAGGGCCGCCAGCATCCACGCCGTCGTTTCGTCGAGGCGCCCGGCCGCCTCGCGCAGCCGCGCGGCGAGTTGGCCGAAGCGCGCGTCGCCCTCCTTCGTCACCCGCGAGGCCACCGCGCGGATGCGGGCGATCTCGGCGCGTACCGTGGCGCCGTCGGCGAGCGGCAGCTTGCGGGTGACGAGATCGATCGCCTGGATGCCGTTCGTGCCCTCGTAGATCGGCAGGATGCGGGCGTCGCGATAATGCTGCGCCGCGCCGGTCTCCTCCACGAAGCCCATGCCGCCGTGCACCTGCACGCCGAGCGAGGCGACCTCGACGGCGATGTCCGTCGAGAAGGCCTTCGCCAGCGGCGTGAGCAGCGAGGCACGCTCGTACGCCGCCTTGCGGGTCTCGACGTCGCCGGCCCGCGCCGCCTCGTCGAGGGCCGCCGCGGTGAGGAAGCAGATGCCGCGGGCGGCATCGGTGAGGCCGCGCATCGTGGCGAGCATGCGTCGCACGTCCGGATGCTCGGCGATCGCCACCATCCCCTGCCCGCCATAGGAGGCGGTGCGGCCCTGGCGCCGCTCCTGCGCGAAGGCGAGCGCGCGCTGCGTCGCGCGGTCCGCGATGCACACGCCCTGCCCGCCGACCGCAAACCGGGCGTTGTTCATCATCGTGAACATGCAGGCCAGCCCCCGGTTCTCCTCGCCGACGAGCCAGCCGATGGCTCCGTCGCGCTCGCCGTAGGCCATGGTGCAGGTCGGGGCGGCATGAATGCCGAGCTTGTGCTCGAGCCCGGCGCAGACGACGTCGTTGCGCGCACCGTCCGGCAGGATCTTCGGCACCAGGAACAGCGAGATGCCGCGCGTGCCGTGCGGCGCGTCCGGCAGGCGCGCGAGCACGAGGTGGACGATGTTGTCGGTGAGATCGTGCTCGCCGAAGGTGATGTAGATCTTCTGGCCGAAGATCCGGTAGCTGCCGTCCTCGGCGCGCTCGGCGCGGGTGCGAAGCGCGGAGAGGTCCGAGCCGGCCTGCGGCTCGGTGAGGTTCATCGTCGCCGTCCACGCGCCGGAGACGAGCTTTCCGAGATAGCGCTCCTTGAGCTCCGGCGCGGCGTGCGCCTCGATGGCGTCGATGGCGCCCATGGTCAGGATCGGGCAGAGCGCGAAGGCCATGTTGGCCGCGTTCCACATCTCGACGCAGGCGGTGTTGACCAGGATCGGCAGGCCCTGGCCGCCGTGCTCGACGGGTCCGGGCAGCGCGTTCCAGCCGCCCGCGATCCAGTCGCGATAGGCTTGCGCGAAGCCCTCGGGCGTACGCACCGCGGCGCCGTCCTTGGTCAGGCCCGCGAGATCGCCCGGACGGTTCAGCGGCTCGAGGCGCTCGGCGGCGAACTCGCCGGCCGCCTCGAGGATCTGCGTCACGAGATCGCCTGTCAGGTCCGGGTAGAGCCCGGCATCGACCTTGGCGTCCAGCCCGGCGACGGCGCGCATGGAAAACAGCATCTCTGGAACGGGGGCGCGATAGGCCATGGCGGGCTCCTGGCGTTTCCTCGGGTTGTTCTTCGTTCGACGAAAGGATGACGCCAGGAGTAGTTCGGATGTGAACTTTCGGCAAGCGGGCGGGCGGTCGCGGGGATGGTGCGGACGAGCAGACGATCTTCGACGATTGACGAGATGTCGCACCCGGCTAAGCTCGCGTCCGCCACAGGGGAAGGCGCGACGTCGCGCGAGCGGCGAGCGGCGAGCGGCGATCGGCGAGGGGAGAGACGATCATGTGCGACATCTGCGTCACCAACGCGGTCAAGGACCGCATGCTCAGCCGTCGGGACCTGTTCCGGCGCGGCGCCGGCGGTGCGGCCGCGATCGCGGCGGTCTCGGCGGGGGCGTGGGCGCCCGGCGCGACGCCCGCCGCCGCGCCAGACCTCGTCCAGGCCTGCGACATGGGCGGCAGCGAGCACGAGCGATTTGGTCTTGCCCTGCGGCGTCGGCGTGCAGATCGCGAGCCGTTCTACCCCGGCGACCCGCGCGGGGATGGCGTTCATGAGCAGCGAGGAGGGATAGGCCGCGCGTCCGCCGGGCACATACAGCCCCGCCGCATCGACCGGCCGCCAGATCGCGCCCAGTCGGACGCCCGCCTCGTCGGTGTAGTCGCGGTCCTCGGGCAATTGCGCCGCGTGGTAGGCCCGGATGCGCGCGGCGGCGAGATCGAGCGCCTCGCGCAATTCGGCATCGAGCGCCTTGTACGCCGCTTCGCAGGCCTCGGGCCCGATCGTCCAGTCCGCGTCGCTGACGCGTTCGTAGCGATCGAAGCGCGCGGTGTAGTCGAGCCACTGCGGGTGTTGGGAGGTATCGGAGTGGGGGGTTGTTGCTTCGGTTGATTGGGCCACTGGGTTGTTGCTCCGTGGAGGGGATGGAGGAGCATTGTCGCGCG